>CAXVWQ010000520.1:0-6039 GCA_964263755.1 Roseomonas sp. | reverse complement strand
CTGCCGGACGTACCAGCACACGTCATCCACCGTGATCATCCCGAGGTCCGGCAACCCCATCGTCGCCGACATCGCCGCGCCGGACATGTACAGCCCCTCGAACCCCGCCCGCTTCGCCAGCAGCGCCGCGATCCCCGTATGCGCCCCCGGCAGCCGCAGGATGCCCGGCCGGTCCAGCAGCGCCCGGAACCGCACCCCCGCGGGCGCGTCCGGCAGGTCGTCGGCGATGACGTAGGGCATGGTCTTCGGTCTCCAGTTCGGTGGCGGGGCGATCAGTGCGCGGTGATGTTTCGCTCGCGCACCACCCGGAGCCAGACCGCCGCCTGCTCCTCCAGGAGGCGCGCGAAGTCCTCCGGCGAGGAGGCGATCACGTCGCATCCCTGCCCGACGAGCGGCCCACGGACGGCGGGCTCGCGCAGCGCGGCCGCGAGGGCGGCGTGGAAGCGGGCGATGATGGCGTCCGGCACGCCCGCGGGCGCGAGGAAGCCCCAGAACGCCTCCGCGGAGACGCCGGGCACGCCGCTCTCGATGATCGTCGGCACGTCGGCCCTGGCGGCCGAACGGGCCGCACCGCTCTGCGCGAGGGCGCGGAGCGAGGTGCCGACGAGGCCGCCGAGCCCGACCACGCTCGCGACCGCCATGTCCACCTCGCCCGCCATGGCGGCCGTGCTCAACGACCCGCCGCCGCGGTAGGGGACGTGCGTCATGCGCGTGCCGGTGACGCCCTGGACGCGCTCCATCGTCAGGTGCGCGAGGCTGCCGACGCCGATGGTGCCGTAGGTCACGGTGTCCGGCGCCGTCCGGGCGCGCGCGATCAGCGGGCCGAGGTCGGCCCAGGGTTTCGCAGTTGCCGTGGCAACGAGCATCGGCGCGGTGGCGACGAGCATGACCGCGCGAAGGTCCCGCGCCGGGTCGAAGCCGAGCGTGGGGTTCAGCGCGGGATTCACCACGTGGCTGTCGAAGACGAGCACGAAGGTCTGCCCGTCGGCAGGGGCGCGGGCCACCATGGCCGTCCCGAGCGCGCCGCTGCCGCCCGGCCGGTTCTCGATCACCACCGGCACGCCGAGGGAGGCTTGCAGGGGCGCCTGGACCAGCCGGCAGATGAGGTCCGCGCTACCGCCCGGGGGGAAAGGCGCGACGAGCCGGATGGGACCGGACGGCCAAGCAGCCTGCCCACGGGCGATGCGTGGGACGGCGAAGGCCAGGGGTGCCGCGAGAAGCGTGCGGCGCGTGTGCGGTGACATGGTTCGTTTCCCTCCGTGTTTACGTTCGCGGTTTCCCGTCACACGGCCCTGAGATGCCGCGCGGGCCGTCCCGGGGCCACTGCCTCGGCGGCGCGCATGATGGCGGCGGTGTCCAGGCCGTGGTGGCGGTAGAGGTCGGCGACGGTGCCGGTCTGGCCGAAGTGCTCCACGCCGAGGGCGCGGACGCGATGGCCGCTCACGGCGCCGAGCCAGGCGAGGGTGGCGGGGTGGGCGTCCAGCACCGTGACGAGGGCGGCGCCGGGCGGGACCACCGAGAGGAGCGCCTCGACGTGGCTCTCCGCCGCCGTCCCGGCCTCCCTCGCCCGCAGGGCGGCGTTCCAATCGGCTTGGAGCCGGTCGGGCGAGGTGACAGCCAGCAGCCCCACGTCGCGCCGGTCCTCCGCCATCAGCCCGACGGCCTCGACGGCCTCCGGCATCACGGCCCCGCAGCAGACCACCGCCACCGAGGCGTTCGGACCGGGGCGGCGGTGCCAGTAGCCGCCCGCGACGATCCTCGCCGCGAGGTCCGGCGTCATCGCCCGCCGCGGCTGCTCCAGCGGCCGGGTGGAGAGGCGGAGATACACCGACCCGCCCTCCTCCGCCTGCACGTGGGAGAAGGCGTGGCGCATCAGCACCGCGAGTTCATCGACCGTGGCCGGTTCCCAGCACGCCAGCCCGTCCTGCGCCATGCCAATGAGCGGCGTGTTGGCGGACTGGTGCGCCCCGCCTTCGGGCGCGAGCGTGACGCCGGAGGGGGTGGCGACGAGGAGGAACCGCGCTCCCTGGTAACAGGCGTAGTTCAGCGCATCCAACCCGCGCGCGATGAACGGGTCGTAGAGCGTGCCGATGGGGATGAGCCGTTCCCCGAAGGTGTCGTGCGCCAACCCCAGGGCCGACAGGTTGAGGAACAGGTTCATCTCGGCGATGCCGAGTTCGATGTGCTGGCCCGAGGGCGAGAAGTGCCAGTCGAAGGTGGAGGGGATGCGTTCCCGCTTGAACGCGTCCGCGAGTTCCGCCCGCGCGAAGACCCGGCGGCGGTTCACCCACGGCCCGAGATTGGTGGAGACGGTGACGTCGGGCGAGGTCGTGACGATGCGCCGCGCCATTTCGCTGTCGGACTTCGCGATCTCGTGCAGGATCAGCCCGAAGCCCCCCTGCGTGGACATGACGGGCTGCGACGGCGCCGGCCCCACGTCCGGTACGGGGATGGTTGGGGCGGAACGCCGGTGGCGCGGGCGGGTGGCGAAGGGCACGGCCGCGAGGAAGCGGCGCAGTTCCGCCTCCGGCACGTCCAGCCCCTCGAAGAGGTCCCACTCGTGCCCTTCCCGCACGCCCATCGCGCGGCGGAAGCCGTCGAGCTGCGCGGGCGTCAGCAGCCCCGCGTGGTTGTCCTTGTGGCCCGCGAGCGGCAGCCCGTGGCCCTTGATGGTGTAGGCGATGAAGCAGGTCGGCCGGTCATGGGCGCGGGCCGCCTCGAAGGCCTCCAGCAGCATCGGCAGGTCGTGGCCGCCGAGGTTGCCCATGAGTTCGGCCAACGCGTCGTCCGACCGCCGTGCCAGCAGCGCGGACACGTCTCCCTGGTCCCCCAGATCGTCGAGCAGCCGCCGCCGCCACGCCGCGCCGCCCTGGAAGGTCAGCGCGGAGTAGAGCGTGTTCGGCGCCGCCTCGATCCAGTCCCGCAGCCGCTCGCCGCCCGGCTCCGCGAAGGCCGCCCGTTGCAGCGATCCGTGGCGCAGCACGACCACGTCCCAGCCGAAGTTGCGGAACGTCGCCTCGTGCTTCTCCCAAAGCCCTTCCCGCACCACCGCGTCGAGGCTCTGCCGGTTGTAGTCCACGACCCACCACGTGTTGCGGAGGCCGTGCTTCCAGCCCTCCATCAGCGCCTCGTGGATGTTCCCCTCGTCCATCTCGGCATCGCCGAGGAGCGCGACCATCCGCCCCTCCGGTCCCGACCCCATCCCCTTCAGGCGCAGGTAGTCCTGCGTGAGGGAGGAGAAGAGCGTCTGCGCCACGCCGAGCCCGACGGAGCCCGTGGAGAAGTCCACGTCCGCCGTGTCCTTCGTGCGGGACGGGCAGGACTGAGCGCCGCCGAACCCGCGGAAGCGTTCGAGCTTGTCGCGGGTCTGGCGGCCGAGGAGATACATCAGCGCGTGGAACACCGGCGCCGCGTGCGGCTTCACCGCCACCCGGTCCTCCGGCCGCAGCACCGCGAGGTAGAGCGCGGTGAGGATATGCGCCATGGACGCCGAGGACGCCTGGTGCCCCCCCACCTTCACCCCATCCCCGCCCGCCCGCAGGTGGTTGGCGTGATGGATCGTCCAGGTGGAGAGCCAGAGCGCCTTCCGCCGGAGGGCAGCGAGGAAGAGGAGGCGGGGATCGATTGCACCATCCTTCGTGCGGTGGTTCAGCGCATCCAGCATCGAGAGCCACGTTCCAGTGAGGAAGAGAGGGCGCACACGAAGTTTTCTCCCTTCATCGATCGTCACTCGCTGACATGGTCACCACAGCAACCCGACCATCTCACGGTACAGGGGACGCACTCCAATCGCATCGTGGATTTCCAAAGGATTGCCGACAATGCTACTATGTTGTCAACACTAATTCGGAGGTCCTGATCGTGTCGTCTGATAGGGAAGAGTCTGCGGGAACACGCGCCCTGGTGGATGCGGCGGTCACCCAGTTGGAGGGTGCGATCGTGTCCGGCGAGGTCGGCCCGGGAGAGCGCCTCTCCGAGCAGGCTCTGTGTTCACGGTTCGGCATCAGGCGCGGTGCCCTGCGGGAAGCGGTACGAACCCTCGAAGGCCGCCGTCTCCTGGAACGCACGCCCTTTGCCGGCGTCCGGGTCATCAACCCGAGCCTTGCCGATCTCGGACAGATCCTGATGGTGCGGGAGGCGTTGGAAGGAATGGCTTGCCGGCAGGCGGCCGAGGAGATGTCTCTCCGCGAGACGCGCCAGTTGCGCGCATGCCTCAAGGCCTATGACCGAACCATCGAGACGGATGGGCTGGGCGGCGTCTTCCGGCAAGGAACGGGCGATAACGACTTTCACGTCCAGATCGTGCGCGGCAGCCGGAATCCCTGGATCTATGAACTGCTCTGCCGGGACCTCTACGCGATCCTGCGGGTGTTCCGCCTCCGCTCCGTCGCGATCGGCAGCCGGGCGGAACAGGCCACCGAGGAACACCTGGCGATCCTCCAGGCCATCGAACGACGGGATCCGGATGCCGCGGAACACCTCATGCGGCGCCATGTCGCCCGGGGACGGGAGAACCTGCTGCGGAGCCAGATCGCCATAACGGAAACGCAGCGCGAAGGGCGGTGAGAAGCATCACCGCCGTGACCGACGCGGTCCATGACCGAGCCGGCGTTCCATGTCCGATCGCTGCCGTGCTGAACATCCGCCGCGCGGTGCTCCCCCGCCAAGGCCAGCTGCCCTCCAGGGTCAGCGCAGCAGCCCCTTCGTCACGAGCCAGTCCTGCACGAGCCCGGCGACCTCATCGCTGTTGGTGTCCTGCATGACATTGTGCGAGTTGCCCGGGATACCGCGGGCTGGAAGATCAAGCGTGTCCGCCGAACCCCCGGCTGCGCGGAGCGCTGCGGCAAAGCGGTCCACGCTGGCCTTGTAGGCGGGCCAGGGGCTGACGTGCAGGTAATCCCCCCAGACGACCAGCAGCGGAATGCCCCGCATGCGCGCCATCTCGACCGCTGCCGGATCCGGGGCGCCGGAGCCCTCCACGGCGACGATCGCCGCCACCTTGTCGGGCTGGCGCAACGCCGCGGTCAGCGCGAAGGCCACACCCTGGCTGTGCACCACGATCACCGCCGGGCCGACCCGTGCCAGGTAGGCGTCATACGCGGCCTGGATCAACGGATCGGTGCTGGACCAGCGCGGCACCGCTTGACGACCGAGGTTCTCCAGGTGGCGCACGGGAAAGCGGGACCCGGGGAAGGGGCGGCGCTGCTCAGGATCAACGGAGTAGCCCTCGGGCGGGCCGAAACGGAAGACGTTCCAGGCGTCGCGCAAGCTGCGGAACAGCGGTTCGTCCGGCACCACCTCAGGATAGCGGGGCCAGCCGCTACGACCGCGCTCGAACGCGTCACTCACATATACATCGTGCCCGGCTCGCAGGAAGAAGTTCTGCCAACCCGGGCGGCCGTCCGGCGTGTCCTCCCAGCAGGCACCGCTAAGACCGCCGCCATGCCACAACAGCAATGGATGCCTGCCGCGGGGTGCGGCGAGGCGCACGTACTGCACGTACATCTGCCCCACGAGAAAATCACCGTTCGCGTCCACTTGGCGCACCGGGCCGGAAGCGGTGAGGCGCACCTCGCGCACCGGTAAGCCGCTCAGCGTCCGCACAGCGCCGCCGATGTGGAAGCCACCGATGGAGGCGACCTGAAGGGGTGTCGCCCCGGCCGGCACAGGCGCTTGCGCCACAGCCGGCACGACCAGCATGGCAGCCGGCCCCGCTGCCAGCACGGCGCGGCGCCGTGGACCCCCCCGATTCGTCATGACGCACCTCGCTATCACTCCGGAGAAAAATTGCCGACAATAATGGATTTTGTCAACACTAACGTTGAGCGGCTTCCGATTCTGCCCGGGGAACCTGTCCGGCGGGATGCGGCCTTTCCGGCACTCTGACCCTCTCAGTGACCGTTGCATAACGGCTGGGCCATCCGCCTGACGAGGATCATGGTGGCGGCGAGGGTGAAGAAGGCGACGGCGGAGCTGGTGGTTGCCTCGTGGTCGCGGGCCAGGCGGCGGCACCGTCCGAACCAGGCGAAGGATCTCTCG
>CAXVWQ010000519.1:0-6862 GCA_964263755.1 Roseomonas sp. | reverse complement strand
CTTGAGGGGGCGGACATGACGACGCCCGAGGAGGAGGCGGCTCGGCTGGAAGCGGGGCGCCTCCTCTTCGCCCGGCCCTGCCGCTTTGTCTTCGCGGCGCAGCAGATCGACAAGCTGCCGGACGCCGGGCTGCCGGAAGTCGCGTTCTGCGGCCGCTCCAACGTCGGCAAGTCGTCGCTCGTCAACGCGCTGACGGGGCAGAACGCCCTGGCCCGGGTGTCCCACACCCCCGGCCGGACGCGGCAGCTCAACTTCTTCGAACTCGGCGGCGATGGCGCCAAGCGCCTCACCCTCGTGGACATGCCGGGCTACGGCTTCGCCAAGGCCGGCAAGGCGGTGAAGGAGGACTGGCAGGGGCTGATGTTCGACTACCTCCGCGGCCGCGCGACGCTGCGCCGCGTGATCCTGCTGCTCGACGCGCGCATCGAGACGAAGGACGGCGACCGCGCCGCGATGGACCTGCTGGGCGAAGCCGCCGTGCCGTTTCAGATCGTCCTGACGAAGGCGGACGACACGAAGCCGGCGTCCCGGCTGCTGCGGCGGCAGGAGGAGGCGGCGGAACTCGTCCGCACCCACACCGCGGCCTTCCCGCGGGTGGTCACGACCTCCGCCGCGAAGGGCACGGGCATCCCGGAACTGCGGGCGGAGATCGCCGACCTCGCGGAATAGGCGACAAGGGATCGCGGCCCGGCCCACCGTGCCAGGATCCGTCGGGGGCGCCGCCGTGGCTAGAAGGACCGTCCGTCGCGCAGCACGACCTTCGCGGCCTCGGTGAGCCGTCGGCCGACGCTGTCGGCGGCGTCGGACCGGACGTAGATCGTGTTGAATCCCTCCCGGTTGTAATCCGACCGGGTCGTGAGGCGTCGGGCCGCGGGATCGTAGTCGTGCGGCGTGAAGCCGAAGGCGCTCATGGCGGCGTGGACGTCCGCGTCCGGGTGACCGTAACGGTCGCCGCTTCCGTTGAGTTCGACCACGAGGGCCTCGAGTCCCGGCGATGCGAAGCTTCGCCCCGCCCCGCGCAGCACGTGCAGCTCATACCCCTCGACGTCGAGCTTCACGGCCCGCGGCACGCGGCCGGCCAGGATCTCGTCGAGGGTGCGGACCTCCACCGCCACGCCGCCCTCGGCCGAGGTGTTTCCCCGCCCCTCGATCTGGACGTGGTTCAAGCCGCCCTGCGTGGCGGTGAAGCTCAGCGTTCCCGGCCGGTCGGCCAGCCCGACGTTCAAGGCCTCGACGGGGCCGTTGGCGACATCGTTCAGGCGCAGGTTCCGGCAGAGCTTCGCGTAGGTGGCCGGCACCGGCTCGACGGCTATCACCCGGGCCTTCGCGACACGGCTGGCGAGAACGGAGTAAGCACCGACGTTCGCGCCCACATCCACGAACAAGTCGTCGGGACGTAACAGATGCAGGAGGAACAGCATGTCGGCGTAGTCCCACAAGCCCTCCGTGTAGGCCAACGTCGCGTAGTTCTCGGCGTTCGACAGGATGATCTCGGCGCCGCCCGCCAGTGGCAGGACATACTCGGCGTCCAGCAAGCGGCGCCCGAGGTTCCACCCGAAGTAACGCGCGGCGGCACCGATCCGGTTGGATCGGTTCAGGGGATGGTTCGTGACTTCCCGCAGCGTTCGCAGGGTCGTGGCAATCGGATTTTCCATGAGGGAAGCCCATTCGAGGGTTGCACGAACGCCGGGCAGTGTCCGTGAGCGATCTGTCGGTTGAGGACCATGGGCGCCAGGATTCCGGTCTGGCAACCCGTGACGCGCGGTGCGGTTCCGGCGGCCGACACCGCGGGCGACGGGACCTTGACCCTTCCCGGACACCCCCGCTAGGCCCGCCGCGCCAGCCCGCACGGAAGCCCGATGTCCATCACCGCTCATGATCAGATGGCCATCCTGGCCGGCGCCCTGCCCTTCCTCAAACGCTACGACGACCAGATCGTGGTGGTGAAATACGGCGGCCACGCGATGGGGGAGGAGGAATCCGCCCTTCGCTTCGGCCGCGACATCGCCTTGCTGGAGCAGGTCGGCGTGTCGCCTGTGGTGGTCCATGGCGGCGGGCCGCAGATCAACGCCATGCTCAAGCGTCTCGACGTGCAGTCCACCTTCGTGGACGGGCTGCGCGTGACCGACGAGGGGATGGTCGACGTCGTCGAGATGGTTCTCGCCGGCACCGTCAACAAGCAGGTGGCGGAGGCGATCACCCGGGCCGGCGTCATCGCGGTGGGCATCTCCGGCAAGGACGGGAACCTCATCCGCGCGCGGAAGGTCACCCGCACGGTCCGCGACCCCGGGAGCAGCATCGAACGCGTGCTGGACCTCGGCTTCGTGGGGGAGCCGGAGCACGTCGAGACGCGCGTGCTGGAACTCCTGATCGGGGCGGACATCGTGCCGGTGGTCGCCCCGGTTGGCGTCGGCGCGGACGGGCAGACCTACAACATCAACGCCGACACGGTGGCGGGCGCCATCGCCGGGGCGCTGAAGGCGGTGCGGATGCTCATGCTGACGGACGTGCCGGGCGTGCGCGGGCCGGACGGGGCCCACATCCCCGAGATGACGCTCGCCGAGGTGCGCGCGGGCATCGCGGAGGGCTGGATCTCCGGCGGCATGATCCCGAAGGTCGAGACCTGCATCTACGCGGTGGAGCGCGGCGTGCAGGCGGCGGTGATCCTCGACGGGCGGGTGCCGCACGCGGTGCTGGCGGAGCTGTTCACGGAGGGCGGGGCGGGGACGCTGATCAAGTCCTGACGAACCTCGTTGCGGCGGTTACCAAAAATTGGTAATGCGATCCGCGGAGGTTCACATCATGTCGGGTCGCAACACGTCGGTCGCTCTGAGCGACCACTTCGCCCGGTTCATCGAGGAACAGGTCGAGACGGGGCGCTACGCTTCCGCCAGCGAAGTCGTGCGGGAAGGACTTCGCCTGCTCGAGGAGCGGGAACGGAAGATCAACGTGCTGGAAGCTGCCATCGAGGAGGGCCGGTCGGCACCCCTCCTCACCGAATTCGACCCGGAGGAGTTCCTTTCCTCGCTTCATCGCAAGCATGCCGCGTAGGCGTGCTTCCTGCCATGTTCGTGCCCGTGCCGCCGACGACCTTCGAGACGTCTGGGACCATACGGCGAGGCGGTGGTCGGAGACGCAGGCCGATCGCTACGTCGGCGACATCCTGCGAAGCTTTGAGGCGCTGCGGACCGGCAGCCAGCAAGGCCGGTCACTCGGCGACTGCTTCCGCCTTCGCGTCGGGCGGCACTTCGTGTTCCATGACGTGAAGGACGGCACCATCGAGATCATCCGGGTGCTGCACCAGAGCATGGACGTCCCGCGCCACCTCTGATGCCACCCGTGCCCGCGTTGACACCCCGCCCGCCGCGCGCCATCCCCACGCGGCCCGCAACGGATGCCCCCGCCCCGATGGACCTTCCCGCCCTCCGCAGCCGCATCGAGGCCCTTTGGGAGCGGCGCGCCGACCTGACGCCCGCCACGGGGGGCGAGGACCGGGACGCGGTGGAGGCGGTGTTGGAGGCGCTGGATTCCGGCGCCGCCCGCGTCGCCGAACCGGACGGGGAGGGCGGCTGGCGCGTCAACGGCTGGCTGAAGCAGGCCGTCCTGCTGTCCTTCCGGCTGGAGGACAGCGCGATCATGGGCGCCGCCGGCGCACCCGGCGTGGCCTACGACAAGGTTCCCCTCAAGTTCGCGGGCTGGGGCGAGAACCGGTTCCGGGAGGCGGGGTTCCGCGCCGTTCCCGGCGCCGTCGTGCGGCGGTCCGCCTACATCGCGCCGAACGTCATCCTCATGCCGTCCTTCGTGAACCTCGGCGCCTACGTGGACCGGGGGACGATGGTGGACACCTGGGCGACCGTCGGCTCCTGCGCGCAGATCGGGAAGAACGTCCACCTGTCCGGGGGGGTCGGGATCGGGGGGGTGCTGGAACCCCTCCAGGCCAACCCCGTGGTCATCGAGGACGACTGCTTCATCGGCGCCCGGTCCGAGGTGGTGGAGGGCGTGATCGTCGGCCGTGGCTCCGTCCTCTCCATGGGCGTCTTCATCTCCGCCTCCACGAAGATCGTGGACCGGACGACGGGGGAGGTCTTCGTCGGCCGCGTGCCGCCCTATTCCGTCGTCGTGCCGGGCAACCTGCCGGGCAAGGCGCTGCCGGACGGGTCGCCGGGGCCGTCGCTGTACTGCGCGGTGATCGTGAAGCGGGTGGACGAGGGGACGCGGTCCAAGACCTCCATCAACGACCTGCTGCGCGACTGATGGTCACGCCGCTCCGCGTGTTCCTCGTCTTCGGGGCCGTGATCGTGCTCGGCCCGTTCGTCTACGGGGCGTTCCTCGACACGCACCAGGTGTTCTACCGGGACGCCACGCCCTCCGGCCGGCCGGGGGACTGGCAGCCGGGCGGGCGGGGGCCGGGACCCGGCGATTGCCCGCCCCTGCTGGCGCTGGCGCGGGCAGCGACGCCGGAGGCGCTGCGCGCGACGCGCGAGTTCATGTGCCGCCGCGTATGACCGACCCGCTTCCCCTGGCGCGCGACCTGATCCGCTGCGCCTCCGTCACCCCAGCCGATGCCGGCGCGATGGTGGTGCTGGAGGCGGCGCTGCGGCCCCTGGGGTTCACCTGCCACCGGCTGCGCTTCGGGGTGGTCGAGAACCTCTTCGCCATCCGGCCCGGCTCCGGGAACGGCCCGCACCTGTGCTTCGCGGGGCACGTGGACGTGGTGCCGCCGGGGGAGGGCTGGCGCCACCCGCCCTTCGACGCGGTGGTGGAGGGTGACGTGCTGTATGGCCGCGGGGCGGTGGACATGAAGGGCGGCGTCGCGGCCTGGGTCGCGGCGCTGGCGGGGGCCATCGCGGCGGGGGAGGGAGGGCACGCCACCCTGTCGCTCCTCATCACGGGGGACGAGGAGGGGGTGGCGACGGACGGCACCGTCCGCGTCCTCGACTGGATGCGGGAGAACGGGCACGTCCCGACGATGTGCCTCGTGGGCGAACCGACGAGCGGGGCCCGGCTGGGCGACACGATCAAGGTGGGGCGGCGCGGCTCGCTCTCCGCCGCGATCACGGTCAATGGCGTGCAGGGACACGTCGCCTACCCCGACCGGGCGGACAACCCGGTGCACCGGCTGGTGCGGGTGCTGCACCGGTTGACGGCCGAACCACTGGACTCGGGGAGCGAGTGGTTCGGGGCGAGCACCGTGCAGGTGACGACCTTCGACGTGGGCAACCCCACCGGCAATATCGTCCCGCCCCGGGCGACGGCGCGGCTGAACGTCCGGTTCAACGACGGCCACACGGCCGCGTCGCTGGAGGCCTGGGTCCGGGCGGCGCTGGCGGCGGAGGCGCCGGACCACGACGCGACCTTCGAGTGTTCCGGCGAGGCGTTCCTGACGCAGCCCGGCCCGTTCATGGACGCCCTGCGGCGCGCCGTGCGGGGCGCGACGGGGGTGGAACCGAAGCTGGACACCGGCGGCGGCACGTCGGACGCGCGGTTCATCACGCGGCTCTGTCCCGTGGCGGAACTCGGCGCGGTGGGGAGCACGATGCACAAGGTGGACGAGTCCACGCCCGTCGCGGAACTGCGGGCCCTGACGGACCTCTACCGCGCGGTCATCCGGGAATGCGTGTCGGGGCCCGGCGCCTGAGCGGCCGGATCACCCCCGCCGTCCAGGTGATCGGCGGCCTGCGGGCCGCGTGGCTCCTGGCGCGCGGCCGGCCGGAGGGGTTCTTCTGGGCCCACCTGTCCTCCGACGCCGCGCTGCGGTCGTTCTGGGCGGCGGCGATCGGGCTGCCGGTGTTCCTCGGCATCCGCCTCGCGGGGGCGGAGGGGATCACGCCGGTGCGGCTGGCGGCGGAGTTCATCGCCTACGCCCTCGCCTGGGTGGCCTTCCCGCTGGCCTCGCTGCGCTTCGCGACGGCCTTCGGGCGGGAGGCGCACTGGGGGCCGTTCATCGCGGCCTGGAACTGGGCGAACCTCGCGCAGTACGCGGCGCTGCTGGCGGGGATCCTCGTCGGGGGATTGCTGCCGGCGGCCTACGCGCCCGTCGCGGGGCTCGTGGCCTTCGGCTACGCGCTGTGGCTGGAGTTCTACGTGGCGCGGACGGCGCTGCGGCTCTCGGCGGGACCCGCGCTGGCGCTCGTCGCGGTGGATGTGGGGATCGGGCTGATCGTGGCGATCGTCGTGGGGCGGGTCGGCGTCAGCCCCTGACCTTCGCGCCGAAGCCGCGCCCCGTGGCGACGGCGGCGTCCCCGAACCGGGCGCGCAGTGATTCCATCGCCGCCCAGCGCGCGGCGCGCTTCGGCGCCTCGGGGTCGGCGAGGTCGCCGCGGTCGGCGTCCGCATCCTCCACCACCGGAGAGGCGCCGATGCCGATGAGGCGGAAGGGAGTGCCGTCGGCTTCCCGTCGCAGCAGGGGCATGGCGGCGTCGAACAGGGTCTGCGGCACGCGGGTGGCGCCGGAGGGCAGGCGGGCGTGGCGGGTGCGGGAGGCGAAGCGGGCCGTCTTGAGTTTGAGCACGACGCCGCCGGCCGCGAGGTTCTTCTCCGACAGGCGGCGGGCGACCCGTTCGCAGAGGCGCCACAGCACCGGCGACAGCGCCTCCACGGTGGACAGGTCGGTGTTGAAGGTCGTCTCGGCGGAGACGGACTTCGTGTCGCGCTCCACCGTCACCCGGCGGTCGTCCACCCCGCGGGCGCGGAGGACGAGGGTGGCGCCGTCCTCCCCGAGGCGCCGCGCCGCCTCCCGCGGGGAGAGGGACTGCAACTGGCCGAGGGTGGAGAAGCCCATGGCGTGCAGGCGCGCCGCGTAGGTCGGGCCGACGCCGGGGAGGATGGAGACCGGTTCCGGCGCGAGGAGCGCCGCCGCCTC
>CAXVWQ010000518.1:0-2898 GCA_964263755.1 Roseomonas sp. | reverse complement strand
GGCGCTCGACCCGCGCGTGGTGGGCGACGAGCACTACCGCACGGCGCGCGAGGTGCAGCGGGTGCTGCAGACCTACAAGTCGCTGCAGGACATCATCGCGATCCTCGGGATGGACGAGCTGTCGGAAGAGGACAAGCTCATCGTGGCCCGCGCCCGGAAGATCCAGCGTTTCCTGTCGCAGCCCTTCCACGTCGCGGAAGTGTTCACGGGCACGCCGGGCGTCTTCTGCAAGCTGGAGGACACGATCCGCTCCTTCGCGGGCATCGTCGCCGGCGAATACGACCATCTGCCGGAAGCGTCCTTCTACATGGTCGGCACGATCGAGGACGCGGTGAAGAAGGCCGAGACCCTCAAGGTCGCGGCCTGACATGGCGACCTTCGACCTCGAACTCGTCTCGCCGGAGCGCCTCCTCCTCTCGCGCCCCGTGGAGATGGTCACCATCCCCGCGGCCGAGGGGGAGATGGGCGTGCTGCCGGGCCACGCGCCGATGATCGTCACCCTCCGCGGCGGCGTCATCCGGGTGCGGGAGAACGGGGCGGAAACGGAGCGCCTGTTCGTCATGGGCGGCTTCGCCGAGATCGCGCCGACGCGGGTGACGGTGCTGGCGGACGAGGCGACGCCGGTGGCGAGCCTGTCCCGCACCGAGGCCGAACGCCGGCTGGCCGAGGCGCAGGCCGCGATGGCGGGCGCCGACGCCTCCCCGACCGCGCAGGATGCGGCGATGGAGCGCGTGGCCGGCGCCCGCGCGATGCTGGCGGCCGCGACCGCCGCCTGAACCGCCGCCGCGGCCCCCTCAGCGGGGGTCGCGCACGAAGCGCAGGATCTCCCCGCCCAGCTCGTCGTCGGCGGTGCCGATGGCGATGATCTCCGACAGGTGGTTGTGGCCGCGCAGCTGGACCAGCCGCGGGCACCGGCCGTCCCGCCAGCAGATCAGGCTCGCCATCTCCACGGTCGGCGCCGCGAGGTTGGCGGGGTCGAACTCCCCGTTGAACAGCAGCACCGGCACCCGGCCGCGCGGCACGTGGGTCATCGGCGATCGCGCGGCATAGAGCGCCTCGTCATCCCCGAAATAGGCCCGGTTGCTCTCGTTGCGGCTCCGGTCCTCCCGTTCGGCCGCCATGCGCAGCAACCCGCTGCCGAGGATCGCCCCCGCGATGCCCGGCCCCTCCGCCGGATGCACCGCCGGGTCCATCGCCCAGGACGCGACGTGCGTCGCCCCGGCGGAATGGCCGAACACGACGATCCTCGCGGGGTCGGCCCCCAGCCGCGCCGCGTTGGCCCGCACCCAGGCCACCGCGGCGCCGACGTCCCGTGCCCCCGCGGGATACGGGTGGGCGGGCGCCAGCCGGTAGGTCATGGACACGCCGACCATCCCGTTGCGGGCGGCGTAGGCCGGGATGTTCGCCTCCCGCTCCCCCCGGACGAAGCCGCCGCCGTGGACGAACAGCAGCACCGGCCGGGATCCCGCGGCGGCCGTCGCGGGCACGTAGACGTCCAGCAGGTGCCGGGCATCCGGGCCGTAGGGCACGTCCTTCGTCACCGTCAGCCCCTCGGTGGAGGCGTTGGGGATCGCCGCGAACAGCGCCCGCGTCTCCCGGTTCACCTCGGGGGTCCAGACCGGCCCCATGGCCGCGATCCGCGCCGCCACCGCCGGCGGGAGGCGGTCCACCTGCGCCGCCGCCGGCAGGGGAAGCACCAGCGCGGCCAGCGCGGCCATCCAACGCGTCCTCATCGTCCCGTCCTCCCGCTTGTTGGCGCGCATCGTGGCGCCCGACCCCGGGCAGGGGCAAGCGTCGCCGCGGCGCCCCGCACCGGGGCGACCCCGGCCGGATGAGGCGACGACCTCCGGCGGACCGTCGCGCGGGGCCCTCGTGGACGTGGCCGAGGGGCGGAGGCCGCGCTATGGACGGGGCGGATGGGCCGGTAGCTCAACGGTCAGAGCGGGCCGCTCATAACGGCTTGGTTGCGGGTTCGATTCCTGCCCGGCCCATCCGGTCTCAGCGCCCGAGGATGCCGCGGAACACGTCGCCCAGGTCGGGGCGGCGGCCGGGGGGGGGCGCCTCGGCGGCGGGCACCGCGCAGCCGGCCGCGGCGGGGGCGGCGAGGGCCTCGGCCAGGGCGCCGAGAGCGGCCGCATCCGGATCGCCGGATCGGCGGGCGAGGGCGCCGAGCAGGCCGGCGGCGGAGACGGCCGCACCGCCCCGGTCCACGGAGACGGAGGGCGCGGCGAAGGTGCCGCCGACCCCGATGGGCACGCGGACGGCCGTGCCGCCGAGGGACAGCGTTGGTTCCACGCGCAGCGCGAGGGTCTCGTCCCGCAGGTTGGCTTCCCCCGTGGCGGCGGCGGCGAGGACGGGCGAGCGCAGGGCGAAGGTCGCGATCCGCGCCACCCCCGCCGCGACCGCCAACCGGGCGTCGAGGCACCGCAGGTTGGCGGCGTTGCCGAGCGCGGCGTCCGGGACGAGGCCGCGCAACGGGCCGCCGAGCCGGGCGACGAGGGCGGGATCGAGCGTGGCTTCCCCGGTGGAGAGGGCGAGGGTGCCGTCGAGGGTGCCGAGGAGGGCGCGCAACGTCTCGCCGCCCCCGCGCAGGGCGAGGTCCAGCCGCGCCCGGCCGCGGAGGGACGGCGCGGCGCCGAGGGCTTCGAGGAGGGGGGCGAGGTCGGCGCCCGGACCCGCCGTGCGGAGGGCGAGGGAGACGGCGCCGGCCGCCTCCGCGGTGAGGGCGCCGGACAGGGGGCCGCCGGGGGACGTGGCGGAGACCGGGTCGAGGACGAGGCGGCCGGGGCCCGCCTGGACGGTGACCGCGACGTCGCGCCAGTCCCCCCCGTTGACGCGGAGGGTGCCCACCGTGGCGGTGCCGGCGAGGGAGAGGGGCAGGGCCCGGAGGGCGTGCAG
>CAXVWQ010000517.1:0-19990 GCA_964263755.1 Roseomonas sp. | reverse complement strand
CTCGGCCGCGCGGCGTCGCGACCGGTGCTGCCCGACGCGATCCGACGCACCCGCCCGACGCCGGCCCTCGGCGGTCTCGGCAAGGCCGCCCGGGCGGCCGCGCTGGACGGCGCCTTCACCGTCCGGCCGGGCGCCGCCTCCCGCATCGCCGGCCGCCGCGTCCTGCTGGTGGACGACGTGCTGACGAGCGGCGCCACCGCGAACGCCTGTGCCCGCGTCCTGCTGGCGGCCGGGGCCGCGGCCGTCGACGTGCTGGCGGCGGCCCGCGTCCCCGACCCGCGCCTGCCCGACGCGTGACGCCGGCCGCCTTGAAGCGCGCGGCCCCCGACGGCACATCGCGCCCATGGCCCAGGTCGAGATCTACACCATCCGGTTCTGCCCATACTGCGAGCGTGCCAAGGCGCTGCTCGGCCGCAAGGGCGTGGCCTTCGAGGAGACGGACGCCCCGTCCGGCTCCGCCGCCCGCAAGGCGGCGGTGGAACGGTCGGGGGGCCGAACGACGGTGCCGCAGATCTTCATCGACGGGGCCGCGGTCGGCGGCTGCGATGAGCTGATGGCGCTCGACCGCGCGGGCAAGTTGGACACGCTGCTCGCCGCTTAGCCTGTCCTGGCACCCTGGCATGGGGGGTGCTACGCCGGAACCGACACCGCATACGGGGGGGGAACGCCGCGCCGCCGATGATCCACTACAACCTCCTCTGCGACGCCGGCCACGGTTTCGACGGCTGGTATCGCGACAGCGCCACCTTCGATCGCCTCGTCGGCTCCGCGCTGGTGGGCTGCCCGACCTGTGGCGGAACGGCCGTGCGACGCGCCCTGATGACCCCGGCCGTGGCGACGCAACGGGCCAAGCCGCCGGCGGACCCGATCAAGCCCGCCACGGAGGCGCCATCGGGCCCGCCGAACGCCCCGGGCGCCGCCACCGCCGGCCCGATGCCCGCGGAGATGGTCGCCCTCCTCCAGCGCCTGCGGGAGCGGGTGGAGAAGGATTGCGACCACGTCGGCCGGGATTTCGCGGACGAGGCGCGCAAGATGCACCGCGGCGAAACCGACCGCCGCGGCATCTACGGCGACGCCACCGAATCCGAGGTCGAGGCGCTGGCGGACGAGGGCATCGAGGTCGGCCGCATCCCCTGGGTGCCGCGGGCCGACGGGTAGGCGACCCCGCCCGGCCCATGGCGCGCCGCGTCCTCGTCTCCCTCACGGCGCACGAGCGGCCGGACCTCGTCGCCTTCGGGTGCCGGAACTACGACTGGGCCTTCGGCGGGCGGGCGGTGCAGGTCGTCCATATCGCGCGGAAGAGGCGGGAGGCGTTCCTGGCGGGGTTCCGGCCCCCCGCCTCGGTGATCGTGAACCCCGTGGTGGCCGAGACCTTCCACGAGAACAACTTCGGCGGCCACGTCGCCAACCTCCGGCACGCCGTGGCCGAGGGCGTGCCGTTCGACACGGTTTACATGCGCACGGCGAACGACCTGATCGTCCGCCCCGGCCTGCCCGCCGCGATGGAAGCGGCCGAGGTGGGTTTCGGCCGGGCGTCGCTCCTCAAGCCGGACAACAAGGACTTCTGGCGTGACGCGATCGCGGCGGATGCCAACCTGCACGCCTTCCTCCGCCGCCTGGGCGTCGAGGGCGGGGTTCCCAAGGCGCACACCGATGGCGGGTTCTTCCCGCGGGACGTCCTGGAGGAAGTCCTCGACCTGATGTTCGGGGGGCACGGGGAGTCGGCGCTCTCCCCGGCCGCGATCCGCTACCCGCCGCAGGAGTTCTGGATGCCGGCGGCGGTCGATCACGTCGTCGGCCGCCGGGGACTCCGGCGCGCGCGGAACGCCATCCTGGCGCTGGAACGCACCCGCCCCCGCGGCGCCCCCGGCGCGACGCCGGAGGACGTGGCGGCGGTGGCGGAGGGACGGGCGGAGGATCTGGTCCGGACCTACTGGCCGGACGGCGTGTTCGGCCTGAAGTACTTCACGCCGGACCCGGATGATGCCGGGCGCCGGGCCGTCGCCGCGATGATGGGGGAGGCGTGACCCGTCAGGTGCGGCGGGCGGCCACGATGTAGTTCACGCCGACGTCCCGGGTCTCCCGCCACGTCCCGCCCGCCGACATCGCCATGCCTGCGATGTCGGAGACGCGGAGGCCCGCCCGGCGGAGGTCGGCGCCGAGTTCGGCGGGGGTGACGAAGCTGCGCCAGTCATGCGTGCCGCGGGGGAGGAGGCGGAGGAGGTATTCAGCCCCGACCTTCGCCAGGGCGAAGGATCGCAGGGTGCGGTTGAGGGTGGAGAGGAACACCATGCCACCGGGCCGAGTCGCGCGGGCGAGGGCGGTGAGGAAGACGGCGCGGTCCGCGACGTGCTCCACCACCTCCAGGGCGACGACGGCGTCGTAGGTTGAAGCCTCGTCCTCCGGCCGCCCCTCGCGGTAGGTGATCGTCAGCCCTTCGACCGCGGCATGGGCGCGGGCGGCGGCGAGGGCGTCGCGGGCCAGATCGAGCCCGGTCACCGACGCCCCTCGCCGCGCCAGGGCCTCCGAGGCCAGTCCGGCGCCACAGCCAACATCGAGGATCGACAGCCCCGCCAGGTCGCCGCCCCGGCGCAGCCGCTCCGCGACCCAGCGGGTGCGGAGGGGGTTCATGGCGTGCAGCGGCGCCATCGGGCCGCGCGGGTCCCACCAGCGGGCCGCGAGGGCGTCGAACTTCTCGACCTCGCCCGGCCGGACCGTTCCGCTCACGATGTTGCTCCCGGAACCATGCGCCGGTATCTGTGCGCCCCCGCGCCGGGACGCAACCCGCGCGAACGCCGCCGCACGGGTTCCCCAAGGGCCTTCATGTCCCGCATCGTGATGAAGTTCGGCGGGACCTCCGTCGCCGACCTCGACCGCATCCGCAACGTCGCGTCCCGGGTGAAGCGGGAGGTGGAGGCGGGGCACGAGGTCGCCGTGGTGGTCTCCGCCATGTCGGGGGTCACCAACCAACTGGTGAAGTGGTGTTCCGACCTGTCGCCGCTGCACGACGCCCGGGAGTACGACGTGGTGGTCGCCACGGGGGAGCAGGTGACGACGGGGCTGCTGGCCATCGCCCTCAACGCGATCGGCGTCGAGGCGCGGTCCTGGCAGGGCTGGCAGGTGCCGATCCGGACGGACTCCGCGCACGGCAAGGCGCGGATCGAGGAGATCGACGGCACCCTCCTCATCGAGCGCATGGTGCAGGGCCAGGTTCCGGTGATCGCCGGCTTCCAGGGCATCGAGCCGAGCCGCAACCGGATCGCCACCCTCGGCCGCGGCGGGTCGGACCTCTCGGCCGTCGCCATCGCCGCCGCGGTGCGGGCGGACCGCTGCGACATCTATACGGACGTGGACGGCATCTACACGACGGACCCGCGCATCGTGCCGCGGGCCCGGAAACTCGCGGCGGTGTCCTACGAGGAGATGCTGGAACTCGCGAGCGTCGGGGCCAAGGTGCTCCAGACCCGCTCGGTGGAACTGGCGATGAAGCAACGCGTGAGGGTGCAGGTGCTGTCCTCCTTCGAGGATTTCCCCGGCTCCCTCGTGGTGGACGAGGACGAGATCGTGGAACAGCCGCTGGTGACGGGCGTCGCCTATTCGCGGGACGAGGCGAAGGTCACGCTCCGCCGCGTGCCGGACCGGCCGGGCGTCGCCGCGAGCGTGTTCGTGCCGCTGGCCGAGGCGAACGTGAACGTGGACATGATCGTGCAGAACCTCGGCTCCGACGGGACGACGGACATGACCTTCACCGTCGGCAAGGCCGACCTGCCGCGGGCGCGGGAGGTGCTGGAGGGGCAGCGGGGGGAGATCGGGTTCGAGGCGATGCTGGCGGACCCGGACGTTGCCAAGATCTCCGTCGTCGGCATCGGGATGCGGAGCCACGCGGGGGTGGCGGCGACGATGTTCCGGACGTTGGCGGAGAAGGGCATCAACATCGGCGTCATCTCGACCTCGGAGATCAAGACGAGCGTGCTGGTGGGGGTGGACTACACGGAACTGGCGGTGCGGGCGCTGCATACCGCCTACGGGCTGGACGGGCCCGCGTGATGGACGGGGCCCTCATCCCTCCGGACGCCGCGGCGGCGCGGCTCTCCCGTCTCATGGCGCGGGGGGCGGCGTTCCTCGGGTCGCGCGTCGCGATCATGGGCGGGGCGATGTCCTGGATCTCCGAGCGCAACCTCGTCGCGGCGCTGTCGGAGGCGGGAGCCTTCGGGGTGATCGCCTGCGGGGCGATGGAGCCGGACCGGCTGCAGCAGGAGGTCGCGGCGACCGCGACGCTCACGCAGCGTCCGTTTGGGGTGAACCTCATCACGATGCATCCGCGGCTGATGGAACTGCTGGAGGTCTGCCTCGCGGCGAAGGTCGGGCACATCGTCTTCGCCGGCGGCATCCCGCCCGGCGCCGCGATCAAGCGGGCGAAGGAGGGGGGGGCGAAGGTGGTGTGCTTCGCGCCGGCGCTCGCGCTCGCGAAGAAGCTCGTCCGCTCCGGCGCCGACGCGCTGGTCATCGAGGGGTCGGAGGCCGGGGGGCACATCGGGCCCGTCTCGCTCAACGTGCTGGCGCAGGAGATCCTGCCGACGATGGCGGACCAGGTGCCGGTCTTCGTCGCCGGCGGCATCGGCCGGGGGGAGGCGCTGCTGTCCTACCTGGAGATGGGCGCGGCCGGCGCGCAGCTCGGCACGCGCTTCGTCTGCGCCACGGAATGCGTCGCCCACCCCCGCTTCAAGGCTGCCTTCCTGCGCGGCGCGGCGCGCGACGCCCTGCCGACGGTGCAGCTGGACGAGCGGTTCCCCGTGATCCCCGTGCGCGCCCTCCAGAACGAGGGCACCAAGCGGTTCCTCGAACACCAGGGCATGGTGCTCCGCCGCTTCCTCGCGGGCGAGGTGGGGAAGGACGCGGCGCAGCTGGAGATCGAGCATTTCTGGGCCGGCGCGCTGCGGCGCGCCGTGATGGACGGGGACGTGGAGAACGGCTCCCTCATGGCCGGGCAGAGCGTCGGCATGGTGGCGCGGGAGGAGCCGGTGGCGGCGATCCTGGCGGAGATCACTGCGCAGGCGGCGGCGGCAATCCGGGCACGGGGCTGACGCCGGCCCCCCTACCGCTTCCACACCCGGTCCAGCCGCACGAAGCGGTTGACCAGCAACAGGAGGCCGACGGTCAGCAGGATGGTCAGGGTGGCGATGGCGTTGACGGTGTTCTCCAGGGAGAAGGTCGCCTCGGCATAGATCCGCACCGGCAGGGTCTGCAGCCGGGCGTTGGTGAGGAAGGCGGTCACCGTCACCTCCCCGAAGGAGATGAGGAAGCCGAGGAGGCCGGCGACGACGATGCCGGGGGCGAGCTGCGGCAGGATGACGCGCCACAGCACGCGATGCGGCGGGGCGCCGAGGCCGCCGGCGGCTTCCTCCAGCGAGCGGTCCAGGGTCGCGACGGAGGCGCGGAGCATCGCCAGCACGAAGGGCGCGACGAGGACGACGTGCACCGCCAGCACCCCGAGGAAGGCCGGGATCGCGGTGAACCAGCCGAGGAGGCGGAGCATCCCGAGGCCGATGGCGATCCCCGGAAGGGCGAGGGGGAGCATGAGGGCCGCCCCCAGCGCCTCGCGCCCGCGGAACCGGCCGCGGACGAGGGTGAAGGCGGCGGGGAGGGCGAGGGCGAGGGCGATGACGGTCGTCGCCGCGGCGAGTTCGAGGGAGGTGCGGAAGTCGCCGAGGTAGCGGGGGTTGTCGAGGATCGCGGCGTACCAGCGCCAGGTGAAGCCGTGGAAGGAGGCGACGGTGGCCTGCCGCACGTCGTTCACCGAGGCGACGGCGACGAGGAGGAGGGGGAAGACGAGAAGGGCGATGCCCACCGCGAGGAGGGCGCGGCCGATCCAGGGGCCGGTGGTTTCCAGGACGGCGGTGACGGCGGCGTGGGGCAGCAGGCGTCGCGGGCGGCGGATGCGGCCGGCGGCCCAGGGCATCAGCCGGCCGATCACCGCGGCGATGAGGAGCGTCGCGATCACCGAGGTGCCGAGCATGACGATGGACAGGGCGGAGGCGAGGGGGCCGTTCAGGATCTCCAGCGCCTCCTTGTAGATCACCATGCCGGTGACGGTGACCTTGCGTCCGCCGACGAGGGTGGCGGAGACGTAGGCGGTGGAGGCGAGGAGGAAGACCACCGTCAGCCCGGCGCGGAGGCCGCCGAGGGACAGGGGAAGGGTGACGCGCAGGAAGCGCGTCGCCGGGCCGGCGCCGAGACCGGAGGCGGCTTCCGGCAGGCGTCGGTCGGCACCGTCCAGCACGTCGTAGAGGGAGAGGACGAGGTAGGGCATGAAGACCTGCGTCAGGGCCAGCCCGACGGCGAACCAGCCGAACAACAGGTTCGGGCGCGGCAGCCCCACCGCCTCCGCCGCCCAGCCCAACGGGCCGCCGGGGGCCAGCAGCAGGATGATGCCGAGCGAGCGGACGACGACGTTCGTCAGCAGCGGCACGAGCACGAGGGCGAAGCCCCAGGGCCGCCAGCGGGGGGACAGGCCGGTGAGCCACAACGCCACCGGGTAGGCCAGCACGGCGGAGGCGGCCGTGACGCAGGCGCCCATCGCCACCGTCTGCCCGATCGTCCGGAGCAGGAACGGGTCCGTCGCGATCTCGAGGTATTGCGCCGCCGACGGCACGAAGGAGAGCGGGGCGAAGGGCTCCGGGCTCTCCTGCACGCTCATCAGCGCCACGGCCGCCAGCGGCGCCGCGAAGGCCGCCAGCAGCCACAGCGCGTAGGGAAGCGTGAGCAATTAGCCCGCGATCTCGCGCGAGAAGCGGGAGGACCAGCGGGGCTGGTTGCGGATCACCACGTCCCAGTCGAAGTCCACGAGGCGCGCCACGGCGTCGCCGCGGACGAGCTTCGGGGCGAGGTCGGCGGGGATGTCCACGTTCGTGACGGTCGGCGAGTAGTAGATCGTCCTGGCGTATTCCAGCTGGCATGCGGGCGACAGGTGCAGGTTGATCCAGGCCTCCGCCAGCGCCTGGTTGCGCGTGCCGGCGGTGATGCAGGCGTAATTGGCGGCGATCGCTTGTCCTTCGGTCGGGTCGGCGACCTCGATGTTGGGGTTGCGGCTTTCCGCGTAGGATCGGGTGAAGGAGCCGAACTCGACGGAGGCGGCGCCGATGCCCTGGTCGAACATCGTGTAGAGCTGGTCCTGGCTCCCCTGGATCGCCGCGAAGGGCTTGAGGGCCGCGATCTGCCGGAAGGCCGGCTCGATGTCGTTCTCCGACCCACCGAAGATCTTCGCGGCCATCAGCAGCGCCGCGGTGCCCTGGGCGCCGGGATAGGTCGGCCAGATGATCTTGCCGCGCAGGTCGTCCCGCCAGAAGTCGCGCCAGGAGGTCATGGGCGCCGAGACCTTGCGGCGGTCGGAGACGATGGTGACGGGGTTGAAGGCCACGCCGTAGCCGCCCTGCTTCGCCACGGGGTAGAGGTTGGCGAAGTTCGCCACGGCGTCGGTCGGCGCGAGGGTGACGTTGTCGCGAACCGCCTGCCGGCTCTCGAAGATGTTGAGGTAGACGATGTCGAAGGACGGCCGCCCGCGCTCGGCGTAGGCCTTCGCCCGCCGCTCCGGCGTGCCGCCGAGGACGAAATTCACCTTCACGCCGTGCTGGCGTTCCAGCGGCTCCGCGCAGAACTGCTTCGTGATGCGCTCCTGCGCGCCGCCCCAGATGCCGACGGTCAGCTCGTCGCCGCGCCTGATCTGGGCGACGGCGTCGCGGCCCCAGATGGCGGGGGCTGCCAGGGCAGCGCCGAGGGCGGTACGGCGGGTGAGGGTCATAGGGCGGCTCCTTCGGGGTTCGGCTCGCTGATCCAGGCCATGGCGTCGGGCGGCGCGACGACGTCCACCGCGGTGCCCGGCGGCACGGGGCGTTCGGTCGTCGGGCGGATGACGGCGATGCGCGGCCCGGCGGTCTGGACGGCGTAATGGATCGTGTCGCCGAGCCATGCAGCTTCGGTGATGGTCCCAGGGACGCGGAGGGGCGCGTCCGGGAGGTCGCCCAGGCGGAGCCGGGCGGCCCTCAGCGCCAGGTGGGTGGCACCCGGCGGTGCGCCCGCCGCCGTGATGCCGCCGCCGAGGTCGAAGACGCCGCCGTGGGCCCGGCCGGGGAGGACGGTGCGTTCGCCGAGGAAACGGGCGGTGAAGAGGCGGGTCGGGGTTTCCGACAGGGTGCGCGGGTCGCTCACCTCGATCAGCCGGCCGCGGTCCAGCACGGCGATCCGGTCGGCCAGCGCCATCGCCTCGGACTGGTCGTGCGTGACGAACAGGGTGGTCACCGGGACGCGTGCCCGCAGCCGCGCGATCTCCGCCCGCATCTCGCCGCGCAGCGTGGCGTCGAGGTTGGAGAGGGGTTCGTCCAGCAGGAGGAGGGCGGGCTCGATCACGAGGGCACGGGCCAGGGCCACGCGCTGCTGCTGGCCGCCGGAGAGTTGCGAGGGGTAGCGGTCAGCCATCCCGGTCAGTCCGACGAGGGCCAGCGCGTCCCGCGTCCGCCGGTCGCGCTCCGCCCGGGGCAGGTTCCGCATCTCAAGCCCGAAGGCGACGTTGCCCGCCGCCGACATGTAGGGGAACAGCGCGTAAGCCTGGAACACCATCCCGATGGATCGCCGGTGCGGCGGGTCGCGCGCGATGGAGCGGCCGTCCAGCCGGATGCCGCCGGCATCCGGTGCCACGAACCCCGCGGCCATCCGCAGCGTCGTCGTCTTGCCGCAGCCGGAAGGGCCGAGGAGGGCGATGCACTCCCCCGGCCCCGCGGACAGGGTCAGGCCGTCCACGGCGGCGGTCGCGCCGTAGCGCTTCGTCAGGGCATCGAGATCGAGGCGGGCCACGACCGGCTGCGTGCGATATCCGTGCCGCGTCGTCCAGGGCGCGTCGGAGGTCACCTGCCCGTTCCGCGGGCAGGCCGGACCGCCACGTCCCCGGAACCGTTCGCGCCAGGGCTTCCACCCCCCTTCCCGCCGGGATAGGTGTCCCGCCATCCCGGTGGCGTGACACTCCATGGCGAAGAGCGAGATGGCGGCGATGGCCTCGGCCGAGGCGGCCCGCGTGGGCGAGGAGCTGCGCGATGCGCGGCTCGCCCTCGGCGTGACGCTGGAGGACGTGTCGGACCGGCTGCGGATCAACACCCGCCACCTCTCGGCCCTGGAGGAGGGGCGGAACCGCGACCTCCCCGGCCCCGCCTACGCCCTGGGTTTCATCCGCACCTACGCCCGGGCGCTCGGGCTGGACCCCGACGACCTCGCCCGCCGCTACCGCGACGGCGGCGTCGCCGCCCCGCGCGGGCGGGGCGACCTCGTCTTTCCCGAGCCGGTGCCGGAGCGGGGGATGCCCGCGGGGGTGGTGATGCTCGTCGGCGCCGTGATCATGGTCGGCGGCTACGCGGCGTGGTGGAGCTGGAGCGGCTCGACCAACCGCACCACCGACGTCGTCCCCCCGCCGCCCGCCCGGATCGAACAGGCGGCGCAGGATGCCCGCACCGCCACCGCCCCGCCCGCCGGGCCGCTGCTGCCGCCGACGCCCGGTCCCACCGTGGGCGGCGGGCAGCCCGGGGTGACGCCGCCCCCGCCGGGGGCCGTCGGCTCCGGTGGCGCGGGCAACGTCATGATCGGTCAGGCGCGCCCGCCGGCTCCCCCGTCACCGCCCATCGCCCCCCCGGCCACGCCGGTGCCCCCGCCCGCCACTCCGGCCGCCCCCGCGTCCGACGCCAGCCGGGTCACCCTCCGCGCCGTCGAGGAAGCCTGGGTTCAGGTCCGCGAGGCGCGCAGCGGTCAGGTGCTGGTCAACCGCGTGCTCCGCGCCGGCGAATCCTACCAGGTGCCCGGCGGGCGGGAGGGGCTGGTGTTCTCCACCGGCCGCGCCCAGGGGCTGGAGGTGGTGGTGGACGGCACCCCCGCCGCGCCGCTGGCCGGCCGGACGGGAGTGGTCCGCGATGTCTCCCTCGCCCCCGATTCGCTGCGCGCGTCCCGCGCCCCGGTCGCCGCCGGGACGCCCGCCGCGGGACGGTAACGCCGGCCCTCCTTGGCCGGCGCGGCGCCCCCTGCCATATCGGGGGGGCGTTCCGGAGCCCGGCATGTCGTCCTACCGTCCCTACCAGCACATCGAGCGGCGCAAGTCGCGCCAGATCCATGTCGGCCGCGTGCCCGTCGGCGGCGACGCGCCGATCACCGTTCAGACGATGACGAACACCCTCACCTCCGACGCCGCGGCGACGATCGCCCAGATCCGGCTGTCGGAGATCGCGGGCGTGGACATCGTCCGCGTCTCCTGCCCCGACGAGGAATCGACCGCCGCGCTGGCGGAGATCGTGCGGGAGGTGAACGTCCCGATCGTCGCCGACATCCACTTCCACTACCGCCGCGCCATCGAGGCGGCCCAGGCCGGCGCCGCCTGCCTCCGCATCAACCCCGGCAACATCGGCTCCGCGGAGCGGGTGAAGGAGGTGGTGAAGGCGGCGCGCGACCACGGGTGTTCCATCCGCATCGGGGTCAACGCGGGGTCGCTGGAGCGGCACCTGCTGGAGAAATACGGTGAACCCAACCCCGAGGCGCTGGTGGAGAGCGCGCTGTGGCACGCCGACCACCTCCTCCAGAACGGCTTCGACGAGTTCAAGATCTCCGTGAAGGCGAGCGACGTGTTCCTCGCCGTCGCGGCCTACAACCAGTTGGCCGAGGCGTGCGACCACCCGCTGCACATCGGCATCACCGAGGCGGGCGGGAAGCGGGCGGGGACCGTGAAGTCCGCGATCGGCCTCGGCAACCTCCTCTGGGCCGGGATCGGGGACACCATCCGCGTGTCGCTCTCCGCCGAACCGGAGGAGGAGGTGCATGTCGGCTGGGAACTGCTGAAGTCCCTCGGCATCCGGCACCGCGGCGTGAAGATCATCTCCTGTCCGTCCTGCGCGCGGCAGGGCTTCGACGTGATCCGCACGGTAGAGAAGCTGGAGGAGCGGCTGGCCCACGTGGACGTGCCGATCTCCCTCTCCATCATCGGCTGCGTCGTGAACGGGCCCGGCGAGGCGCTGATGACCGACCTCGGCCTGACCGGGGGCGGGGAGGGGACGCACATGGTCTATTCCGCGGGCAAGCGGGACCACACGACGCGCACGGGGGACATGGTGGACCACATCGTCGAACTCGTGGAGCGCCGCGCCGAGGCGATCCGCGCCGCGAAGGCCGCCGAAGCCATGCCGGCCGCCGCGGAATGAGCGATGGCCCGAACCCCGTGCTCGCCGCGATGGAACAGGCGATCCGCGACCTCCTGGAGGAGTTCGAGGAGGGGCACGGCGCGATGGACGACGAGGACGCCGTGGTGATGGAGCGGGCGCGCGACCTGATGCGGCAGGCGGTGGTCGTGCTGCGGGGGGGGTAACGATGCTGGACGCGAGCGACATCACCCGCATCGTGGAGGAGGCCGCGGCACGCACGCTGCGGGGCCGTGAGGTCACGCGCATCGAGACAAGCACCGGGCGCGACTGGCTCGGCGAGCCAACGTTGAACATACGGATCGTGCTGGAGGCCGAACCCGACGACGACGACGAGCATTGGTATGACGACGCCGCACGAACTTCCACGGTCATCGGAGAGACCATGTGGGAACGCGGTGACCGCCGCGTCCCTCATGTTCAGTTCAGCTCCCGCGTCTTCATGGACCTGTTCGCCGAGGCAGGACGGCTGGAACTTGAGGACTGACCACCTGTTCGAGGGGGCGGAGCGGCTGATCAAAGGGATCGGAAAACGGCGCCAGGCCGACTTGCGTCGGGCCACCTCCGCTTCGTACTACGGCGTCTTCCACCTCGTCATGCAGGCGTTCGCCGATGAGTTCGTCGGCGCCACCCGTCGCCGATCCGAAGCGTACGCGCTGGCCTACCGGCGTACCGAGCACCGCGGACTTCGAACATGCTGCCACGAATTGCTGAAAGACCCTCCTTTCCCCAAGGCGCCGGCACCCTTGGGTGGCCTGGTGGCCAGCGCCGACCTCCGCGACTTCGCTCGGAAAACCATCGCACTTCAGGATTGGCGGCACGCTGCCGACTACGATCCACTCGCGCGCTTCGACATCGTGGGCGTGACGGGCTTCCTCGCCGATGGGCGGGCTGCCGCCGCACGGTTCCAGCAAGCCGATGCGGAGGCGCGCCGCACCTTCCTGACCCTACTCGCATTCCCGCCGCGCTGATCCCTCCTCACGACAGCGGTTCGACAGTCTGCTAAGGCGCCCGCCCGATGGCCCAACCCCCCCTCCAGCCCGCGCGCGGCACGCACGACCTGATCGGCGAGGAGTTCCGCCGGCACCATCACGTCATCTCCACCGCCCGCCGCATCGCCGCTCTCTACGGCTTCGAGGAGTGGGACCCGCCGATCTTCGAGGACACCCGCGTCTTCTCCCGCACCCTCGGCGACACGTCCGACGTCGTGACGAAGGAGATGTACACCTTCGAGGACCGCGGCGGGGAGAGCGTGACCCTGCGCCCGGAGTTCACCGCGGGCCTCTGCCGCGCCCTCGTCTCGAACGGCCTCACCCAGAGCAACCTGCCGCGCAAGGTCTTCGCCGCCGGCCCGGCCTTCCGCTACGAACGCCCGCAGAAGGGCCGCTACCGGCAGTTCCACCAGATCGACCTGGAGATCCTGGGCGCCGCCGAGCCGCTGGCCGACGCGGAGGTGATCGCCGCCGGCTGGCACATCCAGGCCGAACTCGGGATCACCGAGGGGACGATCCTGGAGATCAACACTCTCGGGGATTCCGAGAGCCGCGATGCCTACCGCGCCGCGCTGATCGCCTACTTCACGGGCCATGCGGACGCGCTGTCGCCGGACAGCCGGATGCGGCTGGATCGCAACCCCCTCCGCATCCTCGACAGCAAGGATCCCGGCGACCGCGCGCTGATCGCCGACGCGCCGACGATGTTCGACGGCTTCCTCACCGACGCCGCGGGGGGCTTCTTCGCGGCCGTGGAGTCCCACCTCACCCGCTTCGGTGTCCCGTTCCGCCGCAACCCCCGCATCGTCCGCGGCCTGGACTACTATTCCCACACCGCCTTCGAGTTCGTCACGGAACGTCTCGGTGCCCAGGGCACCGTGATGGCGGGTGGCCGCTACAACGGGCTGGTGGAACAGATGGGCGGGCCTCCCACCCCCTCCGTCGGCTGGGCCGGGGGCGTGGACCGGTTGGCCATGCTCCTGGATGCCACGCCGCCCGCGCCGCGTCCCGTCGCCGTCATCCCGACGGGGGAGGGGGCCGAGGCGGCCGCGCTGGACGCCGCCACCGCCCTCCGCCGCGCGGGGATCGCGACGGAGATCGCCTACAAGGGCAACCTCAAGCGCCGGATGGAGCGGGCCAACCGCATCGGCGCCCGCGCCGCGGTCATCATCGGCGATGCCGAGATCGCGTCCGGCACGGCGCAGGTGAAGGATCTCGACACGGGAACGCAGGAGACGGTCGCCCTCGTGGACCTCCCGGCCCGGCTGGCCTGATGTCGCTCCCCGCCCGCCTCGACCGCCTCCTCACCCGCGCGGAGGAGATCCGGCACGAACTCGCGACCGCCGAGGGCCCACGTTTCGGCGCCCTGTCGAAGGAACTCTCCGACCTCGAACCGATCATCGGGAAGGTGGAGGCCGTCCGCGCCGCGGAGCGCGCCCGCGACGAGGCCGAGACCTTGCTGGCCGATCCGGAGATGCGCGAACTCGCGGAGCCCGAATATCTCGCGCAGAAGGACCGCGTGCCGGTGCTGGAGCGCGAGCTGCGGATCATGCTCCTCCCCCGCGACGCCGCGGACGAGCGGTCCGCGATCCTCGAGATCCGCCCCGCGGCGGGCGGTGACGAGGCGGGCATCTTCGCCGGCGAACTCTTCCGGGCCTACCAGCGGTACGCCGAACGCCAGTCCTGGCGCTGGGAAACCCTGGACTACGACGAGAACGAGGTCGGCGGCGTGAAGGGCGCGACCGCCAACGTGACGGGCAGGGGCGTCTTCGCGCGCCTGAAGTTCGAGAGCGGCGTCCACCGCGTCCAGCGCGTGCCCGCGACCGAGACCCAGGGCCGCATCCACACCTCCACCGTCACCGTCGCCGTGATGGCGGAGGCGGAGGAGGTGGACGTGCAGATCAACGAATCCGACCTGCGGATCGACACCTACCGGGCCTCCGGCGCCGGCGGCCAGCACGTGAACAAGACGGATTCCGCCGTCCGCATCACCCACATCCCGACCGGCACCGTCGTCGCGATGCAGGAGGAGCGGTCGCAGCACAAGAACCGGGCGAAGGCGATGAAGATCCTCCGCTCCCGCATCTACGACGCGCAGCGCAGCGCCGCGGATTCCGCCCGCGCCGCCGACCGCCGCGGCCAGATCGGCACCGGCGACCGGTCGGAGCGCATCCGCACCTACAACTTCCCCCAGGGCCGGGTGACCGACCACCGCATCGGCCTGACCCTCCACAAGGTGGAGCGGGTGATGCTCGGCGAGTTCGACGACGTCATCGAGGCGTTGGTGTCGGAGGACGAGGCGGCCCGCCTCGCCGCGCAGGGGGACTGACGATGGGCTGCCCCCCCGGCGAGACCGTCGGCGCGTTCCTCTGCCAAGCCGGGCAGCTTCTCCGCGCCGCGGCGATCGAGGGCCCGCGCTTCGAGGCCCGCCTCCTCCTCGCCCACGCCATGGGCACGCCGACCGATGCCCTCCTGCGGGATCCCCGCGCCGCGGTGCCGGATGACGCCGCGTCGCGCTTCCGCGCCCTCGTGACCGCCCGCGCGGCCCGCACCCCGGTCGCGCACCTGCTGGGCGAGACGGGGTTCTGGACCCTGACCCTCCGCACCACGCCCGATGCGCTGATCCCGCGCCCCGACACGGAGACGCTGATCGAGGCCGCCCTGGACGCCCTGCCGGACCGCGGCAGCGTCCGACGCATCCTGGACCTCGGGACCGGCACCGGCGCCCTGCTCCTCGCGGCCCTCGCCGAATACCCCTCCGCCGATGGAATCGGGGTGGACCGGTCCGCCGCCGCCGTCGCCCTGGCCCGCGGGAACGCGCGCCGGAACGGGCTCGCCGACCGTGCCGCCTTCGTCGTCGCCGACTGGGCCGCGCCGTTGGGCGGGCGCTTCGATCTCGTCCTCTCCAACCCGCCCTACATCGAGTCCGCGGCGATCGCCGGACTGTTGCCGGAAGTGGCGCGCCACGACCCCCCCCTGGCCCTCGACGGCGGCCTGGACGGGCTGGACGCCCAACGCGCGATCACGGCCGCCCTCCCGCGTCTCCTCGCGCCGGGCGGCCGCGCCGTGCTGGAGCTGGGCGCCGGGCAGGGCAGGGGGGTCGAGGTCCTGGCCCGTGCCGCCGGCCTGCGCACCTTGGCCATTCGCCCCGACCTCGGCGGCACCCCGCGCGCCCTCGTCCTTGCGGGCGCTTCATAAAACCGTTTGGCGGAATCGCCGGAACACCATACATTGCCGTCGCGGCTTCCCCCGCGCACCGCTGGTGCCGGGTCGGTCGGGCAGGGATCTGGTCCCCCCGGAAGGAGCCGTTCGGCACAACGGTCAGCGCCGGCGTCCGGAGGGGGCGGGGACTCACCCACCCCCCGGGACGCGGGGACGAAGGTGCGACACCACACACGATGAACATGAAGCGCATGCGCGGCCGCGGCAACTTCCGTCAGGGAGGAGGCTACGGCGGCGGCCAGGGGGCCGGCCCCCCCCGCCCGCAGCAGAACACGAGCCAGCAGCCCATGAACCGCAACCACGTGTTCGATTCGATCGGGCCGGACATGCGGATGCGGGGCACGGCCCAGCAGTTGTTCGAGAAATACCTCCAGGTCGGCCGGGACGCGACGAGTTCTGGGGACCGGGTCGCGGCTGAGGGCTACTTCCAGCACGCCGAGCACTACTTTCGCATCCTCGGCGCGATGAACCAGGCGCAGCAGGGCCCGGGCCCCGTGCCGGGCGGGCAGGGCGGCTACGCGGACCGGCCGGATGGCCGGGGCGGCTACGGCAACCGCCGTTACGAGGATCGCCAGGGCTACGAGAACGGCCCGCCGCAGGAGGGTGGCGAGGAGGGCGGCCCGCTCAACGGCCATGCCGGCCCGGACGGGCCGCACGAGGCAGCCGACGGCGATCCCCGCGAAACGCTTCAGTAGCGGGACCGGCACGGGGCATCGAGGCCGGCCCCGCGACCGCGGTCATCCGTGCCTGACGACGCTCAGACCGGCTTCAACGCGTCCCCCACCGCGACGTGGCCACCCCCGATGACGGCGGCGTGGACACCGAGGTCGGCGTGGCCATACCGCTCCCGCATGAGCCTCGGGACATCAACGTCCCGTTCGCCGGTCTCCAGGTTCACCTGGGTCGCGGGGCAGCGGACGGTGCGCTTGAAGATCTCCAGCCGCGCGCCGCCCAGCAGCACCTCGCGGCGCACCCAATCGAACTCCGTCCAGGGAGCGAGGCCGGAGACGTAGATGTTGGCGCGGAACCGGAGGGGGTCGAGGCGGTGCCCCAGGTCGCGCTCCACCTCGGCCAGGGTCGCGAGGTTGATGATCGAAAGGCCCTTCCGCACCTGATCGGTGAAGGCGTGGTCCGGCGCATCGGTGAAATACGGCGCCCGCCCGTCCGCCCCGCGGCGCGCCTCGTCGCCGAGGAAGGCGATGAGCCAGCCCGACAGCGCGGCGCGCCCCTCCTCCGTCCCGACCGGCGCCACCAGCGGCGGGAGGCCGGCGGCGGAGAGGGCCAGCGTGCCGTCCTGCGGGTCGAAGGCGGCGCGCACCAGCACCACCCTCGCGTTCTTCATCATGCACGCGAAGTTCCACTTCGGCAGGAAGCGCGGTGCGGCGCGATCGAAGGGCGCGTCGCCCTGGACGAGCGCGAAGCGGCGGTCGTGCGGCAGGGTGGCGCCGGCCTCCAGCGCCACCTCCTCCAGCACTTCGGCCGTCAGGCCCTTCACGGGGAAGCGGTAGATCCGTTCGACCCGCATCGGAATTCCTCTTGAAGCGCGGGCGCGGCCGTTACCACATCGGGGGGAGAGACCCAAACCGTCGCCTGATGAGGGGCGGGGCGGGTGCGTCGCCAACGATATCGCAGCGATCCTGCGGTGGAGGGACACATGGACCTGGAAAAACTGACCGAGCGCGCCCGCGGCTTCCTGCAGGCGGCGCAGACCATCGCGATCCGCGAGTATCACCAGCGCGTCTCGCCCGAACACCTGCTGAAGGCGTTGCTGGACGACGAGGAGGGGGCCGCGGCCGGCCTGATCCGCGCCGCCGGCGGCGATCCGGCCGCGGCGAAGCGTGACGTCGACGCCGAGGTGGCGAGGAACCCGCGCGTGACCGGGGGCGGCGCCGGCAACCCCGGCGTGACCCCCGACCTCCTTCGCGCGCTGGACGTGGCGGAGCGCGCGGCGACGGCGGCGGGCGATTCCTACGTCGCCCAGGACCGGCTGCTCGTCGCGCTGGCCGCGAGCGACACCCCCGCCGGCCGCGCGCTGGCGAAGGCGGGCGCGACGGCGCCGAAGCTGGAGGCCGCCGTCGCGGTGGTCCGCAAGGGCCGCACCGTGGACGGCGCCAACGCCGAGCAGCAGTTCGATGCGCTGAACAAGTATGCCCGCGACCTGACCGCCGCCGCGCGCGACGGCAAGCTGGACCCGGTGATCGGCCGGGATGAGGAGATCCGGCGCGCCATCCAGGTCCTCGCCCGTCGCACGAAGAACAACCCCGTGCTGATCGGCGAGCCGGGCGTCGGCAAGACCGCGATCGTGGAGGGCCTGTCGCTGCGCATCATCAACGGCGACGTGCCGGAGGCGCTTCGCAACAAGCGGGTGCTGGCGCTCGACCTCGGCGCGATGGTGGCGGGCGCGAAGTATCGCGGTGAGTTCGAGGAGCGCCTGAAAGGCGTGCTGACGGAGATCGAGTCCGCGAACGGGGAGGTGGTCCTGTTCATCGACGAGATGCACACCCTCGTCGGCGCCGGGAAGGCGGAGGGGGCGATGGATGCTTCCAACCTCCTGAAGCCGGCGCTGGCGCGCGGCGAACTGCATTGCATCGGCGCGACCACGCTCGACGAGTATCGCAAACACGTGGAGAAGGACGCGGCCCTGGCGCGGCGCTTCCAGCCGGTGTTCGTCGGCGAGCCGTCGGTGGAGGATACCATCTCCATCCTCCGCGGCATCCGCGAGAAGTACGAGCTGCACCACGGCGTGCGGATCGCGGATTCGGCGCTCGTCGCCGCGGCGACGCTGTCCAACCGCTACATCACCGACCGCTTCCTGCCGGACAAGGCGATCGACCTCGTGGACGAGGCGGCGTCCCGTCTGCGGATGCAGGTGGACAGCAAGCCCGAGGAATTGGACGAGGTGGACCGCGACCTCATGCGCCGCCGCATCGAGCGGGAGGCGCTGAAGCGCGAGACCGACGCGGGGTCGCGGGACCGGCTGGAGCGGCTCGACCGCGAGGTGGCGGCCCTGGAGGAGCGGTCCGCCGCCCTGACGACGCGCTGGCAGGCGGAGAAGGACCGGCTGGTCACGGCGCAGAAGGCGAAGGAGGAGCTCGACCGCGCGCGCACCGAGGTGGAACTGGCCCAGCGCAAGGGCGATTACGGACGCGCGGGCGAACTGACCTATTCGGTGATCCCGCGCCTGGAGAAGCAGATCGCGGAGGCCGCGGACGATAGCGGCCGCCTCGTGAACGAGGCGGTGACGGAGGAAGGGATCGCGGGCGTCGTCTCGCGCTGGACCGGGGTCCCGGTGGAGCGGATGCTGGAGGGCGAACGGGCGAAGCTCCTGCGGATGGAGGACGCGCTGCGGAAGCGCGTCGTGGGGCAGGAGGAGGCGCTGGAGGCCGTGTCGAAGGCCGTTCGCCGGGCCCGGGCCGGGTTGCAGGACCCGAACCGCCCGATCGGCTCCTTCCTGTTCCTCGGCCCCACCGGCGTCGGCAAGACCGAACTGACGAAGGCGCTGGCCGCCTTCCTGTTCGACGACGACAAGGCCCTGCTGCGCGTGGACATGTCGGAGTACATGGAACGGCACGCCGTCGCCCGACTCATCGGCGCGCCGCCGGGCTACGTCGGCTACGAGGAGGGCGGGTCGCTGACCGAGGCCGTGCGCCGCCGCCCCTACCAGGTGATCCTGTTCGATGAGGTGGAGAAGGCGCACGAGGACGTCTTCAACATCCTGTTGCAGGTGCTGGACGATGGTCGCCTGACCGACGGCCAGGGACGGACGGTGGATTTCCGCAACACGCTCATCGTGCTGACGAGCAACCTCGGTTCCGAGATCCTCGCGGCGCAGCCGGAGGGGGAGGATGTGGACTTGGTCCGGGGCGCCGTGATGAACGTCGTGCGGACGCGGTTCCGGCCGGAGTTCCTCAACCGGCTGGACGAGATCGTCCTGTTCCGGCGTCTCGCGCGCCGTGACATGGGCGCGATCGTCGAGATCGGGCTGGGGCGGCTTCGGTCGTTGCTGGCGGACCGCAAGATCGTGCTCGACCTCGACGAGGACGCGCAGGGCTGGCTGGCGGAGGCGGGTTACGACCCCGCCTACGGAGCCCGGCCGCTGCGCCGCGTGATCCAGCGCAACCTGCAGGACAGACTTGCCGGCCTTCTGCTGGAAGGCACCGTGCGGGACGGCTCGACGGTGACCGTAAGGGTCGGGCCCGACGGCCTCGATCTGACAACGGCCGAGGCCATCGTCGAACCGGCGGCGGAAAGGGTCTGAAACCTGTTTGACACCTCCGGGACGGGCGCCTAGAAGCCCGCCACGCCAGCGGGGTCGAGAGACACCGCGGCGGACGCCGGAAGGTCCGGCGGCGGGGTTGACGGAGTGGCCTCAAGCCGCTACTTACACCCCCCGCCGCGGAAACGAGGCGGTTTTGATCAAGGGTTGGGTTAGACCCAGCCGGGCAAGCCCCGGGGCCTTTGATCGTTGTTCCTTCACATCCGAATCTGCTTTTCCTGAAGACGCGGAGAGCGTTGGATGGCGGGGGTTATTGGGGTTGGTCCTGAGAGGGGCTGGTT
>CAXVWQ010000516.1:0-26797 GCA_964263755.1 Roseomonas sp. | reverse complement strand
GGTCGCCGTCCTTCGTCTCGATGCGCGCGTCCAGCAGCAGGATCACGCGGCGCAGCGTCGCGCGGCCGCGGAGGTAGTCGAACATCAGCCCCTGCCAGTCCTCCTTCACCGCCTTGCCGGCCTTGGCGAAGCCGTAGCCCGGCATGTCCACGAGGGTGAGGCGCCGCGTCCCCGCACCCCCGCGTTCGAAGAAGTTGAGCTGCCGCGTCCGACCGGGGGTGTTGGACACGCGCGCCAACGCGTTCTGCCCCGTCAGCGCGTTGATGAGGGAGGACTTGCCGACGTTGGAGCGCCCGCAGAACGCCACCTCCGGGAACTTCACCTCCGGCAGCTTGTCTATCTGCTGCGCGGCGAAGACGAAGGTGCAGGGGCGGGCGAAGAGGAGGCGCCCCGCTTCCAGCCGGGCCGCCTCCTCCTCCGGCGTCACGTGCGGGCCACGGACTTCTCCGCCCGCCGCGCCGCCCGGTCGTGCCGCATGATGTAATACTGCTGCGCGACCGAGAGGAGGTTGTTCCAGGACCAGTAGATCACCAGCCCCGCCGGGAAGGACGCGAGCATGAAGGTGAAGATCAGCGGCATGAACGCGAACAGCCGCGCCTGGATCGGGTCCGGCGGCGTCGGATTTAGCTTGAACTGCACGAACATCGTGATGCCCATGATGATCGCCCAGGCCGGCATGTGCAGGTAGCCGGCGGAATACGCCATGGGGTCGAAGGGCAGCAGCCCGAACAGGTTGAACAGGTTCGTCGGATCCGGCGCCGAGAGGTCCCTGATCCACCCGTAGAACGGCGCGTGCCGCATCTCGATGGTCACGAACAGCACCTTGTAGAGCGCGAAGAACACGGGGATCTGGAGGAGGATCGGCAGGCACCCCGACGCCGGGTTCACCCCGGCGTTCTTGTAGAGCGACATCATCTCCTGCTGCATCTTCGCGGGATCGGAGCCGTGCTGCTCCTTCAGCGCCTGCATCTTCGGCGCGAGATCCTTCATCCGCGACATCGACTTGTACGACTTGTTGGCGAGCGGGAAGAAGGCGAGTTTCAGCGCCACCGTGAAGATGAGGATGGCGACGCCGAAATTGCCCGTCAGCCGGAACAGCCAGTCCAGCGCGTAGAAGAACGGCTTCGTCATGAAGTAGAACCAGCCGAAGTCGATCGCCTTGTCGAAGTCCGTGATCCGCAGCCGGTCGGCGTAGTCGTCGAGCAGCCGCACCTCCTTCGCGCCCGCGAACAGCCGCGTCGCGAAGGTCGCGGTCGCCCCGGCCGCGGCGGACACCGGCGCCGGCGGCACCACGTCCACCTGCCAGCGGTCCCGGCCGCCCTCCGTCGCGTGGCGGAACGCCGTGCGCGCGCGGGACGCCTGATCGGCCGGCAGCAGCGCCGTCAGCCAGTACTTGTCGGTGAAGCCGGCCCAGCCGCCCGCGCTCTCCTGCTCGAAGGCCAGCCCGTTGCGCGGCCCCGCGCCGGCGGACTTCGCGTCGTCGTAGGTCGTCTCGCGCAGCCGCCCGTCCACCACCCCGACGAAGCCCTCATGCAGGATGTAGTAGCCCGCCACCGTCGGCGTCCGCTCCCGCCGCACCCGCGCCCAGGGCAGCAGGTTCGCGGCCTCGGTGCCCGCGTTCACCACGCGCTGCTCCGCGCTCACCATGAAGTTGGCGTCGAGGCTCAGCCCGATCTCGAAGCGCAGCCCGGCGCCGTTCTCCCAGCGCAGCGTCACCGGCGTGGTCGGCGTCAGGCGCGCGCCGTCCGCCGTCCACTCCGTCTCAGGTCCGGGCACCGCGGTCCGGCCATCCGCCGCGGTCCACCCCCACTGCGCGAAGTACGGATGGGAGTCCTCCCGCGGCGCGAGGATGCGGACCTGCGGCGAATCCGGCAGGATCGTTTCCCGGTAGTCCCGCAGCACGAGGTCATCCAGCCGCGCCCCGCGCAGGTTGACGGAGCCCTGCACCCGCGCGCTCTCGATCGGCAGCCGCGGCGCCGGCGTGGTCGGCGCCCCCTCGGTGGGAGACGCGCTCGCCACCCCCGCCGGGTTGATCGCCGTGTTCCCCTGCGGGATCGGCACGGGCGAGGTCTGGGTCTGCCCCGCCTGCTGCCCGGCCTGCTGCTGCGCCGCCCCCTGTTGAGCAGCCTGGCGCCCCGCCTCGCGCGCCGGACGGTTCCACAGGTCGAACATCAGCAGGATGCCGATCGAGATCGCGATCGCCGCGAGAAGTCGCTTGTTGTCCATGGTCCCTAAGGCCCGTCAGGCCGTCTTCGTCGGCACGGGGTCATAGCCCCCGGCGTTCCAGGGGTGGCACCGCAGCACCCGCCGCGCCGCCATCGCCGTTCCGCGCCCGGCCCCGTGGGCGGCGAGGGCCTCGACGGCGTAGGCGCTGCAATGCGGGTGGAAGCGGCAATGCGACCCGATGAAGGGCCGCAGGGTATACTGGTAGGCCCGAACGGCGCCGGTCAGGACGGTGGCGGCGGGCGTCACCGCACCACGCCCGTCTGCTTCAAGGCGCCCCGCAGGTCGCCCATGAGGTCGCGGAAGTCCCGCCCCCGCGTGTCGTCCCGCCCGATGAGGACGAGGTCCCACCCCCCGTTCTGAAGAAGGGGCGGCCGCGCATCGTCCAGCACCAGCCGCGCCGCTTCCCGCAGCCGCCGCTTCGTCCGGTTCCGCACCACCGCGTTCCCGACCTTCTTCGTGACCGTGAAGCCCAGCCGCAACGGCCCCTCCGGCACCGCCTGGGCCTGAAGGACGAGCCCCGGACGCGCCGCGCGCTTCCCCGTGCGGGAGGCCCGCAGGAAGTCGCGCCGCTTCTGGATCCTCGGGATCTTCATCACCGGCGCCCCTGAGGCGCGCCGCGCGGTTCAGGCGGAGAGGCGCTTCCGCCCCTTCGCCCGACGGTTCGCCAGCACGCGGCGGCCCCCGACGGTCTCGAGGCGCGCGCGGAACCCGTGCCGGCGCTTCCGGACGAGCTTGGAGGGCTGGTAGGTGCGCTTCACGAGAGGGCTCCGTCTCGAAGGGCGCGCGGACGGCCTGAGGCCCGCGGCGGAGGATGGCTGGGCGGGCCGGGGGCGACGGCCGCGGCCACGCACGGGGCATGGCGGAACGGCCGCGGCGGGCACCCCGGCGCGGGTCGCGGTGTATAGGGAAGCGGTCGCCGCCCCGTCAACCGCGCGTCCTCCTCGCGGTTCCCGATCGCGCCGCCCCGGCGCCGCATCGCCCGGACCACGTGCGTGTCCGTCGGGCCGCCCCCCGGCGAAACCGGCGTCCCGGCCCTGGCCTCCCCGCCGCGCAGCCCCCATACCACCCGCGACCCGCGGAGAACCCATGCCGGAGACCGACATCGCCGTCCTCGGCGCCGGCCGCACCGGCCGCCAGGTCGCGGCCCTCTCCGCCGCGCTCGGCCTGTCCGTCGTGCTGTTCGAGCGGGAGCGGCCCCTCCCCCTCCCCCGCGTGGCCGAGGCGGCGCTGGCGGACGCCGCCCGGATGCTGCCGAACGGGGCGCTGCCGAACGGGACGGGTTCGGGCGACCGACCGGCCTGGGAGGCGGCGCGGGCTCGGGTGGACGCCGCGCTCCGCGACGCCGCCCCCGATGCCGCCGCCGCCCGCTTCGAGGGCATGGGGATCGAGGTCGTCCACGCCCCCGCCCGCTTCGCCGCCCCCGACCGCATCGCCGCCGCCGGCCGGGAATGGCGCTTCCGCCGCGCCCTGCTCGACGTCGGCGCCGCGCCCCGCGTGCCGGACCTGCCGGGGCTGGAGGGCATCCCCTGGTTCACCCCCGCCACCCTGCCGCTGGCGCCGTCGCGCCCGGACCGGCTGATCGTGCTGGACGAGGACGGCGCGGGGCTCCCCGTCGCCCAGGCCGCCGCCCGGCTCGGCGCGGCGGTGACGGTGGTCGCCCCGGGGCGCCTCGCCCTGCGGCGGGACGTCGAACTGGCCGACGGGCTGCGGCGCGTCCTCCTGCGCGTGGGCATGACGCTCCTCGACGGCCACGGCGCCGTGGCGGTGGATGGCGGGCCGGGCGCGGTCACGCTCATCCTCGATGACGGGCGGCGGGTGGCGGGCACGCACCTCCTCCTCGCCATGGGGGAGGTCCCGCGGATCGCCGGCCTGGACCTGGGGGCGGGGAACGTGGCGGGCGGGCCGGGCGGGATGGCGGTGACCGATTCCCTCCGCAGCACGACCAACCGCCGCGTCTGGGCCGCCGGCCGCGCCGCGGACCTGCGCCACCGCCACCCCCTCGGCGGCTCCGCCGACGCGCATCTCGGGATCGTCGCCCGCAACATGGTCTTCCGCCTGCCCGCCCGGCTGCCGGACGCCCCGCCGCCCCGCCTGCTGCGCACCGATCCGGCGATCCTCGAGGTCGGCCTCGACGCCTTCGACGCGGAGGAGGACGGGGAGACCGTCCGGGTCTGGCGCCACGCCCTCGCCCACACCGAACGCGCCGCGGCGGCCGGCGTGGCGGACGGCCTCGTCAAGCTCGTCGCGGACGGTCGCAACCGCCTCCTCGGCGCCGGCGTGCTCGGCCCGGGCGCGGAGGAGATGGCGGCGGTGCTGTCCCTCGCGGTGTCCAGGCGCCTGTCGCTCGCCGCCCTCGCCGGGATGGACCTGCCGGGTCCCGCCTACGCCGAGGCGATCCGGCAGGCCGCCGGCGCCTCGCTCGGCGCCCTCGTCACCTCCGGCGCCGCGCGCCGCCTCGCCGCCCTCGCCAAGCGCCTTCCCTGAATCCCGGACCCCACGCCATGCCCCGCACGCTTGAGGGTCGCACCGCCCTCGTCACCGGCTCGACGAGCGGCATCGGCCTCGCCATCGCCCTCGCCTTCGCGGCGGAGGGCGCACGGATCGTCATGAATGGCCTCGGCCGGCCGGAGGAGGTCGCCGCCGCCCGCCGTCAGGTCTCCGATGCGATGGGCGCCGAGGCCCCGCTCTCCGACCACGACCTGTCGCGGCCCGATGCGGTGCGCGCCATGGTCGCGATGGCCGGCGACGTGGACATCCTCGTGAACAACGCGGGCATCCAGCACACCTCCCCCGTCGAGGACTTCCCGGAGGACAGGTGGGACGCGATCCTCGCGATCAACCTCTCCTCCAACTTCCACGCCATCAAGGCGGCGCTGCCGGGGATGCGCGCGCGGGAGTGGGGCCGCATCGTCAACGTCGCCTCCGCGCACGGCCTCGTCGCCTCGCCCTTCAAGGCCGCCTACATCGCGGCGAAGCACGGCGTCGTCGGCCTGACGAAGACCGTGGCGCTGGAGGTCGCGCGCACCCCCATCACCTGCAACGCCATCTGCCCCGGCTTCGTCCGCACCCCCCTGGCCGAACGCCAGGTCGCGCCGCTGGCGAAGGAACACGGCGTGTCGGAGGAGGTCGCCCTCACCGATTACCTCCTCGCCAAGCAGCCCTCGAAGCGCTGGGTGGAGGTGGAGGAGGTGGCGGGGATGGCCCTCTACCTCTGCGGCCCCCATTCCGGCGCGGTGAACGGCGCCGCCCTCTCCGTGGATGGCGGCTGGGTGGCGGCGTGAGCGGCGAGCCCCCCGCCGTCGACCCCGCCGCCGGACCCGGGGACGACGCCCCGCCCGGCCCCTACGGCGGACCGCGCCGCCGCCTCTCCGACGGCGCCGGCGGCATCCCCCTCCCCGTCTCGCCGGGGGCGTTCACGGCCCGCGCCACCGACGCCCCGACGGACCCCCGCGCGTCGGAGGGCCTGAAATCCACCGCCGACGCCTTCGAGGCGCCCGCCGCCCCCGCCATCGCCAACGGCGGCAAGCACCGCATCAACGTCGCCCTCCAGGGCGGCGGCACCCACGGCGCCTTCACCTGGGGCGTCCTCGAACGCCTGCTGGAGGAGGAATCCATCGAGATCGAGGCGATCTCCGGCACCTCCGCCGGGGCCATCAACGGCGCGATGGTCGTGCAGGGAATCGCCCGGGACGGCCGCGCCGGCGCCATCCGCGAACTCGACCGCTTCTGGCGCGCCGTCGCCGCGAAACTCCAGTTCTCGCCGCTCCGCAACTCCCCCGTCGAGAAGGCCCTGTTCGGCCCGGACCTCTCCTACTCCCTCGCGTGGCAGGCCTTCGACAACGTCACGCGGCTGCTCTCCCCCTACCAGTTCAACCCCTTCCCCATCGAGGTGAACCCCCTCCGCCGCACCCTCGACGAGGTGCTGGACGAATCCACCCTCTGCGGCAACGCCCGCGCCCCGCGCCTCTACGTCTCCGCCACCAACGTCCGCACCGGCAAGCCCCGCGTCTTCGCGCGCGGGGAGGTGACGCGGGAGGCGCTGCTGGCCTCCGCCTGCCTCCCCAACCTGTTCCGCGCCGTGGAGATCGACGGCGAGGCCTACTGGGACGGCGGCTACCTCGGGAACCCCGCCCTCTGGCCGCTCTACGACCGCGGCGGCCCGCCGGACATCGTCGTGGTGCAGCTCAACCCGATGATCCGGGAGGAGATCCCGATGACCGCCGGCGACATCAATACCCGCCTGAACGAGGTGACCTTCAACGCCTCCCTCATGTTCGAGATGCGCGCCATCGAGTTCGTCCAGCGCCTCGTGGACGGCGGCCAACTGGCGCCCCCGCGCTACCAACGCCTCTACGTCCACCTCATCGAGGACGAGGACCGGATGCGCCGCTTCGGCATGTCCACGAAGTTCAACGGCGACTGGGACTTCCTGAGGACCCTCCACGACATGGGCCGCGAGGCCGCCGATACCTGGCTGCGGGAGCACCGCGACGACCTCGGCCAGCGCGACAGCGTGGACATCCGCGCCCGCTTCCTGTGATCCAGCCGTGGGGACGCCCCGTATAGGCTGGGACCGAGGGCCCCCGGACCGCCCGTGCGCCTCTACGCCCTCCTCGACGGCCTCGGCCTCCCCGGCGGCTACACCGGCAAGTTCTTCCTCGTCGCCTTCGTGGGCGTCCACCTCCCCCTCATCACCGGCCTCCTCCGGGCGCTGAGCGACGACGTCCCGGACTGGCCGATGCTCGGCGCCCTCCTCGCCGCCACCCTCGCCGGCACGGCCCTCACCATCCTCGGCCTCCGCACCCTCCTCGCCCCCATCCGCGGTGCGGCGGGCGCGCTGGAGGATTACGCGCGGGGGGCGACGCTGCCCCGCCTCCCCACCACCCACGGCGACCTCGCGGGCCGCCTCATGGCCGGCAGCAGGTGGTGCTGGCCGGCCTCGACACCGCGCTCACCGCCGTCCTCGGCTTCGCCGAACTCCTCCGGATGCGGTCCCACGGCCCCCTCGGCCACCCGCGCTACGCCGAGTTCGCGGCGGACATCGCCGGGAGCGGCAAGCACATGCTCGACCTCGTGGAGGACGTGCAGCGCTTCGCCGCCGCGACCGGCGGCGGCGCCTCCATCCAGCGGCAGCCGCTCCTCCTCTCCGGCGTGGCCGAACGCGCCGCGCGGCTTCTCCGCGGCGAGGAGGAGGCGCGCGGCGTCCGCATCCACGTGGAGGTGTCGCGGGATCTCCTCGTGTCGGCGGACCCGCGCGCCCTCCTGCAACTTCTCCTCAACCTCATCGGCAACGCGGTGAAGTAAGCGGGCCGCGGCGCCGCGGTGACCGTGTCGGCCGAGCGGCGGGAGGGCGAGGACGCCGTGACGGTCCGCGACGACGGCGCGGGCATGGGCGTGGAAGACCTCCGCCTGGCGCTGGAGCCCTTCGGCCGCGCCGCGCGCGCCCGGGCCGCGGGCGTCGCCGGCACCGGCCTCGGCCTTCCGCTCGCCAAGGCGCCGACCGAGCTGCACGGCGGCCGGTTCCGCCTCGCCAGCGCCCTCGGGCACGGGACCACCGCCGAGTTCACCCTGCCCCGGGCGATCCCCGCCCCGCCGACCCCCTGAGGGACGGCGATCCGCGCCGCGGGCCGGCGACCGGCGCCGCCAATCGAAGCGACCCAGCGGCACCACGCCCTCGCCCATCCCCACGGTCCGCGCCGCGCCCTGCCTCGAATTGTCATCTGACAAAACGGTGATGGCGCGGCCCGCCGAAATCGCATTGCCTTCGACAACCTACGCGCGAGAACCGGTGCATGACACTTTACGCCATCCTGGACGGACTGAAGGTGCCCGGGGGCTATGCGGGCAAGTTCTTCCTCGTCGCCTTCGTCGGCGTCCACGTCCCCCTCATCGCCGGTTTCGCCTGGGCCATGCGGGGCGACGCGGTGGACTGGCCGATGTTCCTCATCCTTCTCCTCGCCACCCTCGGCGGCACCGCGATGACCCTCCTCGGCCTGCACGCCCTCCTGGCCCCCATCGGCGTCGCGACCGCAGGGCTCGAGGCCTACGCCCGCGACGCCACCCTCCCCCGCCTCCCCACGACGCACCGCGACCTCGCCGGCCGCCTCATGGCCCAGACGCAGGAGACGCTCGCGGAACTCGACAACGCCCTCACCGCCGCCCGCGCCGGGCAGCGGGCGGCCCTGGACCGGTTGCAGGGCCGCGAACGCGCGATCGCGGAAGCCACCGGCGGTTCCCGCGCCTCCGCCGCCAACCTTGTCGGCCTCGCCGAACTCCTGCAGCTCCGGCCCCGCGGCCCGGCCATCCGGCCGCACCACGTGGAGACGGTCGGGTGGACCGCCCCGCGCGGGCATCACCTCCCCGGCCTCGTCGAATCGGTCCAGCACGTCACGCGCATCGTCGGCGGCGGCGGCCCGGCGCCGGAGCGGGAGGAGGTCGTGCTCGCGGCCGTCGCCGAACGCGCCGCGCAGCTGCTGCACCGGGAGGAGGAGGCCGGCGGCGTCCGCATCCGGGTGGAGGTGCCGATCGACGTCTTCGTCTTCGCCGACCCCCGCTCGCTCCTCCAGATTCTCCTCAACCTCGTCGGCAACGCCGTGCGCTACGCCGGCCCGGGCGCGACGGCGACCGTGGACGTGGAGCCCGGCGACCACGAGGACACCGTCATCGTCCGCGACGACGGCCCGGGCATGACGGGGGAACAGGCCCGCGCGACGTCGGACGGCATCGGCGGGGGCGTGCGGGCGGAGGCGGAGGGCGAGGAATCCGGCCTCGGCCTGCCCCTGGCGAAGGCCCTCGTCGAGGCGCAGGGCGGACGCCTCACGATCGACGCCGGGCGGGACCGCGGCACCACGGTGCGCTTCACCCTGCCGCGCGCCCTCGCGCGCCCCGCCTGAACCGGGCGCCGGCGGCGGCGGTCAGCGCAGCAGCCGCAGCACCGGCGGCGCCCCTGGGCGGAGCAGGACGATCGCGTTCTGCCGGAACCGCCGGCCCAGCCGCGCCGCGGCGCGCGGGTCGGTGCGGAGGACGAGCATCGGCTCCTCCCACGTCGTCCCCGGGGCCGCGGCGGCCTCGCCCCCAACCCATCGGCGCGCCGCCTCACGCAGGCGGCGCTGGGCGCGCCGGTTCCGACCCGAGGGCGTCCGGCGGGAGAAGGGGTTGAAGGCCGTGATCAGCGCGGCGTGCCGTGCCCCCCGCAGGTGGGCGTCGAGCCCCGCATCCCGGCGCCCGATGCGCAGGGTCAGGCCGTCCAGCGCGTAGGCCGTGTCCCGGTAGGCGTTCAGCAGGGCGGCATGGATCGGCGGCATCGTCAGTCGAGTTGCAGGGTGATGGCCTTGAGGTAGGCGCTCTCCGGCAGCATCGGGTGGACCGGATGGTCCGGCCCGGCGCCCGTCACCGCGAGGATGCGCCCCTCCCGCCGCGCCCGCGCGACGCCGCCGAGCACGGCCTCGTGGAACTCCGCGGGCGGCACGTGGTGGCTGCACGAGGCGGCGAAGAGGATGCCGCGGGGACTGACCAGCGCCGCCGCCAGACGCGCGAGCCGCGCGTAGGCCCGCACCGCGCCGGGCGCGTCCTTCCGCGCCTTGGCGAAGGCGGGGGGGTCCGCCACCACCACGTCGAAGCGCCGCGCCCGGTCCACCATGCCGGCGATGGTGTCCACCGCGTCGCCCCGGACCGTCTCCACCAGCGCGTCCAGCCCGTTGCGCCGCGCGGTCTCCGTCGCGGTGGCCAGCGCGTGCTCCGATCGGTCGAGGAGCGTCACGCGCGACGCCCCGGCCCGCGCCGCCTGCAAGCCGAAGCCGCCGGTGTGGCAGAACGCGTCGAGCACGGTGGCGCCGCGCGACAGCGACGCGACGAGGGCGCGGTTGCCCCGCTGGTCGAAGAACCACCCGGTCTTCTGGCCGCCGACGGGGTCCACGGCGAAGGTGACGCCGCCTTCCTCGACGGTTCCGCTGGGGTCGGCGCCGCGGAGCACCGCGACCTCCTCCGGCAGCCCCTCCAGCGCGCGCACGGACGAGTCGTTCCGCGCCACCACGGCCCGGGGCGACAGCAGGTCGTCCAGCGCCGCGACGATCCCGGGGGTCGCCGCCTCCATCCCCGCGGTGTTGGCCTGCAACACGATCAGGTCGCCGTAGCGGTCCACGATCAGCCCCGGGAAACCGTCGGCCTCCGCGTGGACCAGCCGGTGGTAGGGCGCCCCGAACAGCCGCGCCCGCAGCGCGACGGCCCCTTCCAGCCGCGCCCGCCAGAACGCGCCGTCCACCGGCGCCTCCGGGTCGCGCGACAGCAGCCGCGCGGCGATGAGCGTCCGCGGGTTGAAGTGGAACGCCCCGTGACGCGCCCCGTCCGCCCCCTCCACCCGCACGACCGAGCCGGGCGCGATGCACCGCGTGCCCGCGTCCATCGCCACCTCGTTCGAGAACACCCAGGGGTGCCCCGCGCGCAGCCGCCCGTCCCGGCCGGGCAGCAGCCGCAGGACCGGACGCACCGTCACGGGTTGGGGAAGGGCCGGTCGTCCGGCGGCAGGTAACGCTCGCCGCGCGGCGTGATCGCCCGCCCCTCGCCGAGCGCCCAGGCCGCGATCTCGTCCCGCCGCGCGAACCACACGCCGGGATGCCCCGACGCCCATTCCAGGAACCGCTCCGCGCTCCGCATCACCGCGGGGCGCCCGGCGACGAAGTCGTGCAGCGGCACGCTCATCATCCGCCGCCGCGTCGCGCCCTCCTCGTGGAGGGTCTCGAACTCCTGCCGCAGCATCTGCTCGTAATCCGCGAGCGACCGCTGCTGGAGCTGGAAGAAGTTCAGGTCGTTCACGTGGCCCTGGTAGGGAACGAGGCAGAAATCCTTGTCCCCGTTCACCGTCTGGATCCAAGGCTCGTCGCGCGTCCGGTCGTCGATGGAGTAGGTCAGTCCCAACTCCTGCAACAGGCCGTTCGTGTTGACGCTCGCCTGCAGCCCCTGCGCGTTGTAGCCGCGCGGCCACTGCCCAGTGATCCGGCGCATCGTCTCGAAGCCGTCGCGGAGGAACTCGCGCTCCCGCTCCTTCGGCATCCAGTGGGTGGACTGGTGCAGCCGCCCGCGCCCACCGCCCTCGTGCCCCCGTTCCACGATCTCCTTCGCGAGGTCGGGGTAACGCTCCATGGACGCGCCGATCATGAAGGAGGAGGCGCGGACCCCGCGCCGGTCGAACATGTCGAGCAGCCGCGGGATGCCCTCCCGCGCGCCGTAGATGCGGTCGCCCTGGGTGACGAAGTTGGGGTACCGCGTCCCGGGGGGCGTGCCGGGCGGCCCGCCCTGCCACTGGTTGGACTGCCCGCCGTCGGTCTCGAACATCATGCACACGCCGACGGCGAGCCGGGCGCCGCCGGGCCAGAAGGGACCGCGGGGCCGCACGGCGCGCTGGGCGAGGGCCGGCGCAGCGAGGGAGGCCAGGGCGCCGGTGAGGAGGGTGCGGCGATGGGTCACGCGTCGAACCCCGCGTCCGTGATCGCCAGCTGCCGCTTGACGCTCTCCAGGTGCAGCCGCGCCGCCTCCCCGTCGCCCGCCCGCATCTGCGCGGCGGTCCGCGCCGCCACCTCCGGCGACACCGGCTTCAACGTCCGCCCCGTCGCCATCGCCAGCCGCTGCACCTCCGCCGCGCGTTCGAGGTAATACAGGTCGTCCCACGCCGCCGCGATGGACGGCCCCACCACCATCACCCCGTGATTCTTCAGGAACACGATCTCCGCATCCCCCATCGCCGCCGCGATCCGGTCGCCCTCCGCCGCGTCCAGGGCCAGCCCGTTGTAGTCCTCGTCCACCGCCGTGCGGTTCCAGAACTTCAGCGCCGTCTGCCCCGCCCAGACGAGCGGCGGCCCCTCCAGCATCGACAGCGCGGTGGCGTTCGGCATGTGCGTATGGAAGGCCGCCGCCGCCCGCGGGTGCCGCAGGTGCAGCCGCGCGTGGATGTGGAAGGCCGTCGCCTCCGGCACCCCCTCCCCGGCCAGCACCCGGCCGTCGAAGTCGGTGATCAGCAGCCGCGACGCCGTGACCTCACCGAAGGCCCAGCCGTAGGGGTTCACGAGCATGAGGTCGGGATGACCCGGCACCACCGCGGAGAAGTGGTTGCAGATCCCCTCCTGCAACCCCAGCCGCGACGCCATGCGGAAGCACGCCGCCAGATCCACCCGCGCCGCCCGGATCGCCGGCGCGTCGAGGTCGCTGTTCCGCAGCACCGCGGGTGCCGTCGCGTGGGCCTGGGCCATGGGGTCCTCCGTCACGGCGAAGGATAGCCCGACGCCGCGCCCGGCGTCACATCTCAGGGTGGAACGAGGGTATCCGCCGAAACCGCCCGCCCGAAGAGCCAGCCCTGCATCACCGTGCAGCCCTCGGCGAGCAGCGCCTCCACCTGCTCCTCCGTCTCCACCCCCTCGGCCAGCAGCGGGATCTCCATTCCCCGCGCCAGGGCCGAGACGGCGCGCAGGATCGCCTTCTCCCGCGCCCCGCCCGGCAGTCCGGCCACGATGGAGCGGTCCAGCTTCACCTGGTCCACCGGCAGCCGCAGCAGGTGCGCCAGCGCCGACAGCCCGCCGCCGAAATCGTCGAGCGAGAGACGGACCCCCTCGCCGATCAGGTCGTGCAGGACCGGCGCGATGGCGTCGAGGTCGCGGGCCGCCACGTCCTCCGGGATCTCCACCTCCAGCTCCTCCGGCGAGACACCGTGCCGCGACAGGCACGCCATCACCGCGTCCGGGAAGGCCGGGTCGCGCAGCGTGGCGGGGGAGATGTTCACGCCCACCACGGCCGGCCCGCGGCCCAGCACCGCCCAGGCCCGCTTCTGCCGCAGGGCCGTCTCCAGCACCCAGGCGTCGATGCGGGGCATCAGCCCGGCATCCGTGGCCTCCGGCAGGAACTCCGCAGGGGAGACCGAGGACCCGCCCGGCCCGCCGGGCCAGCGCAGCAAGGCCTCCGCCCCGCGCACCGCCCGGGTCCGCGCGTCCACCTGCGGCTGCCAGACGAGCTCGAAGGCGCCCTGGTCCACCGCCTCCACGAGCTGCCCGCGCAGCGCCAGCCGCCGCGCCACCCGGTCCCCGAGGGTGCGGGTGTAGGAGACGATCCCCCCGCCGTCCCGCTTGGCCTGCGCCAGGGCGAGCGACGCGGCGCGGTGGAGCGCCTGCGCATCCGGCGCGTCCGCCGGCGCCTGGGCATGGCCGATGCTCGCGTGGATCGGCCCCGGCCCCATCCCCAGGTCCACCGGCGCCGCCAGGGCCCGCCGCATCCGCCCGGCCACGGCGCCCGCCGCGTGGGTGGTGCACGCGCCCGGCGCGATCACCCCGAACTCGTCGCCGCCGATCCGGAAGACCTCGTCGCCCGGCCGCGCCCCGGCCAGCAGCCGCTGCGCCGTTTCCCGCAGCAGCCCGTCCCCCGCGGTCTGCCCCAGGCGGTCGTTCACCGCCCGGATCCCCGCCATGTCGAGGAGCAGGAGCGCGCCGCCCCCGTCCTCCCCCGGCGCGACGAGGCGATCGAGCGCGGCCTGGAAGCGCAGCCGGTTCGGCAACCCCGTGAGCGGGTCGTGATACGCGTAGTGCGAGGCCTGCGCCTGCGCGTCCCGCAGGGCGGAATTGTCGAGGAGGGTGAGCACCGCCTCCCGCCCGCCGGTGCGCGTCTCCATCCAGCCGGAGGCCACGACGGTGACGCTGCGGGGCGTCCCGGACCCGTCGGGCGCCGGCACGGACGCCTCGACCTCCTGGCCCGGCGGCAGGCCGAACGGGCCGCCCTCCACCGGCTCCCCGGCGCGCCGGAGGCCGGACTCCAGCAGACCGGTCGGGATCGTGCTGAACAAGGCCGCGAGGCGCCGGTTGCCGGACAGCGTCCGGCCCGCGGCGTCCAGGTGCCAGACGGCGACGGGGGCGTTGTCGGCGACCGCCCGCGCGATACGGTCGGCATCCGACGGCGGCAGGGGCCCCGGGGCGTCCGGCAGCCGTGACGGCGCCTCCCCCAGCGGCACCGGCATGGCAGTGGGCACGGTCACCGCCGCCGCCGGCCGCAACGTGTCGGCACGCCGACGCAGCGGCGCCGCGGCGCGCGGCCCCCGGCGCTTGGCGATCGGGCCGACCGCCACGGCCGCGACCGTCGGGGCCGGTGGCGTGACGGCCGCGGCCTCATTCACGGCGGGCGCCGCCGTCGCCCCCGTTGCCTCGGCAGCGAACAGCTGGGTGGCCCGACCGGACCCCGAAGGATCGGCCGGCGCCGCCACGGCGGGCGGAATACCCGGGCGCGACGGAAGACGGCGCGACAGGAGACGCAGCCCCACCGCGACGACCGCGACGAGGCCCGCCACCCCCGCCCAGGCCCGCTGGGCCGGGAACAGCACGCCCACCACGACGGCCCCGACGATCAGCAGCCCCAGGGCCATCACGGCCCATCCCCGGTGTCGCGACGCGCGCGAAGGGTCAGCGGTGATCGCCAAGGACCTTGCTCCCTCCGACGAATCGCATGGATCGAATACCTTTCACGCCGGCCTACATGACATGGAACGCTCGAAATGCCACGAGATTTGAGCGGTATCTCAATATTGATGCTGCTTCCGGCCTTGCCTGGATCGGCTGCACCCGTCGGTCGATGGGTTGGCAGAGGCCCGCACGCCCCTCTATAGCGGCCCGCGGCCGGACACCCCCGCCCCGCCCGTCGCGGAGATCCCGTTGGCCACCACCGAGCCGGACAGCCAGCCCCGCGAGCCCGCTCGCTCTCCCGCGCTGATCGCGCAGGAAGCGATCCTGGCGCGCGAGGTCACGCCGGCCCGCCGGATGGCGGACGCCATCCGGGCGTTGGCGATCGACGCCGTGGAGGCCGCGAAGTCCGGCCACCCGGGAATGCCGATGGGCATGGCGGACGCCGCCACGGTGCTCTTCACCCGTTTCCTCAAGCACGATGCCGCCGATCCCCGCTGGCCCGACCGCGACCGCTTCGTCCTCTCGGCCGGCCATGGCTCCATGCTTCTCTACGCCTGGTTGCACCTGTCCGGCCATGCCGGGATGTCGGCGGACGACCTGCGCCGCTTCCGCCAGCTGCACTCCCCCGCCGCCGGCCATCCGGAACACGGGGAACACCCGGCCATCGAGACCACCACCGGCCCGCTCGGCCAGGGCCTCGCCACGGCGGTGGGGATGGCGATGGCGGAACGCCACCTCGCCGCCCGGTTCGGCAAGTCCCTCGTGGACCACCGCACCTGGGTCATCGCCTCCGACGGCGACCTGCAGGAGGGGATCAGCCACGAGGCCGCCTCGCTCGCCGGCCACCTCGGCCTCGGCAAGCTGACCGTCCTGTGGGACGACAACCACATCTCCATCGACGGCGACACCGCGATCTCGGTGTCCGAGGACACGCTGTCCCGGTTCCGCGCCTACGGCTGGTCCGTCCGCCGCGTGGACGGGCATGACCATGAGGCGGTGGCGGCCGCGCTGAACACCGCCACGAAGTCCCGCCGCCCCACCCTCGTCGCCTGCCGCACCATCATCGGCTTCGCCGCCCCGAAGAAGGCGGGCACCGCCGGCAGCCACGGTGCCCCCCTCGGCGGCGAGGAGGCCGCCGCCGCCAAGGCCGCCCTCGGCTGGGAGGCCGCCCCCTTCGAGGTGCCGGACGAGGTCCGGGAGGGCTGGCTCGCCGCCGGCCGCCGCGGCGGGGGCACCCGCCGGTCCTGGCTCAAGCGCCTCACGAAGCACCCGGCCGGGGCCGAGTTCGAGCGCGCCATGGCGGGCCGCCTGCCAGAGCAGTGGGACACCCCCCTCGCCGAATGGCGCGCCCGCGCCGTCGAGGAACGGCCGAGGATCGCGACGCGGATCGCCTCCCAGAAGGCGCTGGAGGCCCTCGTCCCCGCCGTGCCCGAGATGGTCGGCGGCTCCGCCGACCTCACCGGCTCGAACAACACCAACGTGAAGGGCGTCCCCTCCGTCACGCCCGACGCCTTCGGCGGCCGCTTCATCCACTACGGCATCCGGGAACACGGCATGGCCGCCGCGATGAACGGCATGGCCCTGCACGGCGGCATCATCCCGTATTCCGGCACCTTCCTCGTCTTCGCCGACTACATGCGCCCGTCCCTCCGCCTCGCGGCCCTCATGCGGCAGCGCGTCATCCACGTCCTCACCCACGATTCCATCGGGTTGGGCGAGGACGGCCCGACCCACCAGCCGGTGGAGCACCTCGCGGCGCTGCGGGCGATCCCCAACCTCCACGTCTTCCGCCCCTGCGACGTCATCGAGACCGCAGAGGCCTGGGAACTCGCGGTGCGCCGCGCCGACGGTCCCTCCGTCCTCGCCCTGTCGCGCCAGAACCTCCCCTGCCTGCGGACCAGCGCCTCGGAGAACCTCTCGGCCCGCGGCGGCTACGTCCTCGCCGAGGCGTCCGGCGACCGCCGCGCCACGATCATCGCCACGGGGTCGGAGGTCATGCTCGCCATGGCCGCCCGTGAGACGCTGGAGGCCGACGGCATCCCCACCGCCGTCGTCTCCCTCCCCTGCTGGGAGCTGTTCGACGTCCAGGACCCGACGTGGCGCGACGCCGTCCTCGGCACCGCCCCCCGCTTCGGCGTGGAGGCCGCCCTGTCCTTCGGCTGGGACCGCTGGCTCGGCGGGGACGGCACCTTCTGCGGCATGACCGGCTTCGGCGCCTCCGCCCCCGCCGACGACCTCTACCGCCATTTCGGCATCACGGCGGAGGCGGTGGTCGCCGCCGTCCGCCGCCGCATCAACTAGAGAGACAGGGAACCCCGGCACCATGCCCGTGAAGGTCGCCATCAACGGCTTCGGCCGCATCGGCCGCCTCGTCCTCCGCGCCGCGATGGAGAGCGGGCGGGACGACGTCGAGTTCACCCACATCAACGACCTCGGCTCCACCGACGCGAACGCGCACCTGTTCCGCTACGATTCCGTCCACGGCCGCTTCCCCGGCGAGGTGAAGGTGGAGGGCGACTCCCTCGTGATCTCCGCCCACGGTCGGACCCACAAGCCGATCAAGGTCACCGCCGAGCGTGACCCCACCAAGTTGCCCTGGGGGGGGGTGGACGTGGCGGCGGAATGCACCGGCATCTTCACCGCCCGCGACAAGGCCGCCCTCCTCCTCGCCGCCGGCCCCCGCAAGGTGCTCATCTCCGCCCCCGGCGAGAACGCCGACGCCACGATCGTCTACGGCGTGAACCACGCGGTGCTGACGCCGGCGATGCAGGTCGTCTCCAACGCCTCCTGCACCACCAACTGCCTCGCCCCCGTGGCGAAGGTGCTGCACGAATCCTTCGGCATCGAGCGCGGCTACATGGTCACCATCCACGCCTACACCGGCGACCAGAATACCGTGGACACCCTCCACAAGGACCTGCACCGCGCCCGCGCCGCCGCCGTCTCCGCCATCCCGACCTCCACCGGCGCCGCGAAGGCCGTCGGGCTCGTGTTGCCGGAACTCAAGGGCAAGCTGGACGGCACCGCCATCCGCATCCCCACCCCCAACGTCTCCCTCATCTCCCTCGACTTCGTGCCGAAGAAGACGGGCGTGACGAAGGAGGCGGTGAACGACGCGATGAAGGCGGCCTCCGAGGGGGCGCTCAAGGGCATCCTCGCCTACAACACCGCGCCGCTCGTGAGCATCGACTTCAACCACGACCCCCACTCCGCGTCCTTCGACGCCACCCAGACCCAGGTGGTGGACGGCGCGCTGGTGCGGGTGATGGCGTGGTACGACAACGAGTGGGGCTTCTCGAACCGCATGAGCGACACCGCGGCCCTGCTCGGGAGCCTCTGACACCCCTCAGGAGAGGGTGAGCCGGGTCCTCGACAGGTCGAAGCCCCGGCCCTCCCCGTTGCGGCACCGCACCCCCGTCTCGGCGGAGGTGCAGGTGACGCCGAGCGCCCGCCACGTGCCGCCGTAGGGAAGCACGCGGCGGGAGTCGTTCGCGATGGTGTCGCCGACGCAGCCCATCCGCGCCCCGCCCCTCGGCCCGAGGCTCACGACACTCCCGAAGTCGAGTTCGCAGTCGCCGCGCGGCAGGGGCGGGCGATAGGTGTAGGTCGCGATCTGGCAGGTCACAGCGCCCCCATCCGCGACGCAGTGGATGTTGCCGGAGGGCGTGCGGAAGCCCGGGCCGGCCGCTCCATCCTCCCCTTTGCCCGGCGCCTGGGCCGATGCTACCGACGGCAGCAACGCGGCGATCACCAGCAGCCAACGCACCCGGAACCCCGCCCCGATGTCCTTCCGCACTCTCGACGCGCTCGACCCCCGGGGCAAGCGCGTCCTCCTCCGCGCCGACCTCAACGTTCCGGTGCGCGACGGCGCCATCACCGACCGCACGCGCATCGAGCGCCTGTCGCCGACCATCCGCGAACTCGCGGACCGGGGGGGAAAGGTCGTGGTGCTGTCGCACTTCGACCGCCCGAAGGGCAAGCGCGTGCCGGAGATGTCGCTTCGACCGCTCGCGGCGGCGCTCTCCTCCGTCCTGAACCGCCCCGTCGCCTTCGCCGACGACTGCGTCGGCCCCGAGGCCGAGGCCGCCGTCGCGAAGATGGCGGACGGCGACGTCCTCCTCCTGGAGAACACCCGCTACCACGCGGGGGAGGAGGGGAACGACCCCGACCTCGCCGCCGCCATCGCCCGGCTCGGCGATGCCTACGTCAACGACGCCTTCTCCGCCGCCCACCGCGCCCACGCCTCCACGGAGGGGATCGCGCGCCTGCTGCCCGCCTACGCCGGCCGCCTCATGCAGGCCGAACTGGAGGCGCTGGAAGCGGCGTTGGGCACCCCCTCCCGCCCCGTCGTCGCCATCGTCGGCGGCGCCAAGGTCTCGACGAAGCTCGACCTCCTCGGGAACCTGTCGAGGAAGGTGGACGTGCTCGTCATCGGCGGCGCCATGGCCAACACCTTCCTCGCGGCCCAAGGGCACGGCGTCGGCCGGTCTCTGCAAGAAGCGGAGATGCACGACACCGCCCGCCGCATCCTGGAGGACGCGAAGGCCGGCACCTGCGAGATCCTCCTCCCCCGCGACCTGATCGTCGCGGCCGAGTTCCGGGCGAACCCGCCGACCCGCACCGTCGCCGTGGACCGCGTGCCGCCCGACATGATGGCCCTCGACGTCGGCCCCGCGACCGTCGAGGTCATCGAGGACCGCTTGCGAAAAGCCTCGACCCTCGTCTGGAACGGCCCCCTCGGCGCCTTCGAGACCCCGCCCTTCGACGCCGCCACCGTCGCCGTCGCGCAATCCGTCGCCGGCCTCACCGCCTCCGCTGGCCTCAAATCCATCGGCGGCGGCGGCGACACCGTCTCGGCGCTGAAGCACGCGGGGGTTGCGGAGCGGATGACCTACGTCTCCTCCGCCGGCGGCGCCTTCCTCGAATGGCTGGAGGGCAAGACCCTCCCCGGCGTCGCCGCCCTGGCCCCGCGCTAACGGCTTGCGGCGGGGCGCCCCGCCGGGCCACGCTGCGGTCCCCGCCGGAGACGCCCCATGCGCCGCCTCGTCCTCGCCCTCGCCGCCTTCGCCCCGCTGACCGCCCTGGCGCAGACCACGCCACCGCCCGCCCCGCCCCCATCGACGGACCCGGCGCCGGCGCCCGCACCGCGATCCTGCCGCCCGGCGCCGCCCTCCCCCACGTCGTAGGGGTTCAGTATCCCACCGCGGTATCCACCGCGTTCGGCATCGCCTCCCCCCGCGCCCGCGCGCGGAGGTTGGCGAAGACGATGTCCAGCGTGTTGTCGTTGTAGCGTTCGCGGTCGTCGCAGCAGATGTGCGGCGTCACCATCAGGTTCCGCGTCCGCCACACCCGGCTGTCCGGCGGCAGCGGCTCCGGCACCGCCACGTCGGTGATCCCGCCGTCGAGGGCGCCCGCATCCAGCGCGTCGCACACCGCATCCTGATCCCACACCGCGCCCCGGGCCATGTTGATCACCTTCGCCCCGCGCGGCAGCAGCGCCACGCGCTCGCGGGACAGGATGCCCCGCGTCTCCGGCGTCAGCGGGCAGGTCATGACGAGGAACCCGGCCCGCGGCAGCACGGAGTCCAGAGCGGTGAACGGCACCGTCTCGTCGCAGTCCGGGTCCGGCGCGCTCCCCCGCCGCACGCCGATCACCCGCATCCCGAACGCCCGCGCCCGCTTCGCCACCGCCCCGCCGAGCGAGCCGATGCCGACGATCACCACCGTCCGTCCCTCCAGGGTGGAGGAGTAGATCGGCTCCCACAGCCCCTTCGCCCCGTTCGCCGCGATCGCCGGGAAGCGCGTCTCCAGCATGAGGATCGCCATGATCCCGAACTCCCCGGCCTTCCGCGCGTGGGTCCCGGAGTTGTTCAGCACCGTCACCCCCGGCGGCAGCCAGTCGAAGGGCTGCAGGGCGTCCATCCCCGCGGAGGTCAGCGCGATCACCCGCAGCCCCGGCGCCGCGCCCGGCAGCACGCCCCTGGGCAGCCGCCGCACCACCTCCCGGTTCCAGGTGATGAGCACCGCCGCGTCCCGCATCCCGTCCGCGAAGCCCGCATCGTCATCCGCGAAGGACACGTCCATCGCGCCCAGCCCCGGGCAGCGCGCGACGGCCGCGTCCCATTGCCCCCGCGTGATCGGGAAGTTGGTTTCGCCGGTGGGGTTCTGGACGTGCACGCGCATGCCCTCCCATTGCCATGCTCCCCCCAGCCCGTGAACCCGCCGCGCAACGCCCCCCTCCCCGGGGCGTTCCCCGCCCATGGCGACGCTCGACCTGCCGGAAGCCGCCCGCCTCGTCGGCGAGGACATCGCCCACCAGCGCCGGACCTGGCGCGTGCAGCGCATCGGCTGGGCGGCGATGGCCGTGTTCGTGGCCGCCTCCCTCGCCGGCGCCTTCGGGGTCGGTCCCCTCGCGCAGGGCCATGCCCGCACGGAGGACCGCGTGCTGGAGGTCGAGTGGGAACGCGTCCAGCGCATGGGCCGGGACGCCCGCCTCGTCATCCGCTCCCGCGGCGCGGCCCGCCTGCTGCTCGAAGGCGACCTCGTCGAGGCCATGACCCTCATCTCCGTGGACCCGCCCCTCGCCGCCCGCGGGCGCTCCCCGGGCGTCCTCTCCCTCGGCGTGCCGGAAGGCCGGGACGGGCCTGGGCAGGTCGTCCTCCGCACCCGCACCGACGCCCCCGCCTTCCTCTCCGCCACGCTCTCCACCACCGGGACCGACGGGACGCGGTCGCTCCGCCTCCGCGTCCTCGTCCTGCCCTAGGCGCCGGGGATGGACGGCGTCCTCCGCGCCCTCGCGATCTACGCCGCGCTGACGATCCTGTTCCGGATCACCGGCCGGCGCTCCATGAACCAGATCACCACCTTCGACTTCGTCCTGCTGCTGGTGATCGGCGAGGCGACGCAGCAGGCCCTGCTCGGCGACGACTTCTCCGTCACCAACGCCATCATCGTCATCACCACGCTCCTCCTCACCGACATCGTCCTCGCCTGGGTGAAGCGGAAGAACCCCGCCACCGGGCGGGTGATGGAGGGTCTCCCCACCCTCCTCGTGCTGGAGGGCAAGCCGCTGGACGACCGGTTGGCGTGGTCCCGCATCTCGGTCGAGGACGTCCTCCAGGCCGCGCGGGAGGGTCAGGGCCTGCTCCGGATGGAGGACATCAAGGTGGCGGTGCTGGAGGTCGGCGGCACCATCTCGATCATCCCGCGGGAGCTGCGCGCATGAGCGACCTCGCTTCACCCGCGCCCATGCCGGCGGAAGGCGGCAGGGCCGGCCGCCGCGCCCGGCGCCGCGAACCGGCGCCCGCGATCGGCCCCTGGCCCTGGCTCGACCGTGGCGGGCGCTTCTCGCCCCTCAAGGCCCTCGTCCTCGCCGGCTGCTTCGCGCCCCTCATCCTCCTCGGCATCCGCTGGCTGGCCGACGACCTCGGCCCCGAACGCTTCCTCGCCACCACCCGCATCACCGGCGCGTGGACGATCTACTTCCTCCTCCTCTCGCTCGTCCCCACCCCCGCCCGCTGGGTGTTCGACAGCGTCCGCGTCCTCCAGGTCCGCCGCATCCTCGGGCTCGCCGCCCTCGGCTACGCCCTCGTCCACCTCCTCCTCTACGTCGGCAACGAGAACTGGCGCGTCCTCCACGTGGTCGTGGAGATCGTGAAGCGGTCCTACCTCTCGGTCGGCCTCGTCGCCGTCATCGCCCTCTGCGTCCTCGGCTGGACCTCCACGGACGCCTCCCTCCGCCGCCTCGGCAAGGAGTGGAAGATCCTGCACCGGTTGGCCTACGTCGCCACCGCCCTCGGCATCCTGCACTTCTTCATGCAGTCGAAGATCCGGGTGGACGGGCCGGTGCTGATGGCCGGGTTCTTCCTCTGGCTTATGCTCTGGCGCGTCATGCCCTCCACGTGGCGGGCGCGCCGGTGGCCCCTCCTGGCCTTGGCGCTGCTCGCGGCCCTCGGCGCCGCCGGGCTGGAGTGGGGGTGGTACGCGACGCAGACACGGCTGCCGGCCAGCGCCATCCTCGCCTCGAACCTCCAGTGGGACTTCTACGAGTGGGAACTGGAGGTGAGGCCCGCCGTGCAGGTCCTCCTGTGGGGCATCGCTCTCGCGGCCGTGTCAGTCGCGTCGGGGTTGTTGCGCCGCTCCCGTCCGGCCTGAGGCGCTCACCCCGCCGGCACGCACCGGACGGTGCCGGGGTTGGCCCGCGCCTCCGCCGCCACGGTCCCCGGGGGACACGCCACCTGGCGCCCGGTGGCCGGCGGCAGGTCGGCGAACCAGCCCGCCACCTCCGACACCCCTCCCCCGCCCGCCGGGCCCCGCGCCACCCCCCGCGCATCGCATCGCCCGGGACGGCCGCGGACCGGCGACCCGCCGTTCGGGCAGAGCCAGCGGCGGTTCTCCTCACGGCTCGCCGCGGTCACCGGCGCCGCCGCCACGGGGCCGGGCAACACGACGAAGAACCGCCGCTCCTGCGCCGCGGCGTCCGGCACGGCCGCGAGGAACAGGGCGGCGAGGATGAAGGCTGGCCGGGTCACGCCGCGCATATGGGGCGCCGCCGCGGGCCGGGAAAGTCGCCGGCACACCCCCCGCCGGTCATGCCCGGCGTCACGCCGACGCGACGCGGGATCGGATCCGGTTGCCGGCAGGAGCGCCCACATTCCGGCGCCCACGGGCGCTACGGCGCGGGAAAGCTGTCGGGCCGCATCCGGTGCGGGCGCCGGGCGAGCCGCCCGGCACGGCGACGGAGCAGCGCGGGAACCGCGAGGAGGGGAAGCGTGAGAAGGGGCAGCAGCCCCGCCCACGCCGCCGCGGCCCGCGGGCCGAGCGTCGCCGCCGCCGCGACCCCCATGGCCACGGCGTTGGCCAGCACCGCCCCCACCCACCACCGCCGCGCCGCCCGTTCCAGCATCGCGGCCGCGTCCGGCGCGGCGAGGGTGTAGGGCGTCCCGTCCGGCGCCACCTCGTAGAGGCGGCCGGGCGCCGGCTCGAAGCGCTCGGGGCTCAGCGCCGGAGGACGACGAAGGCCGGCCGGGCGGTGCCGTCCCGCCGGGCGCGCCGCAGCCGCCACCACAGGCTGAAGAAGGCCACCGCCCCCGCCACGAGCAGCACCGGCAGGAGCACCCCGACGATCACCAGGGCCGACGCCGCCATGACGAGCCCGCCGATCACGAGGGCCGCGAGCGCCGCCACACCCCCGACCCGCAGCAGCAGACGATCCAGCGCGCCGGGCCGCGCCGGTTCCCGGAACGTCCCGTCGGACGTCATGTCGAGTACCGGGCGAGGGGGGGCCGGCTCCGCGGGGCGATCCTGGCGCATGACGGTGATGTCGCCCCCGTCCCGGGGCGGTTCAAGGGGCGGGTCCGGCTTGCGTCGGGCGCCGGTCCGCGCCACATCCGGTGCAACGGACGCGCGCGGGCCCCTGGGGATTCGGCCCGCCACGGAACCGCCCCTGATCGACCACGACCCGCGCCGCCGCCCTCCCCCCGGGCGCGGTGCCGGCCGTCGCCGCCGCGGCCCCGCCGCCGCGCTGAGAGAGGACGAGGACCATGACGAAGAGCGAAACGGCCGCCGCCGTCGCGACGGCCGCCGCCGCGGACCTGGAGACGGAGGTTGCCTACCTCTCCAAGCGCCACCGCGTCTCCCCCGCCATCGTGCGGGAGATCATCCGCCGCACCGGCGCCTCCGAGCGCTCGGCGATCGAGCGGGAGATCCGCAAGGGCCTGTCCCGGCGCTGATGGCGGGGGGCGCGGGGCTTTCAGAAGACGGGGTCTTGGAAGGCGGGTCCGGGGACGCGCTTCCGGCCCTGACATCCATGGACGAACTCCGGCCGGGCGCGACCTACGCGCTCGGCCGTTTCGCGCTGGGGCGGGAGGAGGTGATCGGCTTCGCCGAGCGCTTCGACCCCCAGCCCTTCCACCTGAGCGACGAGGGCGGGGCGGCGTCCATCTTCGGGACGATGATCGTGCCCGGCCTGCACACCCTCGCCGCCACCTTCGGACGGCTCGTCTCCTCACCCCTGCTGCGGGACATCAGCCTCGGCGGCACGGCGATGGAGATCCGCTGGACGGCGCCGCTGCGGCCGGACGAGGCGGTGACCGCCACGGTGGAGGTGGTGGAAGTCACCCCCTCCAAGGTCCGGCGGGACCGCGGGACGGCGCGGCTGCGCTACCTCGTGCGGCGCGCGGCGGACGACGTGGTGGTGATGGACGCCACCGGCACCTTCATCCTCCGCCGCTGATCGCCGCCTCGGCGCGGCGCACCGCCGCGACGGGGAGCGAGGCCCGGTCCACCACCACGTCCTTCACGAGCACGAGCCAGCGGTCCTCCGGCAGGGAGGGCCGAAGTTCGACCACCCTCGCCTCCTCGTCCAGCGCCACGGCGTGGAGGAGGCGCCAGTTGGACAGCAGCGGCCCACGGATGCGGATGACGCGGGCGACCGTCTCGCCCGCGTCGTCATGGCCCAGCCATTCCATCACCCGGCGCCGGGTGGTGCCCCCCTCTAGCGAATGGGGGAAGGTGTCACTGCGGCCTCGCGTCCAGCGGAGCCGCATGGGGTCTCAGGCGCTCGCCTTCATGATCTCGTCCGCGACGTTCCGCGGCACGGGATCGTAGTGGTGGAACTGCATGGAGAAGGAGGCGCGGCCCTTCGTCATGCCACGGAGGCCGGAGATGTAGCCGAACATCTCCTTCAGCGGCACGTGCGCCCGGACGATGACGGAGGTGCCCGCCATGTCCTGGGACTGGATGACGCCGCGCCGCCGGTTGAGGTCGCCGACCACGTCGCCGACGTGGTCCTGCGGCGTGGTCACCTCCACGTCCATGATCGGCTCCAGGATGATCGGGCCGGCCTTCTTCATGCCCTCCCGGAAGCAGGCCTTCGCGGCGATCTCGAACGCCAGGGCGCTCGAGTCCACGTCATGGTACTTGCCGTCCACGAGGGAGTACTTGAAGTCCACCGTCGCGAAGCCCGCGAGGACGCCCGTGTCGGCCTGGACCTTGATGCCTTTGTCCACCGCCGGGATGTATTCCTTCGGGATGGAGCCGCCGCTCGTGGCGTTCACGAACTCGACGCCCGTGTTCCGCTCCTTCGGCTCGAAGGTGATCTTCACCTCGGCATACTGGCCGGAGCCGCCGGACTGCTTCTTGTGGGTGTAGGTCTCGGTGTGGGACTTCGAGATGGTCTCGCGGTAGGCGACCTGCGGGGCGCCGATGTTGGCGTCCACCCCGTATTCGCGGCGCAGGCGGTCGATGATGATCTCGAGGTGCAGCTCGCCCATGCCGGAGAGGATGGTCTGGCCGGATTCCTGGTCGGTGCGCAGACGCAGGGACGGGTCCTCGCCCGCCAGCTTCTGGAGGCCGAGGGTCATCTTCTCGACGCCCTCCTTCGTTTTCGGCTCGACGGAGATGTCAATGACGGGGACCGGGAAGGCCATCCGCTCCAGGATCACCGGGTCCTCGTTCGAGGCGAGGGTGTCGCCGGTGCCGGTGTCCTTCAGGCCGACGAAGGCGGCGATGTCGCCGGCGGTGACCTCCTTGATCTCCTCGCGCTTGTCGGCGTGCATCTGGAACATGCGGCCGATCCGCTCGCGCGAGTCCTTCGTCGTGTTCATCACCATGTCGCCTTGGCGCAGCGTGCCGCGATAGACGCGGACGAAGGTCAGGTTGCCGTACTTGTCGTTGATGATCTTGAAGGCGAGGCCGGCGAAGGGCGCGTTCTCGTCCGCCGGGATGATCTGGCGCTCGGTCGTCTCGTCCTCGCCCTCGGCCGGGGCGACGCGGATGCCCTCGCGGTCGATGGGGGACGGCAGGTAGTCGATCACCGCGTCGAGCAGGGGCTGCACGCCCTTGTTCTTGAACGCCGTGCCGCACATCACCGGGCGGAACTCGCCGGAGATCGTGCCCTTCTTGATGCAGCGCTTCAGCGTCTCGACCGATACGTCGCCCTTGTCGAAATACTCCTCCATCGCGGCGTCGTCCACGGACAGCGCGGTGTCGAGGAGGAGCTGGCGATACTCCGCCGCCTTGTCCTTCAGGTCGTCCGGGATCGGCGCGTCGTGGTAGGCCGCGCCGAGTTCGTCGCCCTCCCAGATCAGCGCTTTCATCTCGACGAGGTCCACGACGCCCTTGAAGGTGTCCTCGATCCCGAT
>CAXVWQ010000515.1:0-2514 GCA_964263755.1 Roseomonas sp. | reverse complement strand
ATGATGGTGCGTATTTGGTCGGCGCGGTCTGCGTCCGTGGGGGCGCGGCCCCCGCCGAGGACGGGGGGGTGGGCGCGGGCGTGGGGGGGGTCGTGGGGGTGGGAGAAGCGGCCGTTCGCGTCGGCCTGCCAGGCTTCGAGGATCGCGTTGAGGCCGGGGGCGTCGCCCTCCCGCGTCACGCGGCCGCGGCGGCTCACGGTCTCGCCGCGGGTGGTGGGGGGGGCGTCGGGGGTGATGCGCGTCAGGTCGTTGTCGCCCGGGCGGAAGAAGGTGGCGGGGAAGAAGGGGCCGATCGTCGCCTGGGCGGTGGGGGGGATGGGGGCGTTCGGGCGGGTGTCGCTCATGCGGGGATCAGGCGGGCGGGGTCTGGTGACGGCCGCGGAGGGTGATGTCGAAGGCGTAGCCGAGGTGGTCGTTCCCGACGTGCTTCGGGTGGATCTGGGTGGCGATCAGGCGGGCGCGGGAGGACTCGTCGGGCATGGAGTTGAGGATGCGGTCCCAGGCGTTCATCGGGTCGCCGGGGAAGTACATCTGGGTGACGAGGCGGGAGAGGGACGACGGGCCGAGGACGGAGAAGTGGATGTGGGGGGGGCGCCACCAAGTGTCCTCGACCGGGACGGGGTAGGCGCCGGGGCGCACCGTGAAGAAGGCGTAGCGGCCTTCGGAATCCGTGCGGACGCGGCCGTTGCCGACGAAGGCGGGGTCGAGCGGGGCCGCGCGCTGGTCAATGGGGTGGAAGTAGCGGCCGGCGGCGTTGGCCTGCCAGAGTTCGACGACGGCGTCGCGGACGGGGCGGGAATCCTCGTCCAGTATCCGGCCGGCGACGTGGATGAGCTGGCCCTGGGCGATGCGGCCGGGGGCGAGGACGGCGAGGTTGCCGGCATCCGGCGGGAGCTTGCGCCACAGGGCGGTGGGCCCGGTGGCCTCCGTTCGCGTGGTGGGGCGGCGGATGGCCGGCTGCGAGGGGGTGTGCGTCCAGGTGTTGGGGTAGCCCGGAACGGGGACGGCGGGGTCCAGCCCCTCGGGGAGCGGATCGTAGCGATCGGGGACGTCGAGGGTCATGGCAGCCTGCCCTGGTGGGAGGGGCGCCGCGGGGGCGGCACGCCGTCGCGGGTTCACTCGTCCGGGCGGAAGCCGGAGGCGGCGACGATCGGGGCCCAGGCGGCGAGTTCGCGCTTCATGCGGTCGCCGAAGGCGGCGGGGGCGAGGGTCAAGGGGGCCATGTCGATGCGGGTGAGGACCTCGCGGACCTCCGGGGCCGCGGCGGCGGCGGCGAGGGCGGCGTGGAGCCCCGACAGGACCGCGTCCGGGGCGCGGGCGGGGAGGAAGGCGCCGTACCATTCCTCGTGCGTCAGGTCACGGAAGCCGCCCTCTGCGAAGGTGGGGACGTCGTCGAGGCGGGGCATGCGCTCGGGCGAGGTGACGCCGAGGATGCGGGCGTCGCCGGAGCGGTGGAAGGCGGTGAGTTCGCCGAGGGGGAGGAGGACCATCGGGATGGTGCCGGCCAGCAGGTCCTGCACGGCGGGGGCGGAGCCGCGATAGGGCACGTGGGTCATCGTCGCCCCGGCGGCGCGGGCCATCTCGCTGCCGATGAAGTGGGGCATGGAGCCGGGGACGGGGGCGGCCCAGTTGATGCCGCCGGGCTGGGCCTTCGCCCAGGTGACGAAGTCCGCGAGGGTGCGGGCCGGATGGTCGCGGCGGACGGCGAGGGCGAAGGGGAAGACGCAGACGGGGGTGACGGGGGTGAAGTCCGCCACCGAATCGTAGCGCAGGGTGCGCTGGTAGAGGTGGGGGTAGATCGTCAGCATGGAGGCGGGGGTGATGCAGATCGCGGTGCCGTCGGCCGGGGCGGCCTTGAGGGCGTCCAGCGCGATGCGGCCGCCGGCGCCGGCGCGGTTCTCCACCACCGTGGTGCCGGTGCGGAGGTGCTGGGCGAAGAGGCGGCCGATGGCGTCGGAGGTGCCGCCGGGGGGGAAGCCGATGAGGACGCGGGTGGTGCGGGCCTGGGCGTTCGCGATCGCGGGGGCCAGCGCGAGCGCGGGGATCGCGAGGGCGGCGCGGCGGCCGAGGGGGGCGGTCATGGAGGGTCTCCCGTCGTGTCGGTCGCACCTTCTCGGGCGCGTTGCGCGGCGGGCTTAGCACGCCGGGGGTGGGTTTGGCGCGTCGTGGCGCGCGCCGTCAACAAGCGGGCATCATGACCTTTGGGCCGGCTCAGCCGCCGTTCGGCGGAGCGATCCAGGGCAGCGGCGCTTCGGCGATACGGGCGAGCGGGAATCTGGGGCGGCCGTCGGGGGTCCAGTTGGCGTCGTCGAGCCACGCCGTGATGGCGTCGCGGCGGGGGGGCCACTCGTCGGCCAGGATGGAGAACCAGGCGGTGTCGCGGAGGCGGCCCTTCACGACCTTCACGGCGCGCAGCGTGCCCTCGTAGCGGAAGCCGTAGCGGGCGGCGGCGGCGCGGGAGGGGGCGTTGAGGGCGTGGCACTTCCAGGTGAGGCGGCGGTAGCCGAGGTCGTC
>CAXVWQ010000514.1:0-10991 GCA_964263755.1 Roseomonas sp. | reverse complement strand
CCGTGTCCGCCGAGCGCGGCTGGGGCGCCTCCAACCGCGGGCGCTACGCCAACCCCGCGCTGGACGCGATCACCACTGAATCCCTCTCCGAACTCGACAACGCCAAGCGGGAGGCCCTCCTCATCCGCGCCCAGCGGATGGCGGCGGAGGACGTGGCGGTGATCCCGCTGCACATCCAGACGAACATCTGGGCGACGCGGCGCGGGCTGGTGCACGAGGCCCGCGCCGACGAGTTGACGCGGGCGCAGGACGTGAGGCCCGCCGCGCGATGAGCGTCTATCTCCTGCGCCGCCTCATCCAGGCGGCGCTCGTCATGCTCATCATGTCGGTGATCGTGTTCATCGGCGTCTACGCCATCGGCGACCCGGTGGAGATCCTCATCTCCCCCGACGCGGATCAGGCGGAGCGCGCCCGGGCCATCGCCGCGCTCGGCCTGGATAAGCCGTTGTGGGAGCAGTACTGGACCTTCCTCAGCCGCGCCTTGCAAGGCGACCTCGGCCGGTCCTTCGTGTTCAACGAACCGGCGCTGCGGTTGATCGGCCAGCGCGCGCCGGCCACGCTGGAGCTGGCCCTCGCCGCGATGGTCCTCGCCATCCTCATCGGGTTGCCCCTCGGCCTCTATGCCGGGCTGCGGCCGAACTCCGTGGGGTCGCAGGTCATCATGGCCGGCTCCATCCTCGGCTTCTCGCTACCCACCTTCTGGGTCGGCCTCATGCTCATCATGGTCTTCGCGGTCCAGCTGGGCTGGTTGCCCTCCACCGGCCGCGGCGAGACGGCGGAAATCCTCGGCCTCCGCTGGTCCTTCCTCACCTGGGACGGGCTGCGCCACATGGCGATGCCCGCGCTCAACCTCGCCCTGTTCAAGATTAGCCTCGTCATCCGCCTCACCCGCGCCGGCGTGCGGGAGACGATGCCGCTGGACTTCGTGAAGTTTGCCCGCGCCAAGGGCCTCTCGCCCTTCCGCGTCACTTTCGTCCACGTGTTCAAGAACATCCTCATCCCCGTCGTGACCGTCACCGGCCTCGAACTCGGCTCGACCATCGCCTTCTCCGTCGTCACGGAGAGCGTCTTCGCGTGGCCGGGCATGGGCAAGCTCATCATAGACAGCATCAACGTGCTCGACCGCCCGGTGATCGTCGCCTACCTCATGGCGATCGTCCTCATGTTCATCGTCATAAACCTCGTCGTGGACCTGCTCTACTCCGTCCTCGATCCCCGCGTGCGGCTGGAGAGCAAGGGATGAGCGCCACCACCCTCCCGGGCACCCCCGCCGCGGCGAAGCCCCCGGTCGTCGAGACGCCGTTCCGCCGCTTCGTCTCGGAGTTCTTCGAGAGCAAGGTCGCGACCGGCGCGCTGATCGTCTTCACGATCATCGTCCTGCTGGCGGTCTTCGCGCCGTGGATCACGCCGCAGAACCCCTACGACCTCGCCCAGCTCGACATCATGGACGGTCGGCTGGAACCGGGGTCGCGCAACGGCGACGACACGATGACCTTCTGGCTCGGCACGGACGACCAGGGTCGGGACATGCTCTCGGGCATCATCTACGGGCTGCGGATCTCCCTCATCGTCGGCGTCGGGTCGGCCATCATCGCGGCGGTCGTCGGCGCCTCCCTCGGGATGCTCGCGGCCTATGCGGGGGGACGCACCGATTCCCTCATCATGCGCGGCGTGGACCTGCAACTGTCCTTCCCCACGATCCTCGCGGCGCTGATGATCCTCGCCTTCCTCGGCAAGGGCATCGGCAACGTCGTCATCGCCCTCGTCTTCGTGGAATGGGCCTACTACGCCCGCACCGTCCGCGGCACCGCGCTGGTGGAGCGGCGGCGCGAATACATCGAGGCCGCCCAATGCCTCGCCCTCCCCACGCGCCGCATCATCTTCCGCCACCTCCTCCCGAACTGCATGCCGCCGCTCATCGTCGTCGGCACGATCCAGATCGCCCGCGCCATCGCGCTGGAGGCCACCCTCTCCTTCCTCGGCCTCGGCGTGCCGATCACGGAGCCTTCCCTCGGGCTGCTGATCGCCAACGGCTACGAGTACATGCTGTCGGGCAAATACTGGATCTCCTTCTACCCGGGCATCGCGCTCCTCGTGACCATCGTCTCCATCAACCTCGTCGGCGACCACCTGCGCGACGTGCTGAACCCCAGGCTGAAGAAGTGAGCGCCGCGGCCACCCTCGCGCCCGTCGCGGCCACCGCGGCAGCCCCAACGCTGGCGGTGCGCAACCTCTGCACCACCTTCTTCACCCGCGCGGGGGAGATCCGCGCGGTGAACGACGTGTCGTTCTCCGTCGGCCGCGGGCAGGTGATGGGCCTCGTCGGGGAATCCGGATCGGGAAAATCCGTCACCGGTTTCTCCATCATGCGGCTCGTGGACCCGCCGGGCCGCATCACCGGCGGGCAGGTGCTGTTCGGCGGCCGGGACCTCGCCACCGCGTCGGAGGAGGAGTTGCGCGCGATCCGCGGCAACCGCATCGCGATGATCTTCCAGGACCCGATGATGACGCTCAACCCGGTCCTCCGCATCGACACGCAGATGATCGAGACGATGCAGGCGCACACGCCGATGAACCGCGAGGACGCCCGCCAGCGCGCCCGCGACACCCTCGGCATGGTCGGCATCCCTTCCCCGGACGAGCGCCTGAAATCCTATCCCCACCAGTTCTCCGGCGGGATGCGGCAGCGCGTGGCCATCGCCATCGCGCTGCTGCACCGCCCAGAACTCATCGTGGCGGACGAGCCGACGACGGCGCTGGACGTGACGATCCAGGGCCAGATCCTGGCCGAGGTGCAGAAGCTCGCGGCCACCACCGGCACCTCCATCATCTGGATCACCCACGACCTCTCCGTCGTGGCGGGCCTCGCGGACGAGATCGCGGTGATGTACGCCGGCCGCATCGTGGAGACCGGGCATGTCGGCGACGTGCTGGACCACCCGCTGCACCCCTACACCGTCGGGCTGCTCGGCTCCGTCCCCTCCCGCAACCGCCGCGGCGAGCCGCTGCGGCAGATCCCCGGAATGACGCCCTCGCTGCTCAACCTGCCCCCGGGCTGCCCCTTCCAGTCCCGCTGCCCCCGCGCCGCGGAGGTCTGCCGCAACGACCCCGCCCTCGACGAACTCCTGCCCGACCACGCGGCCCGCTGCTTCCGCCCGCACCTGGAGGAGGCCGCGGCATGAGCGCGACGATGACGCAATCCCAGTCGCAGTCGCAGGCGCAGTCCACCGCGTCGCCGATGATCGAGGTCGTCGGCGTTTCTCGCCGCTTTGCCAAACGCCTCGACATCGCGGGGAAGATCCTCGCCAGGCTGGGACTGCCGTTGAAGGACGAGGTGGTGCACGCGGTGGACGGGGTGGACCTGACGATCCGCAAGGGCGAGGTCGTCGGCCTCGTTGGCGAATCCGGTTGCGGCAAGTCCACGCTGGGACGCATGGTCGCGGGCATCCTGCCGCCGTCGGACGGCACCATCCTGTGGAAGGGCCGCGACCGCGACGGGCTGGGCCGGCGCGAGGCGCGCGCCGCCATGCTCCAGGCGCAGATGATCTTCCAGGACCCGATGTCGTCACTCAACCCGCGCCTGAAGGTGCAGGACATCGTCGGGGAAGCGCCGCTGTTCCACGGGCTGACGACGCGTTCCGAGGTCTCGCGCTACGTGGACGACCAGATGCGGCGCGCCGGCCTCGATCCCGGCTTCAAGGAACGCTATCCGCACCAGTTCTCCGGCGGGCAGCGGCAGCGCATCGGCATCGCGCGGGCGCTGGCCGTGCAGCCGGAGTTCCTCGTCTGCGACGAATCCGTGGCCGCGCTCGACGTCTCGATCCAGGCTCAGATCCTCAACCTGTTCATGAAGCTGCGTCGGGAGCTCGACCTCACCTACCTCTTCATCTCCCACGACCTCGGCGTGGTGGAACACCTCTCCGACCGCGTCGTCATCATGTATCTCGGCCGGGTGGTGGAGGAGGCGCCGAGCGAGGCTGTGTTCGCGCGGCCGAACCATCCCTACACGCGCTCGTTGCTGGCTTCCGTCCCGCGGATCGAGGCGCGGAAGAAGGCCTTCGCGGTGGTGCAGGGGGAGATCCCCTCCCCGCTCAACCCGCCGCCGGGCTGCCACTTCCACCCCCGCTGCCCGCACGCCTTCGACCGCTGCCGTATCGATATCCCGGCGATAAAGGAGGTCGCGCCGGGCCTTCGGTCCCGCTGCCACCTGAACGACGAACCGGGCCGCGCGGAGCTGCCGGCATGATCCGCGCCACGCTCCTCATCCTCCTCGCGCTGGCGGCCTGCGCGCCGCGGCCGGACGCGCCGCGTGGCGCCTACGTTGGCGGCTCCGTCGGCCCCAACACCCGCTGAGACGTCCGATGCAAATCACCCTCGACCACGTCCACCTCCGCTCCCCTGACCCCGAGGCGACGGGCGCCTGGTACGAGCGCCTGATGGGCGGCACGCGCACCACGCCGACCGACCCGAAGACCGGCCGCGTCGTCGTCGTCCTCGGCGGCCTCTCCCTCTTCATCGACCGCGTGCCGGCGGACACCCCCGCCCCGCCGCCCGCACCCTTCCTCGGCCTCGAACACCTCGCCTTCACCGTCGTCGGGATCAACGCGGAGGTGGAGCGGCTGCGCGCCGCCGGCGTCACCATCCAGAACGGTCCGCTGGATGTGCGCCCCGGCGTGCGCATCGCCTTCCTCTACGGGCCGGAGAACGTCCTCATCGAATTGCTGGAACGCACCACCGCTTGAGCGGCGCCCGCCTCGGCACGACCCTCGTCTTCCTCGTCCTCGGGCTCGGCACCGGGGCCTGGGCGGCCTCCCTCCCCTTCTTCCAGGCGCGCCTCGGCGTGTCCGACGGCGCCCTGTCCCTCGCACTCCTCGCCTTCGCCGCGGGCGCCGTGATGTCCATGCCGGCGGCCGGGCTCCTGGCACCGCGCCTCAGCACCGGGCGGGCGATGCGCGGTCTCGCCCTCGCCTTCGCGGTCGGCCTGCTCCCCCTGCCCCTCGCGGGCGGGCTGGCGTCGCTCGCCGCGCTCTCCTTCCTCGTCGGCGCCGCCATGGGCGCGACGGACGTGGCGATGAACGCCCACGCCTCGCATGTCGAGGCGCGGCACGGCACGCCCATCATGTCCTCCTTCCACGCCGCCTTCTCCGCGGGCGGCCTTCTGGGCGCGGGGATGGGCGCGGGCATCGCGTGGCTCGGCGGCGCCGAAGGCTGGATCATGGCCGCCGCGGGTGCCCTGGGCTTGATCCTCCTCGTGGTCGCGTGGCCGATGACAGGGGCGGGCGAGACCGCGGAGGGTGGGGCCGGCTTCGTCCTCCCCGGGCGCGCCGCGCTGGTCCTCGGCGCGGGCGCCGCCGCCTCCATGGTGTGCGAGGGCGCGATGGCCGATTGGAGCGCGGTCTACCTCACGAACGTCGCCCTCGCTTCGCCCGCACTCGCCGCGGGCGGCTACGCGGCCTTCTCCGCGGCGATGGTGGTGGGGCGGCTCGCGGGCGACCGCGTGGTGGCCGCGCTGGGCCCCGCGGTCGTGGCGGGTGCGGGCGGGGCCCTCGCCGCGCTCGGCTTCGCGCTGTCGGCCGCCGTGCCGGGCCTCGCCGTGGTCGGGGCGGGGCTGATCGGCCTCGGCCTGTCGAACGTCGTGCCCGTGCTGTTCTCCGCCGCCGGCCGCCTCGGACCCTCCCCCGCGACGGGGATCGCGATGGTCGCCACCGCGGGATACGCGGGATTCCTCCTCGGCCCGCCGGTCATCGGCGGCGTCGCCTCCGTCACGGGACTGCGCGCGGCGTTCTGGATGCTCGCGGCGCTCGCCGCCGCCGTCGCGCTCCTCGGCGTTCGCCTACGCCGCGCCTGAGGGATCCGGCAGGATGAAGGGAAGGTCGGTGTCGCCCGTCCGTTCCCCCGCGCGGGTGATGAGGGCGTGCGCCTGCCCGCGATGATGCGTCTGGTGGTTGAAGAAGTGCGTCACGACCATCGCCGCGGGCTTCGTCATGTCCCGCCCCATCGCGCCGGAGAACCAGGACAGGTCGCCGGACAGCCATTCCGGTGCGACCGCCTCGGTCCAGCGCGCGATGCGGCCGTCCACCGCGGCGCGCTTCGCCCACAGCGCGTCCCAGTCCGGGATCATCCGGCCGCTGTCCTTGATTCCCACGGCCGGCTTCTCCCCGCCGTCGAAGCGCGCCATCCACTGGATGTCGCCCCAGACGAGGTGCGACAGCGTGCCGTGCAGCGAACCCCAGAAGGCGCCGCGGTCGGCGTGCCGCTCCGCATCCGGGATCCGCGCGGCGGCGACGTAGAGGCGGCGGTTCATCTCCGAGTTGTAGGCGGCCATCATGCGGCACCAGGCGGGGGTGATCATGCGACCCTCTTCCAGAAGAACGTGGTGTCCACGGGCGTGCCGTCGGCCTCCACGGCGTAGCCCGGCACGCGCCCGGTCTCCTGCCAGCCGAGGGAGCGGTAGAGGGCTTCGGCCTCGCGTCCGCTCCAGGTGTCGAGGGTGAGGAGGCGGCGGCCGATGCCTCGCGCCGCCTGTTCCGCCCGGATCATGAGCGCCCGCCCGATGCCGCGGCGGCGGAAGGCCGGGTCCACGAGCACCTTCGCGACCTCCGCCCGGTGCGGCGCGTTCGGCTGCGGCGCGAGGATGAGTTGGGCGGTGCCCGCGATCAGCCCGTCGCACCAAGCGGCGAGGAGGACGGTGCCGCCGGTCGCCACGCCCGCGGACACGCCGCGCCAGAAGCCGCGCGCCGTCTCGACCGACAGCGGGGGCAGGAAGGAGACGGACGCGCCGCCGTTGACGCAGGACACGAGGATCCCGGCTAGCCGCCGCTCCGCGGAGGAGGCCGCGGCAGCGTCGAGCGCATCCACCACCAGCCCCGTCGCGGGCTTGGCGTAGCGGAACTCGAGCGATTTCGAGACGTCGTCGAGGATGCGGATGGAACCGGAGCGGACGTAGCCCCGCTTCTCGTAGAAGCGGTGCGCGGCCTCGAAGCGCGTGTCGGTCCACAGCACCATGCGGCGCGCGCCGTGCGCCACCGCGTGCGCCTCGGCGCCGTCCAGCAACGCGTGGGCGAGGCCGGTGCCGCGCGCGGCGCGGGCGACGTACATGCGTCCGATCTCCCAGGCCGCGTCGTCGTTCATCGGGCGCGCGGCGACCATGCCGAGCGGCCCGTCCGCGCCCTCCGCGATCCACAGCGCGCCGCCGAGGCCGGCGAAGTGCGTCGCCAGGGCGCGGAGCTCCGGCACCTCCCCGTCCACGTCCAGCACGCAGTTCGGATACTCCGCCCAGGCGTCGCCGATGAGGCGGATGAAGGCCTCCGCGTCGCCGTCGCGCCCCGGGCGGATGGCGGCGCTCACACGACGCGCCGGCAGAACGCCTGGATGCGCGCGCAGGCCTCCCGCAGCGTCTCCATGTCCGCGGCGTAGGACAGGCGGATGTAGGGTGACATGCCGTAGGCCGTGCCGGCGACGGTGCCGACATGCGCTTCCTCCAGGATCGCCATCGCCACGTCCTCATCGGTGTCCATCACCGCCCCGCCCGCGGAACGGCGCCCGAGCAGCCCGGTGACGGACGGATAGACGTAGAACGATCCGTCGGGCCGGTGGCACCCCATCCCCGGCGCGTCGTTCAGTATCGCCACCACCATATCGCGCCGCGCCCGGTATCCGGCGGCGCGCTCCCTCACCCCTTCCTGCGGCCCGTCCAGCGCCGCGATCGCCGCGGCCTGCGCGACCGTCGCGATGCCGTTCGTCGTCTGGCTCTGCATGTTCGTCATCGCCTTGATGAGCGCGCGCGGGCCGCCGCAGAAGCCGACGCGCCAGCCGGTCATCGCGTAGGTCTTCGACGCGCCGTTCACCGTCAGCGTGCGGTCCTTCAAGCGGGGCTCGACCTGCGCCATGGTGGAGAACTCGAAGGGCGGATAGACGACGTGCTCGTACATGTCGTCCGTCATCACCCACACGTCGGGATGGCGCATCAGCACGGCAGCCAGTCCCGCCACCTCCTCCCGCGTCAGCGCCGCGCCGGAGGGGTTGTTGGGGAAGTTGACCGTCACCCACTTCGTGCGCGAGGTGATCGCGGCATCCAGGTCCTCCGGCCGCAGCTTGAAGCCGTTGTTCTGCGGGCAGGGCACGAAGACCGGCGTGCCGGAGGCGAGCCGCGTCATGTCGGCGTAGGCGGACCAGGCGGGGACGGGGATGATCACCTCGTCGCCGGGATCCACGGTGGCGAACAGCGCGTCGAGGATGACCTGCTTGCCGCCGTTGCCGACCATGATCTCGTCGGGCGCGTAGTCCAGGTCGTTGTCGCGCAGGAACTTGCGGCGGATCGCCGCCTTCAGTTCGGGCCAGCCGTCGTTCGGCGGATACTTCGTGCGCCCCGCCAGCGCCGCCGCGTGCGCCGCTTCCACCGCATGCGGCGGCGACGCGAAGTCGGGCTCGCCGACGGTCAGCGAGATGACGGCGTGCCCCGCCTCCCGCAACTCGCGCGCGCGGATGGACATGCGGGTGGAGCCGGAGAGGGTGACTTCCCTCAACCGCCGGGCGAGCGCGGGCATCGGACGACCTGTGACGTGGGGGGCGGACCCTACGGCCGGGGCGGTGTCAGGCCAACCCCGGGACGTTCGTACTGCACGTCCCATTCCGTCTCGCCCGTCCGGACGAAGCCGGCGCGTTCGTAGAGCCGGGCCGCGGGGCTCTCCTTCAGCACCTCCAGCCGGTGTGGCAGCCCCGGCCGTTCGGCCAGGATGGCGTCGAGCACTGCGCTCCCCAGCCCGCGTCCCTGCCGCGCGGGTTCGAGGTAGAACAGCCCGATCTCCACGTGGTCCGTGCGCGGCACGACGTCTACGCAACCCGCGACGGCGCCGTCCACGCGGATCAGCCGCATCGTCGCGGGCGAGAAGCGCCGGCGCAGCATCGCCCGCGCCCGCTCCGGGTCGAACCGTCCGACGCGTTCGAGGTGCGCCCGCATCACCCGGAGCCGCAGGTCGAGGAGGCGGTCGAAATCCGCGTCCGTCGCGGCGGAGAAGGCGAAGGTCATGGTGCGAGGATGGCCCGCGCGTCGTCCCACATCCGCCGCACGATCTCCCCCGCCGGCTCGGCACGCGCGAGGCTCGCGGCCTGCCCTGCCCAGATCTGCATGTGCCCCGCATCGCCCGCCTGCGCCGCGGCCTCGCGCAGCGGCGCGGTGGCGTTGCGCTGGAGGGGATAGGGCAGCGCGTCGTCTCCCACCGCCTCCGTCCAGGCCGATCGCACGGCGCGGGCGAGGCGCCCGGAGAAGGCGCGGGTCTGCACGGTGTCCTCCGGCAAGGTCCGCGCGAGGGTGTCGGACCACGCGGGGTTCAGCGCGGCCTCCGGCGAGCGCAGCAGCGCCGTCCCGACCTGCGCGGCGCTCGCGCCGAGGGCCAGCGCCGCCGCCAGCCCGCGCCCGTCCGCGATCCCGCCCGCGGCGATCACCGGCACGCCCACCGCGTCCGCGACGAGGGGGACGAGCGCGAAGGTCGTGCCGCCCTGGGCCGCCGCGGCCGCCGCGTCGAAGGCCCCACGATGCCCGCCCGCCTCGACGCCGGAGACGACGAGCGCGTCCGCTCCCGCCGCCTCCGCCGCCCGCGCCTCCGCGAGCGAGGTCACGTTCGCGAACCAGGCGATCCCGCGATCCTTCAACGCCGCGACGAAGCCCGGCGGCCACACGCCCATGATGGAGGACACGACGTTCGGTGCGACCGCCAGGATGGCGGCGCACTGCGCCTCGAAGTCCTGCAACGGGGTGTCGAGGTCCCCCATCCCTGCCCCGTGCGCGGCGAGGGTGACGCGCATCCGCGCCTCCGCCGCCGCGTCGCGCAGCGGCACCGGATCGGGCACCCAGGTGTTGACCTGGAACGCCCCGTTGGACCGCGCGCGGAAGGCCGCCGCCCATTCCGCGATGCCGTCGGGCGGGAGCATCAGCGCGCCGCACGCGCCCATCCCGCCCGCGTTCGCCACCGCCGCCGCCAGCGCGGGCGGGGAGGCCCCGGCCATCGGCCCCATCACCACCGGCGCGCGCAGCCCGAAGCGTCCGGCGAACGCCCCGGCGCGCGCCGCGGGAGACATCCCTACCGCAGCCCCTCGCAGAAACGCTGGATCCGCGCGCAGGCCTCGCGCAGCACCTCGTCGCCCTCGGCGTAGGAGATGCGCATGTAGCCGGGGAACAGGAAGGCGGAACCGTGGACGGTGGCGACGCCGCCCTCCTCCAGCAGCGCCATGACGAAGTCCTCGTCCGTCTCCAGCCGCTTGCCGGCCGGCGTGCTCTTGCCGAGGCAGCCCTGCACGGAGGGGAACACGTAGAAGGCGCCCTCCGGCATGTTGCAGTGGATGCCCGGCGCCTCGTTCAGGAGCGACACGACCATGTCGCGGCGGCGTTCGAAGGCCTGCCGCATGGACTCCACCGTGTCCTGCGGCCCGTCGAGCGCCTCGACCGCGGCGGCCTGGGTGATGGAGGAGGTGTTGGAGGTGGACTGGCTCTGCAGCTTGTCCATCACCTTGGCGAGCGCCAGCGGGACGCCCGCGTAGCCCAGCCGCCAGCCCGTCATGGCGTAGGCCTTGGAGCAGCCGTTCATCGTCACGGTGCGCTCACGGAGGCCGGGCTCGACCTCGACCACCGTCGCGAACTCGAAGCCGCCGAAGACGAGCTTCTCGTAGATGTCGTCGGTGAAGACCCAGACGTGGGGATGCCGCATCAGCACCTCCGTCAGGCCCTTCAACTCGCCGCGGGTGTAGGCGGCGCCCGTAGGGTTGCAGGGGTTGTTGAGCATGAGCCACTTCGTCTTCGGCGTGATCGCCGCTTCCAGCTGCTCCGGCGTGATCTTGAAGCCCTGGTTCGGCCCCGCCTCCACGATCACCGGCGTGCCGTCGGCGAGCGAGACGATGTCGGGGTAGGACACCCAGCACGGCGCGGGGATGATCACCTCGTCCCCCGCGTCGAGCGTCGCGACCATCGCGTTGAAGATCACCTGCTTGCCGCCCGT
>CAXVWQ010000513.1:0-4549 GCA_964263755.1 Roseomonas sp. | reverse complement strand
CGGCCGCGGGACCGGGCGCCGCGGTGCCGGGGGCCGCGGCGGCCGGGCGCGGCGGCAGGTCGGCCCGGGCCGTCTCGCGCCGGGCGCGCTCGATGCGGGCGACGGCCTCGTTGTAGGCGGTCCAGTCCTCGACGACGTCCTTGTGGGACGGGATCACGCGGCGCGGCCGGTGTTGTCCCGCCGCAGCCGCGCCACCTCCGCCTCCGGCGCGTCGAGCGGGAGATAGACGATCTTCAGCCGGTCCACCGGCACCTCCCGCACCACCTCGCGCACGAGGCGGCGACGGCGGCGGCGTCCGATGATCCAGGCGCGGAGGGCGTTCCGCAGCAGCGGACGCCGCTCCCGGCGCGCGGCGGCGATCCCGGCCACGGGCGGTGCGGTCGCGGCGGCGTAGTGCAGGAGCGCGATCACCGTCCCGATGAGCGCGACGATGGCGGAGAGCGAGAGGACGAAGAACCGCTTCACCGTCTCCACCTGCTCCGCCGACCGCCCGCCGACGATGCCCTCCGCGAGGCGATGCACCTGGGAGCGGGAGACGAGTTCGGCGTGGTCCCGCTCCAGCGGCAGGCGGCGGGCCGCGAGGGCGGACAGCGCGCCGCGCGCCTCGTCGCCGGTGCGGCGGACGGCCTCCAGCGCGGTCCCGGTCTCGGCGATCCGCTCCTCGGCGCGGGCGATGCCGGCGTTGCGGCGCGCCAGGGTGTCGGTGCGGTTGCCCGTGGCCTCGCGGCGGAGGGATTCCGCCTCGGCGCGCAGGGTCTCGTCCCCCGTCGGGATGGGCGCCAGCAGACCGGCGTAGCGGACCTCGATGGTGCGGAGGCCGCAGGGCGGGGGAGGCTGGTTCGGCACCCGCCGGGCGCAGCGCACCCGCTCCGCCGCGAGTTCCGCGTCGCGCCGCGCGCCGAGTTCGCGGCGGGTCTCGTCCAGCCGCCGCCGCTCCGCCGCGATCTCCTCCAGGCGCGGGCGGGCGTCGGCGCCCTCGATGTCCTCCCGCGCCAGCCGGGCGGCGCCCTCGCGCTCCTCCCGCAGGTCGGCGACGCGGCGTTCCAGGGCCTGCCGCTCCCCGTCCAGCGCCGCGATCCGTGCGGCCACGGCCCGAGCCTCCGCGTCGTTCGCCGCCATCTCGCCCTCCACCCGGCCGATGCGGAGGAGGCGTTCGTTGAAGCCGCGCTCGAAGCCGAAGACGAAGTTCTCGAAGGTCGCGACCGTCACGGCGACGAGGGCGAGGGCGCCGATCGCCTTGAGGAAGCGGCTCCGCACGCCGAAGAGCAGCCCGACGAGGGGGATCTTCGTCAGTTCGATCAGCGCGAGCGCCACGAAGGGGAGCGTCGCCACGACGAAGCCGAGCGCGCTCGTCGCCCCGCCCTCCAGCCCCGCGTAGATCGCGAGGAGGAGGCCGAGGCCGACCGCGAAGAGCTCGATGGCCCAGGCGAAGGCGAGGGCCTTCGGGACGGGGGTGCGGGGCGGCGGGGCGACGTCGGGGGGCGTGGCGAAGCGGGTGGTGATGTCGGGGGGCAAGGGGCGTCCTGCGCGGGGGGTCGCAGGTTAGCCCGTGATGGCCGCCCCGCGGAACCGACGTAATGTATCGCCCCATGCACGTCCTCATCACCGGCGGCGCGGGCTTCGTCGGGCTCAACCTCGCCTCCGCGCTGCTGGCGCGCGGGGACGACGTGACCGTGTTCGGGCGGGAGGCGCTGCCGGAGCGCACGGCGCGGGATTTTGCGGGGTTGCCCGGCCGGCTGCGCGTGCTGCGCGGCGACGTGCGGGACGCGGCGGCGCTGCGCGACGCCGCGGCGGGGGCCGATGCGGTGCTGCCCTTCGCGGCGATCACCGCGGGCCCGGCGCGGGAGGCGGAGGACCCGGAATCCGTCGTCGAGGTCAACCTCCTCGGCCTCCTCGCCACCCTCCGCGCCGCGCGGGACGCCGGGACGGTGCGGCGGGTGATCCTGCCCTCCTCCGCCGCCGTCTATGGCGAGAGCGCCTACGATCGGGACGTGCTGGACGAGGCGACGACGCCGCCCGTGCCGGTCTCGACCTACGGCGCCACGAAATACGCGGCGGAGCGGATGGGGCTGCGGCTCTGCGGCCTTTGGGGCCTGGACGCGGTGGCCGCGCGGATCGGCCCGGCCTTCGGGCCGTGGGAGCGGCTGACGGGGATGCGCGACACCCCCTCCCCCTTCCTCGCGCTGGGGGAGGCGGCGCGGCGGGGGGAGGCGGCGGTGCTGCCGGAGGGCAAACCCCCGGCCTACGACTGGGTCTTCGCGCCCGATCTCGCGGAGGGGTTGCTGGCGCTGCTGGACCATCCCGCGCCGCCGCACCGCGTCGTCAACCTCGGGCCGGGGGCGGACCAGTCGGGGCTGCTGTTCGAGGTGGCGGAGGCCCTGGCCGCCCGCTTCCCGGCCTTCCGCTGGACCCGCGGCCCGGCCCCGACGATCCGCCCGAACGACCCGCGCCGCCGCGGGATCATGGCCACGGCCCGCGCGGGGGACTTCGGCTGGTCGGCGCGCCATGCCGGCCGCGTGGCGGCAGGGGCGTATGCGGACTGGCTCGCGGCGGGCTGACCCGGGCGGGCCCGATCGCGCGGAGGACGCCGCCGCCCCGGCAACCGCCCGTTGACAACCCGCCGCCCGTCGCGCCCCTTCGCGCCCATCGAGGGAAGGACACGCCGATGGCCCGCCACCTGAAGACCGGCCGCGACGCCGCCGCGGCGGCGGCGGACGACGCGAAGGTCCGCTCGACCGTCGAGGGATTGCTCGCCGACATCGCGGCGCGCGGCGACGCGGCGGTGCGGGAGATGTCGGCGCGGTTCGACGGCTATGCCCGCCCGGATTCGCGCCTGACGGACGCGGAGATCCAGGCGTGCATGGCCGAACTCTCGCCGCGCGACCTCGACGACATCCGCTTTGCCCAGGCGCAGGTCCGCAACTTCGCGGAACACCAGAAGGCGGCGTTGCGGGACATCGAGGTGGAGACCCTGCCCGGCGTCGTGCTCGGCCATCGCAACATCCCCGTCGCGTCGGTCGGCTGCTACGTGCCCGGCGGCAAGTATCCGCTGCTGGCCTCCGCCCACATGTCCGTCGTCACCGCCCGCGTCGCGGGGTGCCGCCGCATCGTGACCTGCGCGCCGCCCTTCGAGGGGCGGCCGGCGCCGGCCATCGTCGCCGCCCAGCACCTCGCGGGCGCGGACGAGATCCACTGCCTCGGCGGCGTCCAGGCGGTCGGCGCCATGGCGCTCGGCACCGAGACGATCGCGGCGGTGGACATGCTCGTCGGTCCCGGCAACGCCTACGTCGCGGAGGCCAAGCGCCAGCTCTACGGCCGGGTCGGGATCGACCTGTTCGCGGGACCGACGGAGACCCTCCTCATCGCCGACGACACGGTGGATGGGGAGATCTGCGCGACCGACCTCCTGGGACAGGCGGAGCACGGGCCGAACTCCCCGGCGGTGCTGCTGACGAACTCCGAGAAGCTGGCGCGCGACACGATGCGGGAGGTGGAGCGGCTGCTGACCATCCTCCCCACCGCCGCCATCGCGCGCCGCGCCTGGGAGGATTACGGCGCCGTCATCGTCTGCGAGGACGAGGAGGAGATGATCCGGGAGGCCGACCGCATCGCCTCCGAGCACGTGCAGGTGATGACGCGCGATCCCGACGTGTTCCTCAACGGCATGACGAACTACGGCGCCCTCTTTCTCGGCCCGCGGACGAACGTGGCCTACGGCGACAAGGTGATCGGCACGAACCACACGCTGCCGACGCGGGGCGCGGCGCGCTACACGGGCGGGCTGTGGGTCGGCAAGTTCCTCAAGACCTGCACCTACCAGCGGGTGACGACGGATGCGGCCTCCGCGATGATCGGGGAGTACGCGTCGCGGCTGTGCATGCTGGAGGGCTTCGCGGGACACGCGGAGCAGGCGAACGTCCGGGTGCGGCGCTACGGCGGGCGGAACGTGCCCTACGCGACGGCGGCGGATTAGGCGTGCCGACCGTCCTGCGGGAGGGGAGGTTCCGCGTCTTCTTCTACAGCAACGAGGGTGATCCCCGGGAACCCGTCCATGCCCACGTCGAAGTGGGGGGCGATGGCCGGCAAGCGAAGTTCTGGCTGCGCCCCGTCCGCTTGGCGTCAAACCACGGCCTGTCCGCACGGGATTTGCTGGAGGCGGCCGGGCTGATGGAGGACAACGAGGCAGCGATCGAGAGGAGATGGGATGAGCACTTCCGCTAAGACCGTGCGCTTCGGCGACGACACCTTCTGGGTCGAACTCACCGACGGGCGCACCATCGGCGTCCCCCTCGCCTGGTTTCCCCGCCTGTCGCGCGCGACGCCGGAGCAACGCGCGGCGGTCCGGATCGGCGGTGGCGGCATCGGCCTCCACTGGGACGAACTGGACGAGGACATCTCGGTCCCCGGCCTCCTCGCCGGCCGGATGGACCGGACCGCGCGCGGCCTTGCGGACGCCGCGGAATGAACCTCCCCGACGCCCCGTCTTTTCGCCTCGACGGCAAGCGCGCCCTCGTCACCGGCGCGGGGCGGGGGATCGGGCTCGCCGCCG
>CAXVWQ010000512.1:0-3876 GCA_964263755.1 Roseomonas sp. | reverse complement strand
GGGCCCGGGGGCGGGGGTGGGGGGGGGGGGGGGGGCGGTGGGTCGGCGCCGCCGCCACCGCGGCGAGGGCGCCGGTGCCGGCTATCGCGGCGACGAGGAAGACGTAGAGGCGCGTCGAGACCTCGCCCGCGAGCCCGCCGGCGACGGGCCAGCCGGAGCGGCGGACGAGGACGCGCCAGCGGGCCCGTCCGCCGCGGCCGAAATCGGGCGGGGCGCCGGGCGAGAGGCGGCGGAGCGCCCCGCCGGCGGCGAGGAGCTGCGCGATGCCATACAGCAGCAGCACGTGCCCCGCGCCGATGCGCTGACCGAGCGACTCGACGGCCAGGAGGCCGGCGAGGACAGCCGCGAGGACGATGAGGGAGACGCCCGCCGGCCAGCCGAGCGCGCCGCGGGAGGCGGCGAGGAAGCGGAGGTGGAACCCGAGGAGAGTGGCGGGGATGAAGACGACCGCGGCCGGGGTGGCGAGAGGCGGGGTCAGGACGGCGACGGCGACCGCGGCGAGGATGGCGGAGAGCGCCGCCAGGGTCAGTCCGGCCGAGAGGATCGCGCGTTCGGTGCGGCGCCGCGCCGCCGGCGGGCCGGCGGGGAGGCGGTGCAGGTGGACCGTGGTGAGGCCCGTCGCGACGGTGGCCGCGACGAGGGCGGCGTTGGACCAGAAGATCCAGGCCCCGAAGGCGTCGGGCTCGCCGCGGCGGATGAGCCAGAGGGAGACAAGGAGGGAGAGGAGGGCGGTGAGGCCCCCGTCGCCGAGGGCGAGGCCGTAGCGGATCAGCGGCCTCAGCGGGCGCGCGCCTCGGTCCGCGCGCGCCGGGCGAGGCGCAGGAGGGGCAGGAGGTCGGCGGCGTATCGGGCGCCGAGGCGCCGCGGCTCGGTCGCCGCGCGGTGCAGCCATTCCAGGCCGGCGCGGCGCATTCCCTCCGGCGCGCGGGGGGTGAGGCCGGCGGCGAAGAGGAGGGAGGAGCCGACGGCCAGCGCCGTCCCCGTCGCGCCGCCGCGCCGCGCCACCTCGTGCATCAGGCGTTCCGACCGGGGCGCGCCGGTGGCGACGAAGGCGAGGCGGGCGGGATGGTCGCGCAGGAAGGCCGCGGCGGCGTCCCAGGCGGCGGGCTCCTCCGCGTAGCCCATGGGCGGCTCGTGATGGGCGATGCGGCGGAGGCCGAAGCGTTCGCGCAGCGCCGCGACCATCGCGGCGTCGCCGCCGACGATCGTCACCGCGTCATCCGGCCGCAGGTGATGGGTCAGGAGGTGGAGGGTCAGGTCGCTGCCGGGGCAGACCGGGACCGCCGTGCCGAGGGCGAGGCGCTGGAGACGGGCGAGGACGGTGCTGTCGTTCAGGCGGAGCCACGCGGCGTCGTAGGCGGCGCGCAGCCGCGTCTCCGGCCGTTCCGCGAGCAGGAGGGTCTGGGCGTTGATGGTCGCCACGTAGGCGAAGGGGTCGGCCGGGTCCCGCGCCATGACCCGCTCCGCCGCCCCCCGGACGTCCAGCGGCGCGACGGGGACGCGGCCGAGGAGGGCGATCTCCTCCACGGCGCTAGATCAGCCCGCCCGGGGTGTTGCGGTTGATGGCGTAGGAGAAGGAGCGGTTGAAGGGGATGGAGCGTGTGAGCTGCTCCACCAGCAGCCCGATCTCGGCGATGCGGGTGCGCGGCACGAAGACGATGTCGCCTGCCACGAGCGGCACGTCGCCGCCGATCGCGGTGCCGGAGATGAAGGACTGGAGGTTGACGGTCCGCAGCATCGGCCGGTCGTCCGGGGCGCGGCGGATGAGGATGATCTGGTCCATCCGCGCCTCGTCCTCCAGCCCGCCGGCGAGGGTGACGACCTCAGCGATGCCGCGACGGCCCGCGAGGGGGTAGGCGCCGGCCCGCCGCACCTGCCCGCCGACGAAGGCCACCGCCGACCCCGCCTCGTCCAGCCCGACGGTGACGATGGGATTGGTGAGGGTGCGGCGGGAGGCGGCGGCGATGGTGCGCTCCGCGTCGCCCGTGGTGCGGCCGGAGACGTCCACGCGGCCGGCGACGCGGAGGGAGATGGTGCCGTCCGGGGCGACGAGGGCGGTCTCCGAGACCTCCGGCGTGAGGAGGAACTGGACCTTCACGCGGTCGCCGGGGCCGAAGCGGTAGGGGGCGGGGGCGTCGGTCCAGGCGGCGAAGCCTTCGGGCAGGCGTTCGGTGACGCGGATGTTCTGGGTGGTGGAGAAGTTGTTCGTCCCGGGCGCGCAGGCGGCGAGCGCCAGCGGGGCGAGGACGACGGCGCGGCGCCTCACGCGACCATCCGGGCGAAGGCGGGGGGGACGATGCGCCGCTCCCCGCTCATCACCAGCCCGACGAGGCGGCCGCCGGCGGCGACCACCGCGTCCCGGGCGCGGCGGGCCACGGACGCGTCGGTGCGCTCGGCGCGCAGCACCAGCAGGTTGGCGTCCATGAGGGCGGTGAGGCGGCGCATGGCGTAGTCGGTCTGGCCATCGGTCGGGGCGACGACGATGACGACGTCGAGTTCCCGGCGCAGCCGCTCCAGCAGCGCCGCGGTGCGCTCGATGCCCGTGTGGGGGTCGCCCAGCAACGAACGGCGGGCGGCGTAGGCGATCCAGAGGGAGGGGATGACGGTGTTGAAGGCGAGGATGTTCTCCGGGTCCGTCCCCTCGTGCACGGGGTGCGAGCCCATGGCGGCGAGGTGGGCGCGGCCGTCGGTCTCCAGGTCCACCAGCAGGGTCCGCATGCCGCGCTCCCGCGCGATCTCCGCCGCGACCGCGAGGGCGATGGCGGAACGGCCGTCCTCCCCGGAGGTGGCGACGAACTGGACGAGGGAGAGGCGTTCGCCGGAGGAGCGGGCGTCGAGGATGAGGGCCGCGAGGTCGGTCAGCTGGGCGTCGCGCCCGCCGCTCTCCAGCGCCTTCGTGGAGGCGAGGGAGGCGAGGACCGGGAGGGCGAGGCCGCGCGACGCCTCGTCGGAGGTGGCGAGGGTGCGGCGGAGGAGGGCGAGGAGGATCGCCGCCGCCCCCGCCGCGATGACCCCGCCGACGAGGCCGGCGGCGAGGAAGGACAGGGTGCGGTCCACCGGCCCCACCGCGGCGACGGGGGGCTGGGCCACGGACACCGTCGGCGAACGGATCCGGCGCGCGTCCTCCGAGATGCGGGCGCCCGTCTCGCGGCCCGCGATCTGGCGGAAGGAGGTCTCCATCGCCTCCCGGCGGCGGCCGAGGTCGCGCAGCGCGGCCTCGGCGCGGAGCAAGGTGGCGGCGCGGGCCCCGGCCTCGCCGCGCTGGGTGTCGAGTTCGGCCATCTGGCGGGCCATGGCGTCGGCCTCCACCTCCAGCGTGGCGATGCGGAGGGAGAGCTGCTCCACGGCGGGGTTGCGGACCTCGCGCACCGTCTCGAAGCGGGTCCGGACGTTCTGGGCGATGCTGGCCTGGAGGGTCGCGATCCGGGCGTCGAGTTCGCGCAGCGGTGCCCAGTCCGGGGCGTATTGGAGGGACATCCGGCGCCGTTCCAGCGTCAGGCGCGTGAGTTCGTTGCGGCTGTCGTCGTTCGGCGCGAGGTTCGTCGTCTCGGCGGCGGCGATCACGCGCGGGGGATAGGCGGCGAGGCGGGTGCGGGCGGCGGCGAGCTGCGCGTCGGTCAGCGCCTTGCGCTCCCGCAGCGCGTCCACGCGGGTCGTCACGTTGTCGGCGCGCGCGTTGGCGATCTGGATGTCCTGGGGCAGGTCGAGGATGGCGTTGGCGGAACGGATGGCGCTGATCTGCTCGTCGATCGCGCGCAGGTCCGTCGCCATGCGGTCGGTCTCGGCGGAGAGGACGCGGGCGTCGCCCGGCGCGAAGATCTCGGCGCGCTGGGCGAGGTAGGCGGCCAGCACGGCGTTCAGCGCGGTCACCGAGCG
>CAXVWQ010000511.1:0-3728 GCA_964263755.1 Roseomonas sp. | reverse complement strand
GAGCGCCATCTCCACCAGCCCCGCGTTCTCCATCGCCGCCCCTCCCGACACGCCTGCGTGATCGCCCTGACAACGCTACGCGCTCGTTGCCAGTTTGGATGCGTCAGGTCCCCTTGGCGACCCGGCACCGCCTGGATGCACGGAGCACCGATCGGGACCACCGCGACGAGGTCGCCGCGGCGCGCCGGAACGCCGGCCGGAGAATCCCAGCCCATGTCGGACCTGGCGACACGCGCGGCGCGGCCCGCGGCCGAACCCACGATACGACGGATCGGCCTGCCCGACCTGACGGACGCGCTGTCGCGGGGCTGGCGGGATTTCCTCGAAGTGCCGACGCAGCTCTTCTTCCTCGCGCTCATCTACCCGGTGATGGGACTGGTCCTGGCCTTCGCCGCGTCCGGCACGAACCTGCTGCCGATCATCTGGCCGCTCGTCGCGGGCTTCGCACTCCTCGGGCCGATCGCGGCCCTCGGCATCTACGAGATGAGCCGACGGCGCGAGGAGGGGCCGCCGGTGAGCGTCTCGAACGGGCTGGACGTGTTCCGGTCCGCCGGCATCGGGTCGATCGTCGGGGTGGGGCTGCTGCTGTTCGTGCTGTTCGCGGCGTGGCTGTTCGCGGCCTACGCGATCTACCGCTCTACGGTCGGCCCCGTCTACCCCGCCTCGCTCGGTGACCTCTGGCGCATCGCGACGGAGACGCCGCAGGGTTACCGCCTCATGCTCGTCGGCAACCTCGTCGGGCTGGGCTTCGCGGCCGTGGCGCTGGCGATCAGCGTCGTGTCCTTCCCCCTGCTGCTGGAGCGGGACGTCGGCACGGTGGCGGCGATCCGGACGTCCTTCCGGGCGGTGGCGGCGAACCCGGTGCCGATGGCGATCTGGGGGCTGATCGTGGCGGGGCTGCTGTTCCTCGGGTCGCTGCCGCTGCTCGTCGGCCTCGCGGTGGTCATCCCCGTGCTGGGGCACGCGACCTGGCACCTCTACCGCAAGGTCGTGGGCTGACACGCGAACGCCCCGGATCGGCGTGATCCGGGGCGTCCTTCGGCCGGGGGTCCCGCCGCGTCAGGGGGTGCGGTTGCGGGGCGTGTCGTCGTCCGGCGGCGGGTGGCTGACGTGGCCGTGCTCGCCACGGATCTCGCGGCTGATCTTCGCACGGCGCCGATACCACAGCAGGATCCCGATCACGAGGACGAACGTGGCGCCGAAAAGCCAGGGGATGATGGAGTTGGTGCTGCCCACGGGACGGTCCTCTGGCCACGGGAGGGCCGGGAACGGGAACGTGCGCCGGCGCCGCGGGTTGCCACGCCCCTGCCGGCGGGATCAGGGCGCGAGCCGGTGGCGGCCCTTCACCTTCACCCAGATCCCGTAGGCGACGAGGAGGGCGACGAAGCCCGCGAGGTCGAAGGATGAGAAGACGCCGCCGCCATCGGTCAGGAGGAAGGCGACGACCGTCTGCCCGCCCGCGACGACGAGGCCGAAGATGATGAGGGACGGGCCGATATCGGCCATGAGGGTGAGGGAGGGGTGCAGCGGCGGCGGCACGATGCCGGCCGCCGCCTGATCCCGCGCGCGGCGGCGTCGGTTCGCGGCGGACCAGAGGAGCCAAGCCGCCGCGGCGAAGCAGAGGGCGCCGAGGATGTGACGCACGGTCATGCTCCCCCCCTCAGGACGGCGCGCCGCGCGGGGCGTGGCCGCCGGCCGGGCGCGCGAGGATGGCGAGCGACCAGAGGAGGCGCGCCCGAACGTCCCACCACGCGGCGCCGCTCGGGCGGATGGGGCACGCGGGCGGGCGGTCTGCCTGCCCCGCCTCCACGAGGAAGCGGTGTTCGGCCAGCGGCGCGTCGTGACTCGCCGCCCCCGGGCGGGCGCGGATCGCCGGCGCGCTGCGGGCCGCCAGCGCCAGTTTCCGCCGCGTCGGGACGGCCGCGCGGGCGGTGACGCTGTCGTGGCCGCGGCGCGCCACGTCCCGCCCGATCTCGCCGTAGATCGCGGCGGCGGCGGCGATGGCGGGGCGGCAATCCGCCGGGAGGAGCGCGACGCCGGCGAGGCCGCGGGCGTAGAGGGCGTCGGCCTCCGGGAGGAGGCGGCGGACCACGCCGCGCAGGGCATCGTCGGCGACCGGCCGGGCGAGCCACGCGTCGGGCGCGATCCCGGCCTCCCGCAGCCAGGACAGGGGAAGGTAGAGGCGGCCGTTGGCGGCGTCCTCCCCCACGTCGCGGGCGATGTTCGTCAGCTGCATCGCGGCGCCGAGGTCGCAGGCACGGGCGAGCGCCGACGCGCCGCGCGCGCCCATCAGCAGCGCCATCATCGCGCCGACGGAACCGGCGACCCGGGCGGCATAGGCGAGGAGGTCCGGAAGGGTCTCGTAGCGGCGGCCCTCGGCGTCCCAGGCGAGACCTTCGACGAGGGCTTCCGGCAGGGTGCGCGGGATGCCGTGGCGGGAGACGGTGCGGGCGAAGGCGCGGTCCACGGGGTGCGGCAGGGGCGCGCCGGCATAGGTGCGGGCGAGGCGGTCGCGGGTCCGGGCGACGCCCGCCGTCGCGCCCTCCGGCCCGATGTCCACGGCGTCGTCCGCCACGCGGCAGAAGGCGTAGAGCGCGGAGGCGGGGAGGCGCACCCGGGCGGGAAGGAGGAGCGAGGCGGTGTGGAAGGACCGCGACCCGTCGCGGAGCAGCGCGCGGCACGCCGCGAGGTCGGCGCGCGCCGACGCGGCGCCGCTCCAGGAGGAATCGTCGTTCCAATCAGGAAGCATGGGCCAGGGCGGAGGCATGCGGGACCACCGTGTCGAGGACTCGGGCGGAGGACAGCACGCCCGGCACCCCCGCCCCGGGATGCGTGCCGGCGCCGACGAGGTAGAGGCCGCGCACGCCGTCGGAGGCGTTGTGCGGGCGGAACCAGGCGCTCTGCCACAGCACGGGCTCCAGGCCGAAGCCGGAGCCGTGGGTGGCGAGGAGGCGATCGCGGAAGTCCACCGGCGTCGCGACGCGGGAGGTGACGATCTCGGACTCGAAGCCCGGCAGGACGGTCTCCGAGAGGCGGCGCGCGACGGCCTGCCGGAAGGGTTCGGCTTCCCGCGACCAGTCGGCGCCGCCGGCGAGGTTCGGGACGGGGGCGAGGACGTAGAACGAGTCGTGGCCGGGCGGCGCCATGGAGGGGTCGGTCGCGGTGGGGCGGTGCAGGTAGAGGGAGAAGTCCGGCGACAGCGTCTTGCGGCGGAAGATGTCGTCCAGCAGGCCGCGGTAACGGGGGCCGAGGAGGATGGTGTGGTGGCCCACCTGCTCGTAGCGGCGGCGCGTGCCGAAGTACCAGACGAAGAGGCCCATGGATTGCCGCGCGGCCCCGGCGCGGCGGTGGGACCAGCGGGGCTCGGCGCCGTCGGGGAGGAGGTGGCGGTAGGTCCAGGCGGCATCGGCGTTGGAGACGACGACGTCGGCCGCGACGGGTTCACCGGACGCGAGGCGCACGCCCGTCGCGCGGCCGTCGCGCGTGGTGATGCCCGCCACGTCGGCGTTCGGGCGGAGCGCGCCGCCGCCGTCCTCCACGAGGTCCGCGAGGCCCGCGACGATCCGCCCCATGCCGCCCATCGGCCAGTGGACGCCCCAGCGCTGCTCCAGCGCGGGGATGAGGGCGTAGATGCCGGAGGCGGTGAAGGGATTGCCGCCGATGAGGAGCGGATGGAAGGAGAAGACGGTCCGGAGGCGCTCGTCCTTCAGGAAGCGTGCCGCCGTGGC
>CAXVWQ010000510.1:0-5128 GCA_964263755.1 Roseomonas sp. | reverse complement strand
AGGCCGCCGAGCGCCAGCACCGGGAGGGTCCATTTGAGGTAGTGGACGTTGTAGAACCGCCAGAGCGAGACCGGATGCAGGTCGCGGTAGGCGAGGTAGGTCAGCCAGGTCACCAGCACGGCGGCAGCCGGGAGCGAGGCGGCGCGCCGCGACGCCGGCAGGAGGCACAGCGCGAGCAGGCCGGCGAGGCCGGGCAGCAGCCACGGGAAGGCCACCGCCAGACCCGGCCCCGCCGCCGCGCCGAACACCGCCGCGCCGTCCAGCCCGAGGACGACCCAGCGGAGCGGGATCAGCGCGGGATCGAAGCCCACCGTGCGGGAGAAGGCGAGGTAGTCGCCGGGCGCGACGCCGTGGATGGCGGCGTGGAGCGCGACGGCGAGGGCGACGGGCCCGGCCACGCCCGCCACGAACCCCGCCGCCTCCGCCGCCACCGCCCGCACGGGCCGCCGCACCCCGGCGAGGGCGAAGGCACCGGCGAGGCAGGAGAGGACGAGCGCCGCATCGACCGGCCGGAACAGCGCCGCGAGGCCGGCCGCGCCGCCGCTCGCCATGGCGCGAACGACGTTCGGCGCGTCGAGGTAGCGGAGGCCGAGGAGCAGCCCGCCGAGCAGCGCGGGCGCCGCGGCCGTGGTGGACCACGGGACCACCCAGGTGGCGAGGAGCGTCCGGGACGACGCGGTCCCGACGAGGCACGCGAGGGCGCCGAGGGCCGGCGCCCAGGCGTCGCCCGGCGCCAGCCGGCGCGCCAGGCCGACGAGCAGGGCGAGGGTCGCGAGATGCGCGGCGAGGTCGGCGACCGCGAAGGGCTGCGGCCCCAGCACGCCCGCGAAGGGCGCCGCGAGGAGCGCATACCCCGCGGGGTAGTGGTGCAGGGCGGGATCGAGGTCGAGCGCCGCCCAGGCGCGGGCGGCGCGAAAGGAGGCCGACTGGTCGAAACCGGCCCACCACCCCGAGAAATCCGGCCACTTCGCCGCGTGCGTCGCGACGTGCAGGACGACGATCGCCAGGGCCGCCGCGACGACCGCGCGGCGCGGCCAGCGCCCCGCCCCGCCCCGCACCGCCTCAGGCCGCGAGCTTCGCCGCGATCCTCGCGACGTGCGCCCCCTGGAACCGCGCCCCGTCCAGGTCGCCCGGGGTGGGCTGGAGTTCGCCCTTGGCGCCGGAGATCGTCGAGGCCCCGTAGGGCGTCCCGCCCTGCACGATCGTCACGTCCGCCTGCCCCTTGTAGGAATACGGCAGCCCGACGACGATCATCCCGAGATGCATCAGCACGATGTGGGTCGCGAGCAGCGTGCTCTCCTGGCCCCCGTGCTGCGAACCCGTGGAGGTGAAGGCCGATCCGACCTTTCCCACCATCGCGTCGGTGGCCCAGAGGCCGCCCGTCTGGTCGAGGAAGTTCTTAATCTGCGACGCCATGTTCCCGTAGCGGGTCGGCGTGCCGAGGATCACCGCGTCGTAGTCCTTCAGCTCCATCGGCTGCGCGATCGGCGCGGCCTGATCGAGCTTGTAGTGGGACTTCTCCGCGATCTCCTGCGGGACGAGTTCGGGCACGCGCTTCACGTCCACCGTGGCGCCCGCCGACCGTGCGCCCTCCGCCACGGCGTTCGCCAACGTCTCCACGTGCCCCCAGGACGAGTAATAGAGAACCAGGACCTTCGCCATGCGCCGCGCCTCCGAGCCGGGGCGACCGGGAGGGCCGCCATCGTTCCCTACCTACGGCGCGCCGGCACACCCGCAACGACGCGTCCCGTGATCGCCGTCATTCACATCAGCCTCGCCTGGCGCACCGCCGCCCCGATGAAGTCCCGGAACAGCGGGTGCGGCGCGAAGGGCTTGGACTTCAGCTCGGGATGGAACTGCACCCCGACGAACCAGGGGTGATCCGGCCGCTCCACGATCTCCGGCAGCACGCCGTCCGGCGACATGCCGGAGAAGCGCAGCCCCGCCTCCTCCAGCCGGTCCCTGTAGCCGACGTTCACCTCGTAGCGGTGCCGGTGTCTCTCGGTGATCTCCGCCGCGCCGCCGTATACCCCGCGAACGAGGGAATCCTCGGCCAGCAGCGCCGGGAACGACCCGAGCCGCATGGTCCCCCCGAGGTCGCCGCCGGATTCACGCTTCTCCACGACGTTGCCGCGCTTCCACTCCGTCAGCAGCCCGACGACCGGGTCCTCACACGGCCCGAACTCGGTCGACGACGCCCCCCGCATCCCCGCGAGGTTCCGCGCCGCCTCCACCACCGCCATCTGCATCCCGAAGCAGATGCCGAAGAACGGCACCTTGCGTTCCCGCGCGAACTGCACGGCGCGGATCTTGCCCTCCGTCCCCCGCTCCCCGAAGACGCCGGGAACGAGGATGGCGTGCGCGCCCTCCAGCCGCCCGACCGCGCCCTCGCCCTCGAACACCGCGCTGTCCACCCAGTCCAGCTTCACCCGGACGTTGTGGGCGATGCCGCCATGAGTCAGCGCCTCGCCGAGCGACTTGTAGGCGTCCAGCAGCGACATGTACTTGCCGACGACGGCGACGGTGACCTCGCCTTCCGGGTGCTCCAGGGTCTTCTTGATCCGCTGCCAGCCCGAGAGGTCCGGCTCCCCGTAGATGGACAGGTCGAAGTGCCGCAGCACCTCCCGGTCCAGTCCTTCGGCATGATACTGCAACGGGATGGCGTAGATGCTGCTCGCGTCCAGAGCGGGGATCACGCTCTCCGGCCGCACGTTGCAGAACAGGGCGATCTTGCGCCGCTCGTTCTCCGGGATCGGCCGGTCGCAGCGGCACAGCAGGATCTGCGGCTGGATGCCGAGGCCTGTCAGCTCCTTCACCGAATGCTGCGTCGGCTTCGTCTTCAGCTCCCCCGCCGCCCCGATCCAGGGGACGAGGGTGAGGTGGACGAAGAGCGAGTTGCGCGGCCCCAGCTCATACGAGAGTTGCCGCAGGGCTTCGAGGAACGGCAGCCCCTCGATGTCTCCCACCGTTCCGCCGACCTCGACGAGGCAGAAATCGTAGTCCTCGACCCCCGTCCTGACCCCGTCCTTGATGGCGTCGGTGATGTGCGGGATCACCTGCACGGTGCCGCCGAGGTATTCCCCCCGCCGCTCCTTCGCGATCACGTCGGAATAGATGCGCCCCGTCGTCCAGGCGTCCGCCTGGTTCGCGTGCACCCCGGTGAAGCGCTCGTAATGCCCGAGGTCGAGGTCCGTCTCGGCCCCGTCGTCGGTCACGAAGACCTCGCCGTGCTGGTAGGGGCTCATCGTCCCCGGATCCACGTTGAGGTAGGGGTCCAGCTTCCGCAGCCGGACCTTGTACCCCCTGGCCTGGAGCAGGGCCGCGAGCGACGCCGCCGCGATGCCCTTGCCGAGCGAGGAAACCACGCCGCCGGTGATGAAGACGAACCGCGTCATGGGCGGGTGGCATACCCCGCATCGGGCGTGTGCCGCCAGGGGCGGCGGCGCGATTCACCCATGCGCCGACGCGGTGTTGAACGGGTCAGTTCGTCGGCACGGAGGGCGCGGCCGGGAGCGCGGGCGTGGCAGGCGCCGGCGCGGCGGCCGGCGGCGCGTCGAAGAGGGACCGCCCGGACCCGGCGCCCCGGGTCAGCAGGGCCAGCGCCACCGCCAGGGCGAAGAAGGCGATCGCAAGGATGGCGGTGGCCCGGGTCAGCAGGTTCGCGGTGCCCCGGCCCGACATGAAGTTCCCCATGCCCCCGGACGACCCGACGCCGAGCCCGCCCCCTTCCGAGCGCTGGAGGAGCACGACGCCGATGAGGGCGGCTGCGACGAAGAGGTGCAGGACGAGGAGGACGGTGACCATGGCGAGGGCCTTCTAGACGGCCCTGCGCCAGCCGAACAGCGTCACGCTGCGGCAACCGCCGCCGCGATCCCGAGGAAATCCTCCGCCTTGAGGCTCGCCCCGCCCACCAGGGCCCCGTCCACGTCCGGGATCGCCAGGATCGCCGCAGCGTTCGAGGGCTTCACCGACCCTCCGTAGAGCAGCCGCGTCGTCCGCCCCCCCACCCCGGCCGCCCGCACCACCTCCGCCCGCAGCCGCCGGTGCATCGCCGCGATGTCTCCCTCCGTCGGGGTGCGCCCGGTTCCGATGGCCCACACCGGCTCGTAGGCCACCACCCCCTTCGCCGCCACGAACCCCTCCGGCAGCGATCCCGCGACCTGGGCCGCGACCACCGCCTCCGCCTCCCCCGAATCCCGCTGCGCCTCCGTCTCCCCGACGCAGACCACGGGGATCAGCCCCGCCCCGATCGCCGCCGCCGCCTTGGCGCGCACGGTGGCGTCCGTCTCCCCGTGATCCGCCCGCCGCTCCGAATGCCCCACGATGACGTAGCCGCACCCCGCATCCGCCAGCATCGCCGCCGAGAGGTCCCCGGTGTGCGCCCCGTTGCCCTCGGCCGAGACGTCCTGCGCGCCGATCGCCACGGGCTTCCACGCGATCGCCGCCGCCGCGGCGTGGATGTGGAGGAAGGGCGGGCAGATCAGCAGGTCCGCGCCGGGCACCCGGTCCAGCCCGGCCCGCACGCCCTCGGCCAGCGCCGCCGCCTCCCGCGCCGTGCCGTTCATCTTCCAGTTACCCGCGATCAGCGGCCGTATCCCGGGCGTCATGCTGAATCTCCCCTGACCCCACGCCGCCTATCCGCGCCGTCGCGGCTTGGCAACGCCGCACCCTTGGCAACATGCCCCCGCCCCCGACGTTGCCCCGCAGCCCCACCGCGGGCGTCCCGCCCCCACCGGAGCCCGCCTTGCCCACGCCCCTCCCCTACGACCCGTCCATCGAGCATCCGGAACGCGACGAAACCGCGAAGGCCGCGCGCCTCCGCGCCCTCATGCGCGACAACCAGGACACCGCCCTCCGCCTCACCGGCCACGCCACCCGCGGCCTGCACACCAAGAGCCACGGGCTGCTGGAGGGCGAACTCCGCGTCCTCGACGGCCTGCCGCCCGAACTCGCCCAGGGCCTCTTCGCCCGCCCCGCCGCCTACCCCGCCATCCTCCGCCTCTCCTCCAACCGCCCGGACGTGCTGGACGACGATATCGGCGTCCCCCGCGGCCTCGCCCTCAAGGTCATCGGCGTGGAGGGCGACCGCCTCCCCGGCTCCGCGACGCACCGCACGCAGGACTTCGTG
>CAXVWQ010000509.1:0-7535 GCA_964263755.1 Roseomonas sp. | reverse complement strand
CGCGGCGGTCATCGGCACGGCGCCGACTCCCGCAAGCGCTCCGCCAAGCATCGCCGGCGCGACCTCCGACGCCGTCTCCGGCCCGTGCGGCCGCAGCGCCCCGCCCTGCACCGAGGCGTCGCGCCGCTCCGCCTTGCCCTGCCACTCCCGCAGCAGGTGCCACGCCCCGACCGCGCCGACGATGAGCGCCGTCGTCAGGTAGGCGCCCGTCACCGTGTGCGCGAAGCGGTAGGGGAAGGAGGGGTTGAAGACGATCGCCCACCAGTCATCCGGCAGGAACCGCCCGTCCGCATCCCGCACGAAGCCCGCGGGGGTGTGCATCCAGGAGTTCACCGACAGGATCCAGAAGGCCGACATCGCCGTCCCGAAGGCGACGAGGGCGGTGGCCGTCATGTGCAGCGCCGGCCCCACCCGGTTCAGCCCGAACAGCATGATCCCGAGGAAGCCCGCTTCGAGGAAGAACGCCGTCAGCACCTCGTAGCCCATGAGCGGCCCGATCACCGGCCCCGCGAGGTCGGAGAACCGGGACCAGTTCGTGCCGAACTGGTAGGACATGGTGATCCCCGAGACGACGCCCATCGCGAAGGTCACCGCGAAGACCCGCAGCCAGTAGCGGAAGGTATCGAGGTAGGCCGGGTTCTTGGACCACAGCCACAGCCCCTCCAGCACCGCCAGGTAGGAGGCGAGGCCGATGGAGAAGGCGGGGAACAGGAAGTGCCACACCACCACGAAGGCGAACTGGAAGCGGGCGAGGTCGAGAGCGGAGGGGAGGAGGGCTTCGGTCATCGGGTCAGGGGGCCTGTCGGCGCGAGCGGCGGGGGACGTCGGGCCACTGCCGTGGAGATGGTGCCGGCACGCCGCGCCCGCACCGGGCCCGCGGCGTCACGTCGGGGGGAGCCGTCCGGCGGTTCCCGTCGCCGCGGTCACGCGGCGATGCGGCCCCGCTCCACCTCCGGCCGCGCGACGCCGATCACCCGGCGCAGGTCGCCCGCGATCCCGCCAGCCGGGCCTCCCCGGGGAACGGCACCGGACGGCACGCCCGCAAGCCGCGTTCGAGGCAACGCCGAGCGCATCCGGAACGTTCGCCCTGCCCGTACGGAGACCACGCCCTTGCCTCCCAGCGCCCTGCGCCGCTCCATGATCATCCTCGGCGCCTGCCTCCTCGTGCTCGGGCTGCTCCTCCCCCTCGTCTTCTCCATCGGCCCGTCGGACCCGCTCGGCGCCTATCGCGCCCCGGACGGCGCGACGGCGCGGGGGGAGATCGCGGAGGTCCGGCGCGTCGGGACGGTCATCACCGGCCTCCGCGTCCGGCACCCCGGCCAGCGTGCGGGGGCGGAGCCGGTGTCGCTGAGCGACTACGGCCTGCTGCCGCGGGGGTGGGACGCGGCGCTCCCCGCCGGGACGCCGATCGAGGTTGGCTACGTCCGCGCCCGGCCGGAATCCGCGGCCATCCCCGCCGCGCTCCTGGAGGAGGTTCCGGCCCCCGAGGCGCCGGGGTTGTTCGCGCCGCTGGCCATCCTCCTCGGCTACGTCGGGGCGGGGATCTGGCTCATCGTCAAGGCCATCCGCACGCCGGCCGCGGTGATGGCGGCCTGGATGCCGGTGCGCCCGCGCGGCGCCCCGCGGCCGAACGACCCGCGGGCCCGGGCGGTGGCGTACAAGATCGTCGCGGGCGCGATGGCGGTGCTGCTCCTGCCGCTCCTCCTCCTCGGCATCCCCGGCTACGTGTCCGGGACGCTCGACGCAGTGGCGAGCCGGAACTGGACCGCGGTGCCGGGGACGATCGTGCGGTCCCGCGTGGAGGAGAACACGCGGACGTCGCGGCGCGGCGGCGCCTCGACGAGCCGCGCGGCGGCGGTGGAGGCGCGCTACGCCGTCGCGGGCCGGACCTACCGGACGGACCGGGTGCGCTTCGAATACCTCGCGAGCGGCGGCGAGGAGGACGCGCGCGCCACGGTGGCGCGCTACCCCGTGGGCGCCACGGTGACGCTGCGCCACGACCCCGCGGACCCCGCCCGCGCGGTGCTGGAGCCGGGGCCCGTGATGCCGGAAACCGCGCTCTACGGCGCGCTCGCCCTCGCGGCGCTGCTCGGGTGGCTCCTCGCGGTCTGGATGCTGTTCCGGCCGCTGCCGCCCGTGCCGGCCGGGGCGGGGGTCGCCGTGCCGCGGGGGGCGTGACGGGGCGTCGGTCCGGACGGGCTCGTCGCGCCGCGGCGCCGTCCGGCGCGCCACGCCGCGGCCCGGCGTAACGGCCGGCGGCGGCGGCCAGCACGACGGGATGATCGGCGCGGAGCGTCCCTCAGGCGGCGACGCGTCCCCGTTCCACCTCCAGCCGCGCGACGCCGATCACCCGGCGCAGGTCGCCGGCGATGCGGCGGGCCGCGTCGTCGTCGGCCTCCACCGTGACCTCCACCCGGATCATCCCGCCGATGCGGCGGGCGCGGAACAGGTCGGGCGTCAGGTCGCGCTTGGCGAGCGGCTGGAGCAGGCGTGACAGCAGCCCCGCGGACGGCTCGGCGAGGAGGGTGAAGCGGTGGGCGAGGCGCGGCGTCTCCGCCGCGGCGTCGCACGGGACGACGGCGGATGCGGACCCGAGGACGGGAACGGCGGCATCGAACATGGCGGGGGTGATTCTCGGCGGGGTGCGGGGAGGGGCGGCGGCCGTTCCGGTCGCCCGCCCCGCGGCGCGGGGCTCAGCCCCGCGCGACGGTCAGGCGACCGTTCCGGTAATTCGCCGCATTCGCGCGGAGGTGGCCGAGAGGCGTGTCATGCCCCGGATGTAGGATGGCGGCGCCGGGGGCGCAACGGCGGCGTTCAGGCCGCCACCGCCTCCGTGGTCCGCGGCGCCGTCGCGGGGTCCGGGCCGTCCGTCACCGTGGCGTGGACCGTGATGCCCCCCGGCCCGAGGACCGGCGTGATGGCGCCGTGGAGTTCGGCGAAGGCCGCCTCCGCCGCGTCGCGTCCCTGGCCGATGCGGATGAGGGCGTCCACCGGCGACTGTCGCGTCGCGTCGAACAGCCACCAGCGGTCGCCGAGCCAGGCCTCGAACACCGCGTGGAAGTCCGGCGGCACCAGCCCCGGCGCGTGGACGGAGAGGAAGCGGGCGGGGATGCCCATCGCCCGGCACAGCGCGATGGAGAGGTGGGCGAAGTCCCGGCACACCCCCGCGCCGGCCAGCAAGGTCTCCGTCGCGGTGGTGGTGGGGAGGGAGGCGCCGGCGATGTAGGCGATCCGCTCGTTCACCCAGTTGCACACCGCGGTCACCCGGGCGTGGCCCTCCCCCGCGTCGCAGAACTCCCGGCGGGCGAGGCGCTCCAGCCGGTCGGACTCGCAGTAGCGGGAGGGCCAGAGGTGGGGCAGCACCTCCGGCGGCAGCTCGGAGACGGGGACGTCCGGCACGGTCGCGGGGTGCGCGACGTGGGACGCGACCTCCACCTCCGCCTCGTGCACGATCCGCAGGGTGACGTTCGCCGCGGGGTGGAAGCGGAGGTAGCGGTTGCCGGTCGGGGCCTCCCAGTCCTCCATGCGGGTGCCTTCCGGCGTCACGGTCAGCATCTCGCGCAGGATGGTCTGGCGCTTCGTGCGGGCGGGCTGGACGTTGAGGAGGAGGACGGAGGGGCCGGAGGTCCGGTAGGACAGGTCGCAGCCGACGACGGTCTTCATGGGGCGGTCTTCATGGGTCGGTCTTCATGGGGCGGGGGGTCCGGACGGGATTCCGCCTCGCAACGGGCGGGGGCGGTCCGGCGCTGCGCCGCACCACCCGCTTTTCGCGCGGGCCAGCCCCGCCGCCGTCACATCGGCTTCGGCGTCATCACCATCCACGGCATGCCGAAGCGGTCGGTCACCGCGCCGAAGCCGTGCGCCCAGAAGGTCTCGCCCCAGGCCATCTGCACCGACCCGCCCTCGGCCAGCGCGCGGAACACCCGCTCGGCCTCCGCGAGGTCGTCGAAGGTGAGGGAGGTGGAGAAGGAGCCGGGCGGGCGGTGCATCGCCGGCGGCGAGTCCGAGCCCATGAGCGTGGCGCCGCCGGCCGTCAGGGAGACGTGCATGACGGCGTCGTCCATGCCCGGCGGGACGTGGCCGTCCGGGTTCTCCCGGTAGAGCATCTTCGCCGTGACCGTGCCGCCGAGGATGGCGGCGTAGGCGTCGAAGGCCTCGCCGCAGTTGCCGGCGAAGAAGAGGTAGTTGTGGATCTGCACGGCGGCCTCCCCCGAGGTGTTCCGGCGCGACCTTAGGACGGGACGGGAGGCGTGGGGGAGTCCGTCCCGTGACGATCCGGCCCGCCGGCGACGAGGGCGGCGAGGATGCCCCGCGCCGCGGCCCGGCCGGTGGCGAGACAGGCGGTGAGGAGGTGGCCGCCGGTCGGCGCCTCCCAGTCCAGCATCTCTCCCGCGGCGAAGGTTCGGGGGATGCGGCGCAGGGCGAAGTCCTCCCCCACCTCCTCCCACCGGACGCCGCCGGCGGAGGAGATGGCGCGGTCCAGCCCGGCGAGGCCGGTGACCCGCAGCGGCAGCGCCTTGATGCGGGCGGCGAGGGTGTCCCCGTCCGGCCCACCCTCCCGCAGCAGCGCGACCGCGACCGGCGGCAGGGCGAGGGTGCGGCGAAGGTGGTTGGCGGTGGACTGGCCGCGGCGCGGGGCGGCAAGGCGGCGCGCCACCTCCTCCGCCGACAGGTCCGGGCGGAGGTCCAGGTGCAGCGTCGCCCCGCCGCGGAGTTCGCGCGACAGGGCGTAGATGGCGCCGCCCTCCAGGCCGGCGGCGGTGACGACCGCCTCCCCCCGCACGGTGCGGCCCCCGGCGGTGGCGGCGATGCGCTTGAGGGGCGTGCCGGCGAAACGGTCCCGCAGGTGCGGGGACCACGCGATCAGGGCGCCCGCATTGGCCGGGGCGAAGGGGGCGACGACGACGCCCCGCGCGGCGAGGACCGGCGCCCAGCCGCCATCGGCGCCGAGACGCGGCCAGGAGGCGCCGCCGAGGGCGAGGAGGGTGGCGTCGGGGACCGGGTCGGAGGCATCCGCCGGCAGCTGCGTGCTGCGGGCCCCACCGTCCCGCGCGCCATCCGCGGTGGCGGGGCGTGCGGCGCCGGCCGCGACGAAGACGGGCGCCACGAAGACGGCTGCCACGAAGACGGGTGCCCCGTCCGCGCCCCAGCCGGCCCAGTCCCGCCGCGTCCGCAGGGTCACGCCGCCGGCGTCCAGGCGGCGCAGCCAGGCGCGCAGGAGGGGGGCGGCCTTCATGGCCACGGGGAAGACGCGGCCGGAGGTGCCGACGAGGGTCGGCTGGCCCAGCTCCTCCGCCCAGGCGCGGACCGCGTCGGGCGGGAAGGCGCGGATGGCGGGTTCGAGGCGGGCCCGGGCCTCCCCGTAGCGCGACAGGAAGCGGTCGAGCGGCTCGGTGTGGGTGAGGTTCAGCCCGCCCCGGCCCGCGATGAGGAACTTCCGCGCCGGGGAGGGCATCCGGTCGTGGATCGTGACCGTGACGCCCGCCCCCGCCAGGACCTCGGCCGCCGCCAGCCCCGCGGGGCCGGCGCCGACGACCGCGACGTGGTGCGTGGCCCTACCCCTCCCGCTCCACCATCAGCTTCTTGATCTGGCCGATCGCCGCCGCGGGGTTGAGGCCCTTCGGGCAGGTGCGGGCGCAGTTCATGATGGTGTGGCAGCGATACAGCCGGAACGGGTCCTGCAGGTTGTCCAGCCGTTCGCCCGTCGCCTCGTCGCGGGAATCCGCGATCCAGCGGTAGGCCTGGAGAAGGATCGCCGGGCCGAGGAAGCGGTCGCCGTTCCACCAGTAGGACGGGCAGGCGGTCGAGCAGCAGAAGCACAGGATGCACTCCCACAGCCCGTCGAGCTTCTCCCGCTCCTCCTTCGACTGAAGCCGCTCGCCGTCCGGCGGCGGGGCGGTGTCGGACTTGAGCCAGGGCTCGATCTCGCGGAGCTGGGCGTAGAGCTGCGACAGGTCCGGCACGAGGTCCTTCACCACGGGCATGTGCGGGAGGGGGTAGATGCGCACGTCGCCCGTCACGTCCTCGATGGGCTTGAGGCAGGCGAGGGTATTCAGCCCGTCGATGTTCATGGAGCAGGAGCCGCAGATGCCTTCCCGGCAGGAGCGGCGGAAGGTCAGCGTCGTGTCGGTCTCGTTCTTGATCTTGATGAGGGCGTCGAGGACCATCGGCCCGCATTTGTCGAGGTCGATCTCGTAGGTGTCGAGGCGCGGGTTCTCCCCGGTGTCGGGATCCCAGCGGTAGATCTTGAAGGACCGGACCTTCGTCGCGTCCGGCTCGGCCTTGTAGGTCTGGCCGGGCGAGATGGTGGAGTTCTTCGGGAGGGTGAAGGTGGCCATGGGGTCCGTGTCTCTGTGTCTGTCGGCCGGGGTTCAGGGCGCGGTGTAGCGGAGGATGGCGATCACGAAGCCGCCGACGGCGATCATCAGGCCACCGAGGCGCACGAGGAGCTTGTTGGTCTGCGCCTCGAAACGGTCATCCATGCGTTGCGAGAGCAGGGCGATGTCGGCCCGGACCGCCGCGAACTCCGCCTTGGTCTCCGTCGCGTCGGCGGCGTTCCCCGTCGCCGCGTCCATCGCGCCCGCGAGCGCCTCCGCCTCGCCCGACTGCACCTTGCCGGATGCCGTCGGGACGCGGATGAACAGCCCGCGGTCCGCGATGACCGTCATCGACGCTAGTAAACCCGCGCCTTCGGCGGGAAGACCTGCACGTCGTTCGTCAGCGTCCGCATCTTCACCTCGCGGTAGTCCAGGCGGGTGCGGTAGTCGTCGCCCACCCACGCCAGGGTGTGCTTCATCCAGTCCTTGTCGTCGCGCTCCGGGAAGTCCTCGTGCGCGTGCGCCCCGCGGCTCTCGTGCCGCGCCTCGGCGCCAACCACGGTGGTCAGCGCGTTGCCGATGAGGTTGTCGAGTTCCATCGCCTCGACGAGGTCGGAGTTCCAGATCATGGAGCGGTCGGCGATGCGGATGTCGGCGTAGCTCGCGGCCACGTCGTTCATCTTGTGCACGCCCTCCCGCAGCAGGTCGCTCGTGCGGAACACCGCGGCGTGGTTCTGCATCGTCCGCTGCATCTCGACGCGCACCTCGGAGACGGAATGCCCGCCCTTGGCGTGCCGCACGCGGTCGAGGCGTGCGAGGGCCTTGTCACCCGCGTCCGACGGCAGCGCCGGCTGCGAGGCGCCGGGCTTCAGCGTCTCCTTCGCCCGGTGCGCCGCGGCGCGGCCGAACACCACGAGGTCGAGGAGCGAGTTGGTCCCGAGGCGGTTGGCGCCGTGGACGGAGACGCAGGCCGCCTCGCCCACCGCCATCAGCCCCTGCACCGTCGCGTCGGGGTCGGACGCGGTGGGGCGCAGCACCTCGCAATGGATGTTCGTGGGGATGCCGCCCATGTTGTAGTGGACGGTCGGGAGCATCGGGATCGGCTCCTTCGTCACGTCCACGCCCGCGAAGATCTTCGCGGTCTCGGAGATGCCCGGCAGCCGCTCGTTCAGCAGGTCGGCGCCGAGGTGTTCGAGGTGCAGGTGGATGTGATCCTTC
>CAXVWQ010000508.1:0-6050 GCA_964263755.1 Roseomonas sp. | reverse complement strand
GACCCGTCACGCCCCGCCGCCGCTACGCCGGCGCGTGGCGCGCCCTCGACGCCCGCATCGCGCCGCCGGCCGGCCGCCTCGTCCTGTTCGGCGCCGGCGAGGCCGCCCGCCTCCTCCGCGCCTACGCCCCGGCCACCTGGTCCCGCCTCGCCGCCGTCACCGCCGACGATCCCGCCGGCGCCGAGGCGTTGAACCTCCCCCTCATCCACCCCGACGAGACGCGGGCGGACGACATCCTCCTCCTCGCCGTCCGCCCCGCAGCGCAACCCGCGCTCGCGGCCCGTCTCGGGGGCCATCGCACCCTTCGTTGGGATGGGATCATCCGCGCATGAAGGCCTACGGCATCACCACCGCCGCGCCGGCCGCCGCCAACGGGGCCCCGTTGGAGGAACTGTCGCGAAACGGCTTCACCGTCCTCGACGCCGCCCTGCCGCCGGACACGGTGGCGACGATGCGCGACGCCCTCGACCGCCTCGTCGCCGCCCAGGCGGAACGGGTCGGCGGCACGGCGCGGCTGGCCGCGATGGGCGAGGCCGGGCAGGCCCGCGCCCTGCTGGAGGAGGAACCCGTCTTCCTCGACATCCTCCGCGTCGCCCCGCTGGAGGCGGTGGTCACGGCGACCCTCGGCCCCGCCGCGCACGTCATGCAGCAGAACGGCATCGTCATGCCGCCGGAGGGCGCGGAGCATCACCAGCAGTCCTGGCACCGCGACCTGCCCTACCAGTCCTGGGTCGCGACGAAGCCGCTGGCGCTCGGCGCCCTGACGGTGCTGGACGACTTCACGGCGGAGAGCGGCGCCACCCTCTTCCTCCCCGGCTCCCAGATGCACGCGGACTTCCCCACGGAGGCCTTCGCCCGCCGCTGGGCCGTGCCCGCCTACGCGAGCGCCGGTTCCATCGTGATCTTCGACGCGATGTGCTTCCACCGAGGCGGCGTGAACCGCGGCCGGGCGCCGCGCCGGGCGGTGAACACCCTCTACGGCGTGCCGCTGCTGGCCCAGCAGGTCGCCTTCACCGACAAGCCCGGCCTGGACGCCAACACCCGCCGCCGCCTCGGCCTGGACTACCAGCCGGCGCCGAGCACCGATTCGTGGCGCGAACGCCGCGCCGCCCGCCTGAACCTCCCGCGATGAGCGACCCCATCCTCGACGCGGTCGGCGCGCATTACGCGGCGGCGCTGGCCCGCCACGGCGCCACCGCCCGCGGCGTGGACTGGAAGGACGCGGACGGCCAGCGCCTGCGCCACCGCCAGTTCCTGCGGTTGCTGGGGGACGACCCGGACGCCTCCGTCCTCGACCTCGGCTGCGGCTACGGCGACTTCCTCCCGTTCCTCCGCGCGTCCGGCCACCGCGGCCCGTACATCGGCTGGGACATCGCTCCCGCGATGATCGAGGCCGCCCGCGCCGCCCACGGCGAGGGCGCGGACCGCGCCTTCCATGTCGGCGCCGCCCCCGACGCCCCGGCCGATTACGCGATCGGCAGCGGCATCCTGAACGTCATCCGCGGCGCCTGTGCTTCCGCGTGGTCCCGCCACGTCGACGCGACCGTCGCGGCCCTCGCCCGCGCGTCGCGCAAAGGCTTCGCCTTCAACATGCTCTCCCTCGACTCCGATGCCGACCGGCGCCGCCCCGACCTGCACTACGCCGACCCCGCCGCCACCTTCCGCGCCCTCGTCGCCGCACATGGCCGCCACGTCGCGGTGCTGCAGGACTACGGCCTGTGGGAGTTCACCGCCCTCGTGCGTCATCCCTCCCACACGGCCAGCCCGAATCCCGTGGCGCCGTAGCCCGCGCCGTTGAACAGCAGCCAGCGCCGCCCGTCCGCCTCGAACGCCGCCGGATAGGTCAGCGCCCCGCCTTCCCACCCCGCCGCGGCGACGAGGCCGGGATCGCGGCGCACCCACGTCGCCCCGTCCCCGCTCCGCGCGGCGCCCAGCGCGTAGGGCCCCTCCTCCGTCCGCCGCGCGAACCACATCGCGAATCCGTCGCCGTCCGGGATCACGGTCGGCCTCACCGTCGCGATCTCCTCTCCCTCCGGCGGCACGCAGGGCCGCGGGTCGCGCACCCAGGCGAGCCCGTCGCGCGACCGCGCGGCGCGGATGGCGTGGCTCATGTCCGCCTTCCCCGCCCCCCAGGCGAGGTGCGTGCCGTACCACATGCGCCAGTCGTCGTCGGCGAGGCGCAGCACCCACGGGTAGGACAGCGAATACGGGTCCACCGCATCGCGATCCATCACCGGCCCGGCGAAGTCCCGCTCGAACCGCCCGGTCCGCGGGTCGCCGAACGCCACCCCGATCGCGTTGCGCCACGGCACGGATCCCCCGACGTTCCAGCCCATGTAGAACAGCCGGTCCCCGACGACGCTCCCGACGCCGACCCCCGCATCGTCGAAGGCGCCCACGCCCCCCGGCCCCAGCACCGGCGCCGGGTCCGCCCCCTCCACCCGCGGCGCCTCCCCCACCCGCAGCACCACGCTGCCGACGGAGGACCGGTTCGCCGCGTCACGCCCGGAATGGAACACCCGCACGAGATCGCCGCCGAGGACGAACGGCGTCGGCAACGCGGCGTGGGTCGCCAGCGCCGGATGCGTCCCAAGCGGCGCGAAGACCCGCCCCAGCCGCCGCCACGCCACCCGCTCAGATCCGCCGCAGCCGATGGCTCGGCACCTTCGAGATCTCCGAGGCCCCCGGCGACACCACCGACCCGTCCGGCAGGTCCGCCAGCACGAGCGCCCCCGCCCCCAGCACGCAGCGCGCGCCCACCGTGACGTGGTCCCGGATCGTCACGTTCACCCCGACGAACGATCCCCGCCCGATCCGCACGCCGCCGGAGACGACGACGTGGGACGCCACGAACACGTCGTCCTCGATGACCGAGTGGTGCCCTATGTGGTTGCCGCTCCACAGCGTCACGTTGGCGCCGATGCGGGCGAAGGGCTGGATGGTGTTGTCCTCCAGCACGAAGGCGTTCTGCCCGATCTCCAGCCCCGGGAAGGTCGTGGCGCGTGACGACACGTAGGAGACGATGGGGTAGCCGAGGGCGCGGGCCGCCGCGACCTTCTCCGCCCGCAACGCGTTCAGCCGCCCGTAGGCGACCGCCGCGAAGAAGCCGAACGCGTCCGGCGGGTAGCGCCCCGCCACCTCCTCGAACGCCACCACCGGCTTGCCGCGGAAGGTCTCGGCGGCCCGGAACGCCGCATCGACCGTGAAGGCGACGACGCGGTGCGGCGAGTCCTCCGCGAAGTAGAAATCCGCGAGTTCTGCGATGTCGCCCGACCCGAACACCACGATGTCCATGCGCCGACCCTACCCGGCGGGTTCCCGGCCGTCATCCTGATCCCCCGTCGGGGAGCCGGCCTGCCGCGCCGGGAGCCGCCGGGATGGCGCCCTCACCGATCCGTCAGCCCGCAACCGCCCCGCGCCGGGCGGCGTTTGCGGGGGAGGGCCGGATCACGCACGCCACGCCGCGCGCCGCCCTTCCCGACATCCCCCACTCCCCAGGAAGGTGACCGCCATGGGCCTGTTTTCCAAGCCGATCAAGACGCTCGACGACCTCTTCGTCCACACGCTCCAGGACATCTACTACGCCGAGAACCAGATCGCGAAGGCGCTGCCGACGATGATCGGCAAGGCCACCGACCCGCAGCTGAAGCAGGCCTTCGAGATGCATCTCGGCGAGACGAAGAACCAGATCACCCGCCTGGAGAAGGTCTTCCAGATGCACGGCCAGCCCGTGAAGGGCGTCACCTGCCAGGCGATCGACGGCATCATCGCCGAGGCGCAGGAGATCATCGGCGACGTCGCCGACAAGGAAGTGCTGGACGCCGCGATGCTCTCCTCCGCCCAGGCGGTGGAGCATTACGAGATCACCCGCTACGGCACCCTCGTCGCCTTCGCCAAGCAGCTCGGCCGCAACGACTGCGCGGCGGTGCTGGAGGAGAACCTCGCGGAGGAGAAGGCGACGGACAAGAAGCTGACGATGCTCGCGGAGGGCAAGGTCAACCGCATGGCGGCGTGACCGCGCGGGGGAGGGGCCCCGCGCCCCTCCCGCTACCGCGTTCCGGCCAAGTCCCGCCGCGCCATCCCGCCGACCCAGGCCCAGGCGCCGAGCGCGGCGCCGACCATCCCCCAGGTCGCGTTGAAGTTCAGCACCGCGATCACGCCGAGCGCCACCGCCGCCGGCCCCGCCCACCACGGCGCCCGCCACCCGCGCCCGACGAAGGCCCAGAACCCGAGGAGCAGCGCCGCGGCGCCCCAGAGCTGCCAGTGCTGCAACCACAGCAGTGCTGCCCGCGGGGTGCAGGCGAACGGGGCCCGCGCCATGTCGAGGCAGAGCGCCCCCCACTCCCGCGGCTCCACCCCGACGGCGCGGTACACCACCATCGCCCCCAACGCCGCGAGGACGGCCAACGCCGCCAGCAGGTCACGCTTCGTCACCCTCATGCCGCACTCCTCAGGGGCCGCATGGCTTGATCCCGCCCCCCGTGCAAGCACCTCTCCCCGATGCCCATCCCCTTCCTGTCCCGCCCGCCGCTCGTCGCGGTGGTGCGCCTCGCCGGAATCATCGCTCCGCGCGCCGGCGGCCTCGCCGGCCCCACCCTCTCCGCCGCCGCGCTCGACCCCGTGCTGGAGCGCGCCTTCTCGCTCAAGCGCCTCGCGGGCGTCGTGCTGGCGATCAACTCCCCCGGCGGGTCGGCGGCGCAGTCCTCCCTCATCGCCACCCGCATCCGCGAACTGGCGGAGAAGAACCACACGCCGGTGATCGCCTGCGTCGAGGACGCCGCGGCGTCCGGCGGCTACTGGCTGGCGTGCGCCGCCGACGAGATCGTCGCCGACCCCACCTCCATCCTCGGCTCCGTCGGCGTGATCTCCGCGGGCTTCGGCTTCGAGGACGCCATCGCCCGCCTCGGCATCGAGCGCCGCGTGGTGACGGCCGGGGAGGACAAGTCCTTCCTCGACCCCTTCCGCGCGCCGGACCCGGAGCAGCAGGAGCGGCTGCGCGCCCTTCTCTCCGCCCTGCACCGCGAGTTCGTCGCCTGGGTCGAGTCGCGCCGCGGCCCGCGCCTGAACCCGGAGGAACCCCTCTTCACCGGCCGCTTCTGGACGGGGCGGCGGGCCGTCGAACTCGGCCTCGCCGACCGCCTCGGCGACCTGCGCGGCGAGGTCCGCCGCCGCTTCGGCGAGGATGCGAGGATCGTCCCGCTCGGGGCCCGTCGCCCGCGCTTTCCCTGGCGCCTGCTGACCGGCGCCGCGGCCGATCCGGCGGAATGGGCGGCCGGCGCCCTCTCCGCGGCCGAGGCCCGCACGACCTGGGGTCGCATCGGCCTCTGATCCCAGGCGCCGGCATGCGTTCGCGCCGTGATCCTATCGTGGCGATAGGCGGCACGCCGTGGCGCCCCGCACGGCGGGCGGATACGGTCCTGGAACCGAAACCCGGAAGGACACGCCGCCATGCCCCCGAAGACCCTCGACATCGAAGCCCTGAACAAGGTGGTGGGCGGTGCCTTCCAGCAAGGCACCGCCGGCGCCGACACGCTCCAGGGCGGCGGTGAGGCGGACGTGATCTTCGCCGGGGGCGGGAACGACACCGCCGTGACCGGCGCGGGCAACGACCAGGCCTACGGCGGGTCCGGGAACGACTACATCCACACCGGCGCGGGCAACGACCTCGCCTACGGCGGCGTGGGCAACGACACGATCAACGGCGGCTCGGGTGCGGACCAGCTGCAGGGCGAGGCCGGCAACGACTTCCTCGACGGCGGCGCGGGCGACGGCAAGGCCGACGTGGCCTTCGGCGGCGAGGGCAACGACTCCTTCATCTGGGCGCCGGGCGACGGCAACGACCAGTTCCAGGGCGGCGTGGGCAACGACACGCTGAACATCGCCGGGATGAGCCTGGGTGACCTGACCTCGGCGCTCAGCCTGGAAGGCAACGGGGGCCTGCAGATGAAGGTGAGCAACAACGTCGTCTCCTTCACCGACGCCGCCGGCAACCCCGCGACCTTCGCCGGCACGGTCAACGTCGGCGGCGAGACGCTGCGCTTCTCCGAGGT
>CAXVWQ010000507.1:0-48908 GCA_964263755.1 Roseomonas sp. | reverse complement strand
CGGTCCCTTCCGCTGGGTCGCGCTGTCCGGCGAGCCCTCCGACATCGCGCGGATCGACGACCTCCTCCTCGAACGCTTCCCGGACAACCGCATCATCACGAACTGGATCGCCCGCGCCCGGGAGAGCGTGCCGTTCGAGGGGCTGCCCGCCCGCATCGCCTGGCTCGGCCACGGGGAGCGCACCGAGGTGGGGCTGGCGGTGAACCGCATGGTGCGGGAGGGCGTGCTCGCCGGCCCCGTCGCCTTCACGCGGGACCACCTCGACGCCGGCGCGATGGCGCACCCCAACATCATGACGGAGAACCTGCGCGACGGCTCCGACGCCATCGCCGACTGGCCGCTGCTGAACGCCATGGTCCACTGCTCCTCCGGCGCCGACCTCGTCGCGATTCATTCGGGCGGCGGCGGCTACGCGGGCACCATGACCTCGGCGGGCGTGACGCTCATCGCCGACGGGACGGGGGAGGCCGACGAGCGGCTGCGGCTCTCCCTCACGAACGACACCGCCACGGGGATCATGCGCTACGCCGATGCGGGCTACGAGGAGGCGCTGGACGAGGCGCGGCTACGGGGCGTGCGTCACTTCGACCTCCGGGCGGGTCCTGAGCGCGCGTAGGGCCGTCCGCAGCGCGGCGACGAGGGCGCGCTCCGCCTCCGTCAGGGGTCGTTCCCCGCCGTGGACGACGAGGAGCGCCCGCGTCGCGGGGAAGGCGAGCGGGACCGCCACGACGCCGGCCTCCCCGGCGAGGGCCGAGGCCGGGAGGACCGCGACCGCCGCGCCCTCCCGCGCGAGGGCGAGGGCGAGGGCCGGCGACGCCACCTCCGTCACGTCGTGCAGCCGCAGCCCCGCCGTCCGCGCCGCCTCGTCCAGCACGCGGCGGATGCCGTGGCCCGCACCGGGCAGGATGAGGGGCAGCCGGGCGAGATCCTCCAGCGAGAGAGGCGACGGGAGCGCCCGCCCCGGCGCGGCGAGGGCGACGAGCGGCTCGCACGGCGCGAGGGGAAGGCGGGCCATGTGCGATGGCGCCCACTCGGCCACCGCGAGGTCGAGCGAGCCGTCGCGGATGAGGGCGTGGAGCGACGCGCTCGGCGCCTCCGTCACCCGCAGCCGGGCGCCGGGATGCGCGGCCCGCCACGCGGCGATCGCCGCCGCGACCCGCCCGGAGAGGGGGTCGTCAGGGCCCGCCGAGGGCGGCAGTCCGAGGCCGATGCGCCCCCCTCGGTCGCCCGGCGCCGCGGCGCGTCCACGGTCGAGATCGGCCATCAACCGGGAGAGGATCGGGGCCGCCGCGCGAAGCCGCTCGCCCCGCGTGGTCGGCAGCAGCCCGTCGCGGCGGCGCTCGAAGAGCGGTGCGCCGAGGGCGCGCTCCATCCGGCGCAGCGCCTCCGTCACCGCGGGTTGCGCGACGCCGAGGCCGCGCGCGGCGGCCATGACGCCGCGGAGCCGCCCGACCGCCTCGAAGGCGCGGAGCCCGCGGAGCGTCAGGACCGGCCGGAAGGGGGTCGCCCCATCCGAGGCGGCGAGCCGGTCCCGGATCGCGGCGACGATGGCCCGCCCCGTCGTGTCCGTGCCGCCCCGGGCGACGATCGTCGCGGTAAGGGGCGGGTCCAGGGGCGCGGCGCGGAAGCGCGGGAGGCCGAGCCGTTCGGAGAGAAGGCTCGCGGGCACCGCGAAGGCGGCGTCGGGCCGCTCCGCCGCGAGGCGCGGCAAGGCCCCGGGCTCCTCGTCGAGGAACGTGACGTCGCGGCCGTCGAGGGCCGCGCGGAGCGGTCGCGCGACGGGGCCGGGGAGCGCGGGGACGAGGATCGGGCCGCGCAGCAGATCCGACACGGTCCCCGGCCCGCTCGTTCCGCTCGGCGAAGCCCGGGCGAGGACCAAGGGGTCTTCCAGCAGCGTCTCACCATCCTCTCCCTCCTCCGCGTAGAGGATCGCGACCGCCGGTCCGTGCCCGTCGAACCGGACCGGCTCCACGAAGACCTCCGCGGAAGCGACGGATTCGATCGCGCCCGCCACCGCCTTCGTGATCCGCCCGAAGGTGAAGAGCGGCCGCACGCGGAGGACGAGGTGCCCCGGTGGCCCGGTGCCGGCGGCGGCGTGGCGCCGCGAAGGCCTCCGCGTGCAGCAGGGGCGCGGCGGCGCGGTAGAGCCAGCGCGCGGAGGGAGGCGGAGAGCGTCGAGGGGGCGACGCCGAGCGACGCCGCGGCCCGCCCGAGCGAGGGCTGGAGGCAGGCGGCGGCGAAGTAGGAGAGGGGGCGGAGTTCCATCGAGCGAACCAGGGTAGCGGCCCGGGCTCCCTTCGGAAATGCCGATGGGGCCCTTCGGCAGGGCCGCGCTGAACCCGGCGTGCGGCTTGCCTCACTCTCGTCCTCGGCCCTGGTGGCTCTCAGGAGCATCCCGACATGATGAAGCGTGGCACCTTCGCCGCCCTCGGCCTCCTGGCCGGCCTCGCCGGCGGGCTGCCCGGCGCGGAGGTCCGGCCCGCCGCGGCGCAGGACACCCGCCCCCTGCGGGCCGCCATCGACGCGACCTTCGCGCCGCACGCGATGCCGCGGGTGCAGGGCGGGCTGGAGGGCTTCAACATTGACGTGGCGCAGGAGATGTCGCGTTGCATCGGCCGCCCCATCGAGGTGACCGGCGCGGGCTTCGCCGGCCTCATCCCCGCGATGCAGGCGGGCACCTACGACTTCCTCGTCGCCGTCGTGACGGTGACGCCGGAGCGGGCGGAGCAGATGCTGTTCCTGGAGGGCTTCGTGGACGCGGATTTCCGCTTCCTCACCCTCCGCTCGGCGCCGGAGATCACGAACCTCGCGGAACTGCGGGGGCGCGTCATCGCGGTGCAGTCCGGCTCCATCTACGAGCGCTGGGTGCAGGAGCAGGCCGCGACGACGGGCTGGACCACGCAGTCCTTCGCGTCCTCGACCGACGCGGCGCAGGCGATCCTGTCGGGCCGCGCCTACGCCAACGTCACGGCGTCCACCGTCGTCGGCTGGATCGCGAAGAACAACGCGCGGCTGAAGCCCTCCTACCTCCACCGCACGGGCCTCGTCTGGTCCATGCCCTTCCCCCGCGCCTCGACGGCGCTGCGGGCGCAGCTGGAGGGAGCGCTGGAGTGCATGAAGCGCGACGGGCCGCTCGCCCCTGCCTCCGCGGCGACCCGCATCCCACTGGTGCCAAGTGTCCCACATCTGGGATATCCCACAATCCTGACGATGATGGCAGAGTGGGGGATTACCCGGATAGCGAAAGGTGGGGACGGAGCGTGACTCTGCCGACGACCTTCGTGCTGGACGGACGACCGCTGGACTTCGCGGCGTTGTGCCTCATCGGCAGCGGCACCGCTGCGCTCGTCGCCGACCCGGCCGCGATGGGGCGGGTCCGCGCCGCGCGGACCGTGCTGGAGGGGGAGATCCGCGCCGGCCACCCCGTCTACGGCGCGAACACGGGCGTCGGCGCCATGAAGGACGTGGAGTGGACGCCTGGCCAGCTCGCGGCCTTCAACGCTGGCTTGGTGCGCGCGCACCACTTCGGCACGGGGGAGCCCTTCCCGCTCCCGATCGTGCGGAACGCGATGGCGATCCGGGTGAACATGGCCCTGACCGGCCGGGTCGGCTGCACGACCGACCTCGTGGAGGCCTTCCTCCGCCTCCTCGCGGCCGACGTCGTCCCGGTGGTGCGCCGCACTGGCTCGATCGGCTGCGCCGACATCGGCCTCATGGGACAGATCGGCGCGGTGCTGACGGGGGTGGGCGAGGCCGTCCACCACGGGCGGCGGCTGCCGGCCGAGACGGCGCTCGCCGCCGCCGGTCTGCACCCGGTCGCCCTCGCGCCGCGGGACAGCCTCGCCGCCATTTCCACGAACGCGGTCGCCTACGCGGCGGCGGCGGAAGCCACGCGAGATGCGGCCTACGCCGTGCGGCTCCTGCTCGCGACCGGGTTGACGGCCGCGGGGGCGCTCGGTGCCGCACGCGATCCTTGGCGGGCCGTGGCCCATGTCGGCACCGAGCGGGAGGCCTCGATCGGAGACTGGCTCTGCCGCAACGCCGAGGGCTGGGACTGGCCCGACGCCACTCACGTCCAGGACCCGCTGAGCCTCCGGATGATGGCGCAGGTCTTCGGCACGGCCTTCGAGGCGCTCCGTGTCTCCGGCCGCACCACTCTCGCGGCCACGGGGCGGACGGACGACAACCCCGTCGTCGTGGAGAACCGCGTCCTCAGCTCCGGGGGCTCGCTCCCGCTCGACGTCACCCTCTTCCTCCAGACCGTGCAAGTGTCGCTCGCGCACGTGGCACGCAACGCGTTCAACCGCTGCGTGCTGCTGGGCAACGGCGGGCGGCGGAACCTGCCGGTCAACCTCGTCGCCCCGGGAACCGTCGCGACGGGGTTCGGGCCGGTGATAAAGCTCGCGGGTGACCTCTTCGTGCGTGTCCTGACGCTCGCCGCCCCGGTCTCCATGCAATCGCTCGTCGTGGCGCATGGGATGGAGGATGAGGCGGCGTTCCTCCCGCTCGTCGTGGAGCGACTGGGGGAGCAGATCGTCGCGATGCACCGCCTCGCGGCCATCGAGGCCCTGCTGGCGGCGCAGGCGATGGACCTCTCGGGCGATGCGCCCGGGAATGTGCCGGGACTGATCCACGGCGTCGTGCGGGAGCACGCGGCTTTCTACCGGACGGACCGGCCGCTTTCGGCGGAAGTGGAAGCCATCGGCACCGCCCTGACCTCCCCGGAGATGATGGGTCGGCTTGTCCCCCATTCCATCATCGAGGGCGTGGACGACGTCTTCCACCTCTTCTCCAGCCCCATGGCCGCGGCTCGGTCCGGCCGGAGCCGCGCAGCGTGAGCCCGGAGCCGCGACGCATCCTTAGCGCGGCGCATCTCTTGCGAGGGAGCGTGCCATGAGCCCCCCGGAACCGCGTCGCCGCGGGGCTGACGGATGAGGCACACCGAACGCCACCTCGTGAGCCGCCTCGTCACGGCGATGCTCGCCGTGCTCGGCGCGATGACCCTCATCGTCGTTCTCCTGAGCTTCGTGCCCGGCGATCCCGCGACGGCGCTACTCGGTCCCCTTGCCACGCCGGAATATGCCCGGCGCTTTGTCGCGGAGATGGGCCTCGACCAGCCAGTCCACATCCGGCTCTGGCGGTTCTTCTCCCGGGTCGCGGCGGGCGACCTCGGCACGGACGTCGTCTCCGGACGCAGCGTGAACGCGATCGTCCTCGCCGCGCTCCCCAACACCTTCGCCCTCGCCGTCGCGGCCATGGGTCTTGCCTGCCTCGTCGGCATCCCCGCGGGGGTCTGGAGCGCCGTCCGACCGGGTTCCGTCGCCGACGTCCTCATTGCCGCCGTCTCGGTCGTCTTCGTCTCGGTGCCGAGCTTCATCCTCGGCATCGTCCTCCTCGTCACCTTCTCCGTCTGGCTGGACTGGCTCCCCGTCCTCGGCGGCGGGGAGGACGAGGGGATCGGCGACCGCCTCCTCGGCATGATCCTCCCGACCGTCGCCCTCGCGCTCGGCTGGATCGGCATCATCGCCCGCCTCGTGCGAACCTCCATGCTCGAGACGCTCGTGCAGAACCACGTCCGCACCGTCCGCGCCTACGGCATCCCGGAACGGCTCGTGCTCTACAAGTACGCCTTGAAGAACGCGGTGCTGCCGACCGTCGCGGTCGTCGGGATGGGCGTCGGGCGCCTCCTCGGCGGCGCGGTGCTGATCGAGATCCTCTTCGCCCGCCAGGGCCTCGGGAGCGTCCTCTACGACGCCCTCCAGGCCCGCAACTTCTCCGTTCTCCAGGGCACGGTCTTCGTCGTCGTCGTCATCTTCGTCGCCGTGAACCTCCTCACGGAGCTCGCCTACGCGCTGTTCGATCCGCGCATCCGGGGGGCGCGGCGCTGAACCCGTTGGGCGCCCTCGCGGCCCTCGGACGGCCGCTGCGTCGCATCGCCGCGCATCCCGGCGGAGCGATCGGCCTCGCGCTCGTCGTCGCGCTGTGCCTCGTCGCGGTTCTCGCGCCCGTCCTCGCGCCGCATGACCCGAACCGGCTCGACGTCCTCAACCGCTTCGCCCCGCCCTCCGCGGAGCACCTTCTCGGCACCGACCAGCTCGGGCGCGACCTCCTCAGCCGGCACGTCTTCGGGACGCGGGTCGCCCTCCTCGTCGCACTCTCGGTCATCGCCCTCGCCCTCGTCGTCGGCGCGGGGCTCGGCATCCTCTCGGCCTACCTCGCGGGGCCGGTCGAGCGGCTCGTCCTCGTCGCCTTCGATTCCGTCTCCTCCTTCCCGAGCGTGATCCTCGCCCTCGGCGCCGTCGCCGTCCTCGGCCCCTCCCTGCCGACCCTCGTCGCGGTCATCGCCGTCAGCCTCGTCCCGCATTTCGGCCGCGTGGCGCGGGCGCAGGTGCTCTCGGTGCGGAATGAGCCCTACATCGAGGCCGAGACGGTGCTCGGGGCGTCGGAGACCCGCATCCTCCTCTTCCACGTCGTCCCGAACATCCTCCCGCCGCTCGTCGTCATCGCCTCCCTCGACATCCCCATCGTCATCGCGATCGAGGCCGGCCTCTCCTTCCTCGGGCTCGGGCTGCGGCCCCCGCTCGCGAGCTGGGGCGGGCTGCTGCAGGACGGGTACCAGAACATGACGGAGACGGTCCTGCCCGTCCTCGTCTCAAGCGCCGCCCTCGCCCTCGCGACCCTCGGCTTCACCCTGTTCGGGGAGGCGGTGCGGCGCGCCGTGGACCCGCGTTCCGGGGGGGATCCGCGGGTTGGCTGAGCCCCTCCTCTCCGTCCGCGGCCTCCGCCTGACCGCGATGACGAGCCGTGGGTCCGCGGCGATCCTCCGCGGTGTGGACCTCGACCTTCCGCGCGGGCGCGTCCTTGGCATCGTCGGGGAGTCCGGGTCGGGCAAGTCCTCCTTCGTCAACGCGGTCATGGGGCTGCTGGACCCCTCGCTCCGCGTCGAGGGGCGCATCCTTCTCGACGGCGTGGACCTGCTGTCGCTCGACCCCGCGGCGATGCGGTCGCTCCGCGGGCGCCGGCTCGCGATGATCTTCCAGGACCCGATGACGGCGCTCAATCCCGTCTTTCGCGTCGGCACCCTCCTTGCGGACGTCGTCCGGCGCCGGCACCCCGGCGCGTCGCGGGCCGAGGCGCGCCGCATCGCGGCGGAGGCGCTCGCGCGGGTGGGGCTCCCGGACCCCGGGCGGCGGCTGGACGACTATCCCGGCGCCCTCTCCGGCGGGATGCGCCAGCGCGTGACGATCGCGATGGCGCTGATCTGCCGCCCCGACCTCCTCATCGCCGACGAGCCGACGACCGCGCTCGACGCGACGATCGAGGCGCAGATCATCGAGCTGATGATCGGGCTGCGACGGGAGATCTCCGGGACGATCATCTTCATCTCGCACCACCTCGGCACCGTGCTGCGGCTCTGCGACGAGGTGGCGGTGATGTATGGCGGCCACGTCGTGGAGCGCGGGCCGGTGCGCGACGTGCTCCTCCGCCCGCTCCACCCCTACGCCCGCGCCCTCGTCGCCTGCGAGGTGGACGACGCGCCCCCCGACGTGCCGCTGCGCTTCATCCCGGGACGGGTGCCGGAGCCCGTCGAGACCCCGCCCGGCTGCATCTTCGCCCCACGCTGCCCGCACGCCGCGCCGGTTTGCCTCACCGCGATGCCGCCGCTCCGGTCCTTCCGGGGCGATCAGGCAGCCGCCTGCGCGCGGTTGGAGGAGATCGCGGCGTGACCGCCGCCCCCGCCATCCGCCTCGACGGCGTGAGCGTCGTCTTCGGCGGCCGGATCCACGCCCTCGACCACGTGTCGCTGGACGTGGCGGCGGGCGACACGATCGGCGTCGTCGGCGAATCCGGATCGGGGAAGACGACGCTCTGCCGCGTCCTCGCCGGGCTCACGCACCCGACGGCCGGCGCGGCCACCGTCCTCGGCCTTTCGCCTTTCGCGCCGGCGCGAGCGGACAGGGCGGCCTTTCGGCGGCGGGTGGGGATGCTCATGCAGGACGCCGCCGCGACGCTGTCCCCCCGCATGAGCATCGGCGGCCTGCTTCGGGAAGCCGTGCCGATCCATGGCCTCGACCGCGACGCGACGGAGGCGCGCATCCAGGAACTCCTCGGCACCCTCCGCCTCCCCCCCTCCATCCTCTCGCGCTACCCCCACGAGATCTCCGGCGGGCAGGCACGGCGGGTCGGCGTGATCCGGGCGCTGCTGCCGCGGCCTTCGCTCCTCGTCGCGGACGAGCCGACGGCGGGGCTCGACGTCTCGGTGCAGGGGGAACTCCTGAACCTCCTTCTCGGCTTCGGGCGGGAGATGGGGCTCACCCTCCTCATGGTGAGCCATAACCTCCACGTCGTGCGCCGGGTCACCCACCGCACCGTCGTGATGTATCTCGGGCAGGTCATCGAGGACGCGCCGACGCCGCTCCTCTTCGCCCGCCCGGCGCACCCCTACGCCGCGACCCTCATCTCCACGAACCCGCTCCTCTCCGCCGGTGGTCTCGCGCCGCCCGTGGTCCTCAAGGGGGAGATCCCGAGCAACGCGGCCATCCCGCCGGGCTGCCGCTTCCACACGCGCTGCCCCGTCGCGCAGCCCCGTTGCGCGCGCGACCTCCCCGACCTCCTCCCGATCGGCCCGGGGCGCCTCGTCCGCTGCCACTATCCCTACTCGCTCGCGCTGCCGGGCGCGCCCGACGGCCCGGCCCCGACCCTCCAGGAGACGATCCCATGACGCAGCACGACTCCCCGGGCCGCCGCGCGGTCCTCGCCGGCGGGGCCGCCGGCGTCCTTGCCCCGCGGCTCTCGCGCGCCCAGGACGGCGCCGCGCTCTCCGTCCGCATAGACCGCGACGTGCAGAACCTCGACCCGCCGTTCCGCACGGGCCAGGTGGACGGCAACGTCATCCGCGCGGTGTTCCAGCGCCTCGTTTCCTACCGTCCCGGCGAGTACGTGCGGGAGCTCGACGCGGCCGAGCGGATCGAGCAGGCCTCGCCGACGGAGATCGCCTTCACCCTCAAGCGCGGCCAGATGTTCACCGACGGCTACGGCGAGATGACCGCCGACGACGTGAAGTTCTCCTTCGAGCGCTACCTCCGCCCCGAGGCCGACGGGCGGATCTCCAGCTACCGCGACGACTGGGCGAACCTCTTGGAAGTGCGGGTCCACGACACCTACTCCGGCAGCCTCGTCTTCTCGAAGCCCTCGCCCGCCGTCTGGAACGTCGCGCTCGTCGGTGGCGCGGGCGCCATCCACTCCCGCAAGGCCCTCGCGGCGCTCGGTATTCGCCACGCCCAGTCACCCGTCGGCTCCGGCGCCTACCGGCTCACGGCCTACAATCCGGGGCGCGGCGTCACCCTCGTCGCCAACCCCGGCTACGCGGGCGGGCCGCCAGCGCACATCCCGACAGTCAACCTCCGCTACATCGCCAACCCGCGGACGGCCGAACTCGCGCTCCAGTCGCGGGAACTGGACTTCACCGAACTCTCGATCTCCGCCGCGAACACCCTCGCACGGACGCGGGGTGTCGTCGTGCGGAAGCGCCCGGGGCAGCGCTTCGTTTGGCTCGGCATGAACATGGAGCGGGCGCCGCTCGACAACCCCGCGGTCCGGCAGGCCATCCGCGCCGCTCTCGACGTAGACCAGATGGTCGCCGCGGGTTACCGGGGCGACGCCGTCCGCCTCAACGCGATGATCCCACCGGGATTGGTGGGGCACTGGCCCGAGGCGCCCGTGTACCAACGCGATGCCGCCCGCGCGCGAGCGCTGCTCGCCGCCTCGGGTGTCGCACTGCCGCTGGCGCTGAAGGTGACGATCCTGAACGAGCCGGCTTTCCAGAACATGGCCCTCGTCGCTCAGGCGCTGCTACGCGAGGTCGGGATCAACCTGGAGGTGGACCAGCGGGAGGGCGGCGCCTACTGGTCGTCCGGTCGCGGCGAATCGGGCCGATTGCTGGAGCTGTTCTTTCTCCGCTTCAACGCTCACGTGGACCCGAACTTCAATGCCCGCTGGTTCGTCCCCGACCAGATCGGCGAGTGGAACTGGGGCCGCTGGAATTCCCCGAATTTCGCACGCCTCCAGGCCGAGAGCCTCGTCAACGTGGACGCGGAGGGCCGCGGCCGACAGGTCGTCGAGATGCAGCGGCTGATGGATGCCTCCGCCTCGATGGTCTGGCTTACGAACGAGGTCGTTGCCTTCGGCCACCGTGCCGGTTTGGAGCCCGCCGTTATGCCGAACGGCAATGACTGGCAGTTGAACCACTTCAAGGTGTCTTAGGCATGGGGGCGAAAGGCCGTCTCATCGCCCGCGTTGCGCCGGTCCTTGCGGACAAGTATCTCTTCGTCCAAGTGGAAACCCGCGATGGCCGGGTCGGGGTGGGCGAGGCCGGTGCTTGGTCGCACATCGAGGCGACCGCCGCCGCCATCGCGAAGTTCGGCGCCTACCTCGTCGGCGAGGATTCCGAGGCCATCGAGCGGCATTGGCAGGCGATGCGACGCTTCGGGAGCTATTCTGGCGCCGTCATCATGGCCGCCGTCTCGGCGGTGGACGTGGCGCTCTGGGACCTGAAGGGGCAGCGGCTGGGCGAGCCGATCCATGCCCTCCTCGGTGGGCCCCTTCGCGACCGCGTGCGGGTGTACGGCCAAGCGCGTGGCCGGACACGTGAGGAACTGATCGAAAGCTGTGTCCTGCTCGTGCGGGCGGGCTACTCCGCCGTCGGGCACGTGAACCCCTTCCTCGATGACGACCTTTCCATCCCGCTCGCCGGCACCCACGCCGCCCGGATGCACGACGCCGTCACGACGCTGGAGGCGGTGCGGGCGGCGATCGGCGAGGCCGACCTCTGCGTCGAAATCCATCGGCGGCTGCGGCCGGCGGAGGCCATCGCCTTCGGGCGGCGCATCGCCCACCTCAATCCGCTCTTCCTGGAGGATCCGATCCGCCCGGACTCCATCGCGGCGATGGCGGCCGTCCAAGTGGGCATCGGCATCGGCGTGGCTACGGGTGAGCGCTTCCATGCCCTTGACCAGTTCCGTGATCTGCTCGTGGCCGGGGCGGCGCGCTATCTTCGGCCCTGCCTCTCCCTCTGCGGCGGCATCACTGGTGGCCGCCGGGTCGCCGCCCTCGCGGAGGCCTTCGACGTTGACGTCGTGCCGCACAACACCTACTCGCCCGTCGCCACCGCCGCTTCGCTCCACCTCGCCGCCGCGGTGCCGAACCTACTCCTCCTCGAATATCCCACCGCCCGCTATACCGATGATGAGGCGTCCTTGGACCACGTCGCGGCGGGCCTCGTCACGCGGACCCCGGTTCGAGACGGCGGATACGTCGCCGTCCCGGACGGTCCCGGCCTCGGCACGGCCCTCATCCCCGAGGTCGCCGCACGCCACCCGATGCGGCCCATCCCCGTTGCGTTCCGCGCCCACGCCGACGGGTCGTTCGCGGAACATTGAGGGGACGGCCGGGGATGAGGATCACGAAAGTACGCTGCGACGACTATGCCTGGCCGCGCGACGTGCCGATCCGCAACGGCACCCATACCTGGACGGAGGTCCGGCGATGCGTCCTCAGCATCGAGACGGAGGACGGCCTCGTCGGCGTCGGCATTGGCGGCGCCTCGCCGGGCGAGGTCGCCATCCGCGAGGTCTTCGCGCGCGAGCTCGTGGGCATGGACGCCGACCTGATCGCCGCCGTCTGGTCCCACCTCGACGATCCGAAACTCTACGGGCGCCGCGGCCACGAGCATTACGCCCTGTCCTCGGTGGACCTCGCTCTCTGGGACCTGAAGGCGAAGCGCGCTGGCATGCCGCTGCACCGCCTCCTCGGCGGCGCCACGGATCGGGTGCCATTCTACATCGCGGGCGGCTATTACGGCGCCGGCAAGACCCACTCGGATCTGCAGCGGGAGGTAGCGTCCTACGCGGCGCTCGGCGCGCGTGGCGTGAAGATCAAGGTCGGCGGCCTCACGATGACGGAAGACGTGGCACGGGTGCGCGCGGCGCGCGCCACGCTCGGCGCCGAGATTGCTCTGATGCTCGATGCCAACGGCGCCTATCGAGCACACGAAGCGATCTGCTTCGGCTCAAGGGTGGCCGAGTTCGACATCGCCTGGTTCGAGGAGCCGGTTGGCCCAGAGGATTACGAGGGCTACGCGCGCGTCGGCCGCCATCTGTCGCTCCCGATCGCGGCCGGTGAGCAGGAGTACGGCCTCTCGGGCTTCCGCGACCTCATCGCCACCGGCGCCGTCGCGATCCTGCAGCCCGATGCCCGCTGGACGGGCGGTGTAAGCGCCTTTGCCCGGATCGCGGTGCTCGCCGAGAGCGCGGGGCTCGTGGTCTCCAGCCACGGCGATCAGCAGGTCCATGCTCCGCTCATGGCGTCCATCCGCAACGCCTCCCTCGCGGAGTACTACGCCCCTTCGGTGGACCCACACGCCGAGCGCTTCTATCGCACCCCTGTGACTCGCACCTCGGACGGCCATCTCCTGCTTTCGCAAGAACCGGGCGGAGGCTGGGAGGTGGACACCCAGGCGATGGAGAGGTTTCGGGTCACACGGTGACTGGGATTGATCCGCGTTCGTGGACGGTTGCGGGATTTGCGGATCAGGGGAGTGCTGGGGCGGGCTGGGTCTGCTCCTTCTCGTAGGCAGCGGGGGACTTGTAGCCGAGGGCGGAGTGAAGGCGGAGCGGATTGTACCAGCCCTCGATGTAGCTGAAGACGGCCATGCGGGCCTCGGCTTGCGAGGTGAAGCGTCGGCGGGCGAGGAGTTCGCATTCGAGGCCGGCGAAGAAGCTCTCGCACATCGCGTTGTCGTATGCGTCGCCCACCGAGCCCATGGACGGCCGCACGCCCGCCTCGCGGCAGGGGTTGCCGAAGGCCAGAGACGTGAACTGCGACCCCTGGTCCGAATGAATGATGACGTCGCCGGGGCGCCGCGGTCCCAAGGCCATCTCGAGGGCGTCGGGGACGAGCTCGGTCCGCAGATGGTTCGCCATGGACCAGCCGACGATGCGCCGCGACCACGCGTCGAGCACGACGGCGAGGTAGAGGAAGCCGGCCGCTGTCGGAATGAAGGTGATGTCTGTCACCCACAGCCGGTTCGGGTCGAGAGCGGAGAAGTCGCGGTCCACGAGGTCGGCTGCCGGTCGGCTCTCCCGGTCACGGCGCGTCGTCACGGGCCCGCCCCGGCGGTGGCTGGCGCCGACAAGCCCGGCGCCGCGCATGAGGCGCGCGATCCGCTTTCGGCCGTGCCTCTCGCCTCCGGCGCGCAACGCGGCGTGGACCCGCGGCGCGCCGTAGGTTTCGCGAGATGCGGTGTGCACCGTCCGGATCCGCTCCAGCAGCACCGCATCGGCCTCCGCATGGGCCGAGGGCGGGCGGTTCGCCCAGGCGTGGTAACCGGCCCGCGAGACGCCGAAGAGACGCGCCATCGTCGCGACCCGAAAGGAGGCCTGGTTCGCGCTCATGAACCGGAAGACCCGGATGGGATCGCCCCGGTCTCCCTCGCGAACCGAGCCGCCGCTCGAGAGAGAATGTCGCGCTCCACTCGGAGCTGGCGGTTCTCGCGCCGCAGCCGGGCCAGCTCATCTCGCTCCGCCGTCGTCAGCGCGTCACCGGCCGGAGCCGATGCGGGTTTCGGATCTCGCCGACCCTCCTGCCGGTCAGCTGCCACGACCCACTTGCGGATCGCCTGCACGGACGGCTCGAACTCGCGCGAGAGGCTCACCGGGTCACGCCCGGCACGCACCAACTCGACGATCTGGCGCCGGAACTCCGGCGAATACGGGGGATGTGTTCTGGCGACCATGGGACACCTCGTGTGAAAGCATCATCGGTGTCCATGAAGCCGGGGCAATCCCAATCCCAGATGGCCCACCTGGTGCAGCGGGCGCACGACAGCGCCGGTACGCCGGGAGAGCAGCAGGCGATGGACGCGGCGCGCGAGGCGGTGCGCTACGTGCTGCGGCGGCTGGGCAGCCACCCCAGCCGGTGACCTGGCGGTTGGGTGTCGCGCAACTTCCAAGTTCCGCGGCAGGAACACCGAGCCAGGCGGGACGGGCACTTCGCGCGTCGCAGAAGTCCGTTGCAGAAGGGCGGCCTTCCGATACAGTTCTGCACCACTCTGCCGGACCGTCTCCGCCCATGCTCCTCGGCTACGCCCGCGTGTCCACCGACGACCAGGACCTGGCGCTCCAGCGCCGGGGGCTGCGCGAGGCTGGCTGCCGGCGGGTCTATGCGGAGAAGGTGTCCGGGGCGCGGCGCAGTCGGCCGGAGCTGGACCGGCTGCTCGACCAAGTGCGCGAGGAAGACGTGGTCGTGGTCGCGCGCCTCGACAGGCTGGCCCGCTCGACGCGCGACCTGCTCGACATCGCCGAGCGGCTGCGCGACGTGGACGCCGGGCTGCGCAGCCTGGCCGAGCCTTGGGCGGACACCACCTCGCCCGCGGGCCGGATGATGCTGACCGTGTTCGCCGGCATCGCCGAGTTCGAACGGGCGCTGATCCTGAGCCGGACCAGCGCAGGGCGCGAGGTGGCCAAGCAGCGCGGCGTGCGCTTTGGGCGGCCGCCCTCCCTCACCCCGGACCAGGTCGCCCTTGGCCGCCGGCTGGTGCACGAGGGCACCTCCGTGCGCGCGGCGGTCAAGGTGCTGCGCTGCCACCACGCGACGCTCTACCGCGCGCTGGATGCCGCAGCTGCTGCCGGACCGTGCTGACATGGACCGTGTCGTCCGTTGGGCGCCAGCTGAGGGCATCGGCGCCGAGCACCTCAGCCTCCGCAGCACAGTGGAAGGCGTTGCTGCCGAAGGCGTGGTGGTCGGCGCGCGCCACGGCACGCCATACGGCCTGCATTACCGCGTCGCCTGCGACCCCCTCTGGCGCGTGCGGGAAGCCGTGCTGTCCCTCGCCGGCGAGGACCGCCACCTGCATCTGCGCAGCGACGGTGAGGGCAATTGGCAGGACAGCAAGGGATGTCCTGTTGAGGCGCTGCAGGGATGCATGGATATCGACATTTCAGCGACGCCCTTCACCAACACCCTGCCCATTCGCAGGCTCGGCCTTGCGTTGGGCGAGGCGCGCGAGATCTTGGTCGCCTACGTCGCGGTGCCCGCGCTCGCACCGGAGCCGGTCCGGCAACGCTACACCTGCCTCGAAGCAGGACGGCTTTACCGCTACGAGGGGCTGTTCCGGGGCTATGTCGGCGAGCTGCCGGTGGACACGGATGGCTTGGTCCTAGACTACCCCGGCACATTCCGCCGCGTGTGACGACCTGGCACTGAGGCCCACTTTAGCAATTTGTTGCAGCCGCCTTCGGAGAGTGACACCAGGGCTGCCGACTTCGCCAACAGGGTCCGGTCCTTTGAGATTGTAAAACGGGCCGGGGAGGGGGATGATAGTGGCCTTGACGACACAGCCCGGACCCGCGCAGCCCCCGTAACCCGCTTCGTCGTCTACTACCGAGTGTCCACCGACAAGCAGGGGGGTTCTGTAAGCGCTCGCGCCAAGGCGGGCACGGGGCGCGCATGGTGCGCCAGTCCGGCCTACGCGGCTTGCAGAATGGCGAGTGCCGCGGTCGCGCGACGGAGGTGGACGAGACGTCGGCGGCTGGTGGGAACGTGCTGGCCGTGACGGGGGCTGGGACGGAGATGGTTGCGTAGCTCATCGTAGCCTCGGCAGAACCTCGCGGCCGCCTCGAAAGCCCCGAAGCCGCGCATACATCGAAGCCGCGCATACATCGAATCCGGCCTTTGATGCCCCGATAATCTTGCTCCAGGCTGTTGTTCTTGAACCGGCTGGTCCGGTGCTGCACGCCCCGACCCAGTGTCGAGCGGATCGCGCGTGGGTAGGGTCGGTGCCCGTCGGTGGTGACGCGATCGGGCGTCATGCCAGTGACCGACTTGGCGGAACGGAAGAACGCCTTCGCTGCCGCCATGTCCCGGTGCTCACTCAACATGGTATCGACCAGGTCGCCTTTGCGGTCGCTAGCGCGGTAGGGAGAACACCAGCGCCCACGGACCCGCAGGTATGTTTCGTCCACGTGCCAGGAGCGCCGGCCAGCTCCGCCCTTACCGTGACGGCGACGCCGAAGTTCGTCCGCCAGCACGGGCGTGAGCCTCGCCTCCCAGTCCCGGACGGCCTCATGGCTGAAGACAAAGCCGCGGACGAGGAGCATCTCGGCCAGGTCGCGCAGGGTCAGCCGGTAGCGCAGCCGCCAAAGCACCACCAGCGCGATCACGTCGCTCGGATACCCCGTTCGGTTCAGTGCGCCACCACTGCGCTCGTTGAACCCCCGGCCGCAATCGCGGCAGTCGAAAGCGCCGGTAGCCCTGCGCCGTGCGGTCCCGCCGCTCCGAGGTGGCCCTTGAGCCGCAGTCGACGCAGTCCATCCCGGGCTCCCGAGCCGCCTTGCTCCCCCGGAGCCTACCCGCAGCCCCTATGCCCGCCTACACGGCTCCCCCCCTGGTGAGAGCCCTGACAGAACCGAATCATCGGGAATCGTTCCTCGGTTGCTAAATGACGGTTCTCGGGACCGCTTCGGTGGACACGCGTGACCTGCCCGTCGCGGCGGCTTGGTGAGCCGCCGCTCGGGCTCGCACGACTCCGGTCGCCCCTCAGAACGGCACGGCTTCGGCCTGATAGCGGAACAGCCAGTCGTAGCGGTCCCGCACCCGATCCTCCGCCCACTCGCGTTCGACATAGGCCTGCGCGCCCTCAAGCTCGGCGAGTGCCGGATTGTGGAAGCGTGCGGCGTTCTCCGAGGAGGCCAACACCATGCGGTTCGCACGCTCGAGACGGGCGGCCTCATACCGTCGCAGGGCGGCCGGGATGTCGGCCCCGCCGTCCTCCAGCGCGCGGGCGAGGACGAGACCATCCTCGATGGCTTGTGCGGCACCCTGCGCCATCATCGGGAGGGTGGGGTGACAGGCGTCCCCGAGCAGCGTCACCCTTCCCTCGGACCATCGTGAAAGCGGCGGATGCAGCTTCAGCGCCCATTTGTAGGGCGTGCCGATCTCCTGGATCATGGCCTGCACATCGCCGTGCCAACCCACGAAGTCGGCCGAGAGTTCCTCCGTCGTGCCGCGCTCCGTCCACGACTCCACCTGCCAGTCGTCACGCTCGACGATGCCGACGAAGTTCATCAACTCCCCGCGTCGCAAGGGATAGTGGATGACGTGACGGCCCGGCCCGATCCAGTTGGTGGCGACGTTACGGCGCATGTGGATGGGCAAGCGCTCCATCGGGATGACGCCGCGCCACGCGATCATGCCGGTGAAGATGGCCTCGTGCTTGCCGAAGAGTTCCTGGCGGATGCGCGAATGGATGCCGTCGGCGCCGACAAGCACGTCGCCTTCCACCTTGCGGCCGTCCTCGAGATGCAGCGTCGCACCATCGGCGGTCTGCGCGTGCCCGACCACCCTCGCCCCGAGCCGGACGGCGTCGGGCTTCTCGCGCCGGACGGCGTCGAGGAGCGCGGCGTGGAGATCCGGCCGAAACATGGTGAAGTAGGGATAGCCGTAGCGGGACACCGACTCGGCTCCGAGGTCGAACAGCTTCCAGGCCTGACCCGAACTCCAGAGCCGGATCTCCTTCCCGCTCGCCTCGCAAGACGTTTCCGCCAGGGCATCCCCGAGGCCGAGGGCGTAGAGGACGCGCGATGCGTTCGCGCTGATCTGGACTCCCGCGCCCACCTCCTGGAGTTCGGGAGCCTGCTCATAGACCTCGACGTCGAATCCCCTTCGCAGGAGGGCGAGGGCAGCGGTGAGGCCACCGAGCCCGGCCCCTGCGATCACGACGCGCGTGGATTGCATCGTTCCTGCCATCTTCCCTCCTTCGTACGGCCGTGGTGGCGGCCAACTCTTTCAGCATAAGTCAATCTCGTTCGGCAATGCTGAATGCCCTTGCCATCACCGAGCGATCGAGCCAACTTGGTGACACGTCACGGCCTTGGACACACTTGATGCCCGATGGTGCCGCCACGCGAGAGGCGGGGACGCCCCCGGCTACTCCGACCCGGCGATCCTGCCCGGGAACCGCCGGGCCGGCGTCGCAGGGGCGCGTCCGCGGCGCAACCGCGCTGCCAGGTCCTCGCTGCCGCCGGTCCGGGTGAGGCGGCGCAGGAACACCGCCACCGCACGGGGTGTGCAGCACCCCGAAGAACAACACGGTCACCGGAGGAGGCGAGCAATGATGATGGCAGGAAGGCGCGACGTGGGCCTGGGGTTGGCCGCGACCGTTCTCGGCGCGCACGTGGCCAAGGGCCAGGCCGCCTATCCCACCCGGCCCGTCACCATCATCAGTCCCTTCGCACCCGGCGGGCAGTCGGACCCCATTGCCAGGGTCATCGCGCAGCACCTGCAGCAAACCCTCGGCCAACCCTTCGTCATCGAGAACCGGAGCGGCGCCGGCAGCACGATCGGGGCCGCCTTCGTCGCCGGGGCGGCGGCCGACGGGCACACGCTCCTCTTCGGGACCACGAGCACCTACGTGATCGCTCCATTCGTTTATCGCTCGCCGGGCTATGACCCGGTCGCCTCGTTCGCGCCGGTCACCGTCGCCTCGGAGGGGCCGATGATCCTGTGCACGAACCCGAGGACGGGGTTCAGGTCGGCTGCCGACCTCGTCGCGGCGGCGCGCCGGTCGCCGGGGACCGTGACCTTCGCTTCCGCCGGCAACGGCACGTTCCCGCACGTGCTCGGTCAGATGCTCGCGGGCGTCACGGGGGTCGAACTGATCCACGTTCCGTACCGCGGCGGCGCTCCGGCGATGAACGATCTCATCGGCGGGCAGGTGGACGTGTTCTTCGAAGCCATCGCCAACGTCGCCGCGCATGCGGAGAGCGGCCGCGTCGTGCCGCTGATGAGCACGGGGGGCGAGCGGTCGTCCCTCCTGCCGACGGTGCCGACGGCGGCCGAACTCGGCTACCCCGCCCTTGCCCTCAGGGCCTGGACGGGCTTCGCGGCACCGGCCGCGACCCCGCCCGCGGTCGTCGCGATCCTCAGCCGCGAGATCGGCGTCGCGCTCCGGCGGCCCGAAGCCCAGGCGCTTCTCGCGAGGCTCGGCGCCACGGGCGTCGGGGGAAGCCCCGACGACATGGCGCGGCGCATCGCGCGCGAGGCGGAGGTGTACCGGTCCATCGTCACGAGTTCCCGGGTCACGGCGGACTGACGTCCGGTCGCCGTCGCTCAGCCCTCGGCTGCTCCGGCCCGGCTCCGTCGAGCGATCCTCGGCACCGCTCCCGTTGTCCGCCCCGGCCGGCGTGCGCGCTTCCCGCCCTCGTCCTCCGCCGGGCGGGGATCGAGGGGACCGCCCTCGCCGGTCCCGTGGCCGAGACTCCGACCGACGGCCGCACAGGTCCCCCGGAGATCGACCGCCAGCGCCCCCTCGGCATCGAGATCGACGCGTGACCTCAGCCCGAGGAGCGTTATCGTCGCGGCGACCGTGCCGGCGTTGTCCCGGATGGGCGAGGAGAGGGCGGCGAAGCCGTCGAAGACGCGGCTGTCCGAACGGGTTACCCCATCGGCGCTCAGTTCGGCCGCCGCAGCCTCGATGGAGGCAGGAAGCGTCCCTACGTCTCCTCCCAACCGCAGGAGAACCTCCTCGAGCCCCGGGCGGGGCAGCGATGCGAGGAACACCCGCCCCGTCGCGGAGGTGAGAAGGGGCAACACGTGGCCCACGCGGATCAGGAGGGGAACTTCCAGATCCCCATCGAACCGCGTGACGATGGTGGGTCCCATGTTCCCCCACACGGACAGGAACGCGGACAGGCCGCACCGTTGCTGCAGCGCCTCTGCCGGCCCCCGGGCGACGTCGAGCACGTCGAGTTGCCGCATCCCGGCGAGGCCGAGTTGTACGGCGTAGGGGCCCAGGCCGTAGCGCATGCTGACGGGATCCTGCATGACGAGGCCGAGGCGGGTGAAGCTCACCATGTAGAGGTGGGCCTTGCTCGCCGGCATGCCTGCGCGTTCGGCGACGACCTTCAACGGCAGCTTCGCCTTGGCGGCCTCCAACACGGTGATCAGCCGGAAGCCGACCTCGATCGACTGGATATGGCGTTGTTCCCTCCCTGGCTCTCGCCCAGTCCGACCAGGCATCCTGCTCGTCCCCCGTGGAATCTCGTTCTGGCGCTGGCAGCTCGTCGCCCCAAACGGCCAGGCGGGCTGTTGCACAGTATCAAATTTGGTTTGACAGCGCCTACTCTCCTTCTTCAGCTTGCCAAGCTCGCTCAGTTGGGAGGGACCCGCTGATGAGACAGACCGGAGGAGCGGCCTTCGCCTGCCAGCTCGCGCGGGAGGGCGTCACGGACATCTTCCTCATTCCCGGTATCCAACTGAATTGAGCGGTCGACGGGCTGCGCCAGTGCGCCGGCGAGATCCGCACCCTGGTCTCCCGGCACGAGCAGGCGACGTCCTACATGGCCGACGGCTATGCCCGATCGACGGGACGTGTCGGCACCTGCATGGTCGTGCCCGGCCCCGGGGTGCTGAACGCGATGGCGGGGCTCTCGACGGCGTATGCGTGCAGCTCGCGGGTCCTCTGCATCGCCGACGACATCCTCTCGTCCTTGGTCGGCAAAGGGCTGGGCCTGCTCCACGAGGTTCGCGACCAGACGGACATCCTGTCGAAGGTCACCAATTGGCAGGGCCGGGCGGCCAACTGAGGGGCGCTCCCGGGCCTCGTCTGGGGCGCCGTCGAGGCGATGGCGTAGGGGCCACCGAAGCCCGTCGCGATCGAGGTGTCGCACGACCTCCTGAACGTCGAGGACGACATCCCGCTCCCCGGCCGCCGCCCGCTGACCCTCCATGACCCGACGACGGAAGAAGCCTTCGCCGAGGTCATGGCCGTCGATGCGAGGGATGTGGATCGGGCCGTTCGCGCTGCCCTGCCGGGCTGGGAGGCCACGGGCCCCGCCGCCCGGTCCGCCTTGTTGAATCGCCTATGAGACGGGCTGGGCGAGCGCACGGAGGCTTTCGCACGCGAGATCGGCTCGCCGCTCTGGTTCGGGCGCGCGATACAGGTGTCGATGCCCATGGGAAACCTGACGGAGATGGCCGATGCGCTCGACGCGATGCCGCATGGCGGTGTCTCTTGGCAGGAATGCCACCAGCCTGGCGATCACGCCCGCTTCGTCACTCCGCCGCTGCAACCCCTTCAGAATCTGGCCAACGTCGCGATCATATCCGCCTGACTGTATCCTGGGACCGAGCATCCCTTAGGAACCCTCCCGATGTCCGACGTCACGGTCACATTCGCATCGAGTCTCTACGATCGAGTGCTCCCTCTCTATACCGGCGAGGTGAAGCCGGACGGCGTGGACCTTCGTTTTGAGGCGTTTTTCTCACCGCGCCCCATCTTCGACCGCATGGCAAGCCGACAGGCGTTCGACGTGGCGGAGATGTCGTTCTCCGAGGTCGCGGCCGGATTCTCCGCAGGCGAAACTCCCTTCGTCGCGGTCCCCGTCTTCCCGTCCCGCGCCTTCCGGCATGGGATGATCGCCGTCAACACGCGATCCGGCATCGAGGCGCCGCGGGACTTGGCCGGCAAGCGGATCGGCGTACCGCTCTACGGCATGACGGCGGCGGTCTGGATCCGGGGCATCCTCGCGGAACACCACGGCGTGAATTTCGACGACGTCCGCTGGATGCAAGGCGCCATCAACGGGAGCGGCAAGCACGGCGACCCGGTCATCCAGCCGCTCGGGCGGCCGGTGCAGATCGAGCAGAACGTCAGTGGCCGGACGCTGAGCGACCTCATCGCGGACAACGAACTCGACGCCATCATCGGCACTGACCTGCCCGCCTCGATCCGGACGAGCGATCACGTCCGTCGCCTCTTCCCCGATTTCAAGCGCGTGGAGCAGGCGTATCTCCGCACCACCGGGATCTTCCCGATCATGCACCTGCTGGTGATCCGCAAGGACGTACATGAGCGGCACCCGTTCCTGGCGAGAAGCCTGTACGAGGCCTGCTGCAAGGCGAAGGACCTAGCACTGACAAGGCTGAAGTACCTCGGAGCGCATCAGAACATGGTGCCCTGGTTGCCTGAAGCCGTGGACGAGATCGATGACTACTTCGGTGGCGACCCCTATCCCTACGGGCTCGAAGCGAACCGCGTCACACTCGAACGGCTGCTGACCTACCTTCACCAGCAGGCGATCACGCGCCGTAAGCTCACGCCCGACGAACTCTTCGTGCCCGTATCCTGACCACAGGAGTCGGGCGGGACACGATGGCCGTGTCGTCTGCCCGCTTCCGTCGCCGCCTACTCCGTCGTGATGCCGGCGTCGCGGACCAACCGGGCGACCTCCGGCCCGACGCGATCAAGGTAGGTGCCGAACTCGGCGGTCGTGCTGCCGACCGGCTCGGCCCCGATGGCCGCCAACTTCTCCGCCACCCCCGGGGCGCGGAGCGCGGCCGCTATGGCCTCGCTCATCCGTTCCCGGATCGCTGGTGGCGTCCCGGTTGGGGCCCAGAGACCGACCCATTCTCCCATGTCGAAGCCGGGAAACCCGCTCTCCGCGATCGTTGGCACGCCCGGAAGAAGCGCGCTGCGCTCTGCGTTGCTGAGGGCCAGGATGCGCGCCCGGCCGCTCTCCACCACTGGCGTCACGGAGGAAACGGTGGTGATCGCGCAGTCCAGCGCGCCCGAGGCGAGGTCCCGGACCACGTCCGCGCCGCCGCGGAATGGAACGTTCATCACGGTGCCGCCGCCCCGGCTCGCGAGCAGTTCCGCTGTGAGGCGACCGGAAGAGGTGTTGCCCGCGGTGCCGCAAGAGATGGAGCCGGGACGGGCACGCGCCATCGCCGTGAACTCGCCGAACGTTCGGGTGGGAAGGCTCGACCGGATCGCGACCACCATGAGCAGCCGAGTGACCTGGGTGACTGGGACGAAGGCAGTGCGATAGTCGAAGGATAGCCGCGTCATCAACGCCGTGTTGATGAGGTGGACGGAGGTATTGAGGAGGAAGGTGGAGCCGTCCGGCCGTGCCGCTGCCACGATCCCGGCGCCGATGGTGCCGGCGCCGCCGGAGCGGTTATCGACGATGACAGGCTGCCCAAGGCGGACGGCAATGCCGTCGGCGATGAGGCGGATGGAGGAGTCGGTGGCGCCGCCCGCGACATACGGAACGACGATGCGGACCGGCCCGGTGGGCCAGGACTCCGCGCCTTGCGCCTTGGCGGTGTCGGCAGGTAGGAGACCGCTCGCCATCGCGGCGAAGGCTGCGAAACCCACACGCCGGCGTGCGATCGTCACGATACGCCGCATGTTCGTCTCATCCTTGCCGGTCTGGGACTGCCACACCACCGCGGCTGCATCACCGCTTCTTATCGCATCGGTGGACGATCGTGCGCCATCGAAATTACCGTCGTCGCGCTACCGCCTGTCGGGCGTCAAAACGCCGGCGGTCCGAACCACTACGGCGGGGTGAAGTAAGCGGACTCCCGCAAGGTTCGCCCGTGTACAACAGGGCAGGGCAATCGCACATGGCCTGCTCTCAAGCGGTTTGAGAGCGGCGATGAGCATCAGGCGGCGCAAACCGCTTGGGACAGCCGTTTCAAATGGTCGTCGCGCCGCAACGGCCGCTCGGAAATCCCTATGCGATCACCCTGCGCAACAGGGCAGTGGCGCTAAACAGTGATGCTGGTACTGGTGGCGTTGATGACCGAACCATCCGCTCCACCTCGGCCGGCATGGGAACTCTCACGGGCAGCAGTCTTCCGGTGATGGCTCGGACGAATGCCGGAGGCGCTCAGGGCGCATCCGTGAATTCACTTCGCCGTGGCCTGAGTATTTTGGGCTGCTTCGGCCAGGACACCGCGCGGCTGAGTCTCACCCAGATCGCGGCGGCCACCGGCCTCTCCGCCCCGACTGTCTGGCGTTACTGCTACACCCTTCGAAAGCTCGGTTACCTCGTGCGCCACTCGGACGAGAGCCTCTCGATCGGACTTCCGGCGCTGGGGCTCGGTTTTGCCGCTATTTCGAACCGTCCGTTCAGCGAGACGGTTTTGCCACACCTCCAGGATCTCGCGGACCGATTCGGCTGCACCGCGATACTGGGTCAAGCGATGGGCACCGAAGTCACCTACCTTCAGATGATCAGCGGCCGAATCACCTTCGCTGAGTTTCAGCTCGGCCGTCGAGTTCCTTTGGTCGAATCGCCAACTGGCTGGGGCTGCCTCGCGAGCATGAGCCAAGGAGAACGCAGCAAAGCGCTCGCGCCCCGATCGGCACGGCCCCGGCTTCCTGCCGGTTTCGGCGTTGTCAAAGCGGAACTCGAAGCACGAGGTTACATGGTCACGAAAGGGCTCCCACACCCGGCGCTCGTCGCGGTCTCGGTGCCGATTCGCCTCCATGACACTGCCCCGATCTACACGCTGACCTGCGGCGGCCATGCCGCGTCCATGGCGGCCGCGATCCGGGGTGATATAGGCATGGCGCTGCTGGCGTTGCGCCGGGCTAGCCTGGACTACTTGGCGGGGCTCGAAGCTGCCGCTGGAATGCCCGGCATGGGTCCCGCTCCGCGGACGTGGTCCACCAAGGCCACCGGATCGGACGGCGCCTCGTCGGCCCGCCAAGCCACAAACCCGTCCGGCCGGACCAGAACCAACCGCCGGGCGTAGAGACCCGCCGCTTCTGGATCGTCGAGATCAATGATCTGCAAGGGCAGGGCGCGCCGTCGGGCAGCCTCGGTCAACCCATCCACTTTCACCGTCGGATCAAAGCGCAGCAGCACGAACCCGCGCCCGAACAGGTCCAGGGTCGAACGACCAGGGGTGAGCCAGACGTGCGGCGCGCGCGAGCCAGGTCGTGCGATCTGAGTGTAGGCCATGGGCGGATCCTCCACCGCCGGGGTGCCGTCCGGCCAGATTACCGGCGAGGCGTCGTAGCGGTAGCCGAGGTGGATGTGCAGCGTGAACCACTCGCGCTTCATCGCGGCTGTGTAGGCACTTCCGAAGGCGGCGCGCGCAGCGTCGCCCTCCGGCCCAGCCGCGAAGACCAGAGGGGACAGGTGGCGGCGGGGCTCAATCATCCGCCGCAGGTTCTCGCTCGCCTCCGCCACGTTGCGGATCGCCACGGGCCGGCGCTCCGCCTCATAGGATCCGAGCAGCGCCGGCCCGCCCCATCCTTCCAGCACTGCCGCCAACTTCCAACCGAGGTCCACCGCATCCTGCATGCCCGTATTCATGCCGAAGGCGCCGGTCGGCGAGTTCAGGTGCGCGGCGTCGCCGGCCAGGAAGACGCGGCCACCGCCGTAGCTGTCGGCGACGAGCTCCCTGCGGACCCAGGGCACGATGGAAAGGACCTCGAAATCGAAGGGCCTGCCCATGGCGCGCAGGAGGAGTTGCCGCACCTCCGCCTCGCCAAGCGTCCGCCGCGTGTCGTCGCCGACGACCGAGAAGCGGAAGCGGTCGTAGCCATCGATCGCGACGAGGGTCGCCCAAGTGCCTTCCAGGCCGATGAAGATGAATCGATAGCCCTTGGCCTTGTCGTGCAGGTTCCAGAAGCCGGGGCAGCGGATGATCGCGTTCGTGGTGTAGGTCAGCACCGGCCGGCCCGTCATGCCGATGCGGAGGGCGTGGCGCACCGCGCTCGCACCGCCGTCGGTGCCGGCCAGGTAGGCGGCCTCCACCCTTTCTTCGGCGCCCGTGGCGTGGTTCCGCAGCATGGCGACCACGCCCTCCTCACGCACGGAGAAGCCTGTCATCTCGGTGCGATAGCGCACCGCGGCCTCTGGCAGGGTCGCGACCCACCGCCGCAGAATGGGATCGAACATGTCCTGCGGACATCGCTCTCGCTTCTGCGGGCTCTGCGACGGCGGCACGGACTCGCGCGGGCTGGGAAACGGCTCGCGGCCGAACTCGTAGCCGGCGAAGTTCTCTAGCCAGACATTGTCCTGTGGCAGGTCGGGGTTGTAGGCGCACTGCTCCACCTCGGCGGCAATGCCCCAGCGACGGCAGAACTCCATCGTTCGCGGCCCGATAAGGTCCATCTTGGGCTGCGTGATGGCACCGTCCGTCCGCTCCACCAGCAGGCTGCGGATGCCGCGCCAGGCGAGCTCGCCCGCGAGAGCTTGCCCGACCGGCCCGGCTCCGACGATGAGGACGGGGATCTGCATGGTCACGGGCGGCATTCCCGAAGCGGGATCAGCAGGAAGAAGGCGGGTGCGGTCCGGGGAGGGCGAGGCCGAGGTCGCGAACCAGGACCACCAGCGCCGTGCCGACCGCCTCGAAGCGATCCTCGGTGAACACGGTGGAAAGGCCGCCGCAGCTCAGGGCCAGGATCTCGTCTCGGCCGGGTAGGCGCAGCGGCACCGCCGCAGCGTTGATTCGCGAATCCAGCGTTCCGCAGGTAACGATGTAGCCGGTGCGCGCGTAGTGCCCGCACGCGGCCGTGAAGGCCGTCTCGAGGGTGGGCCAGTCCGGATCCGCCGCCGCGAGCGCCGCCGCCAGCGCAGCCCACTGATCCCCCGGCTGCGCGGCGAGCCAAGCCCAGCCGAGGGAAGAGCGGCCGAGGGGCACCCGCGTGCCGACCCGCTCGTCGGTGACGAAAGCACGGCCCTGATGGCGGGCGAGAAAGATCATCGCCATCCCGTCGCGCCCGGCAAGGGACACGGCTCCTTCGAAGCGGGCCTCCAGGGCACGGAGGTGAGGTCTGAGCAGGTCCAAGATCGGCTGGTTGCCCAGCGCGGCCGCGGCCAGCCCGGCCACAGGAGCCGCCGGGCGCAGCCGACCGCCGCCGCGCATCCGGAGGAGATAGCCGGCCTCGACCAGCGTGCCGCAGAGACGCCAGACCGTAGGCTGGGGCATGCCCGTGAGCCGCACGATCTCGGCCACGCCAAGGTCCGTCCGCGTGTCGGAGAAGCATCGCAAGACCGCCAGTCCCCGGCCGAGCGCGGCGATGAACTGACGATCGGCCGCGTCGCCAGAGTGCCCATCCTGCCTGCCACCGTGCGGCGAAGCTGTCGCTCCGGCCCTCGTGCGTCGCAGCAGCCCGCGCGCCTCCTTCAAATCCGACATGTTCCCGTCCCGCCGTCTTGGCACGATGATGACTTCCCGCTTCCTCCGGGGAATGCAGGCGCGCCGAGGTCGGCCACGCGCTGGTCCCGGCTCTTAATCGAAAAGACATCCGGCCCCGCTCAGTCGACCGACGCGCCGGACGCGGCGACGATCGGCCGCCACTTCTCAATCTCCCGGCGGACATGCGCTTGCATCTCCGCCGGCGTGCTGCCCCAGGGCGTGACGGCCAAGGCCGCGAGACGCGAGCGCAGCATCGGATCGCCCATCGCCTCGATCGCTGCCGCGTTCAGCCGCGCTATCACGGGATCGGGCGTACCGCGCGAGGCCGAAAGGCCGAACCATGAGGTGGATTCGGCACCACGGAAGCCGGCTTCCGCCATGGTGGGCACGTCGGGCAGGAGCGGCAAGCGCTCGGAACCTGTGGTGGCGAGCGCACGCACCTCACCAGAGCGGATATGCGCGAGCACGGCGGGAACGTTGTCGAACATGAGTTGCACTCGCCCGGCCAAGAGATCGGTCAGCGCCGGCGCCGAGCCACGGTAGGGCACATGAGTGATGTCGACGCCGGCCTGCTCGCGGAACAGCTCGCCCGAGAGGTGCATCGGCGTTCCGTTGCCGGCCGACCCGAAGGCGAAGGGCGTGGAGCGCGCCTTCAGGAAGCGCACGAGCCCCATCATGTCGGTCACGGGCAGGTTACGGTTCACGATCAGCACGCTGGGCGACGTCGCGAGCACCGTCACTGGAGCGAAGTCGCGTAGCGGATCATAGGGAAGCTGCCGGAACAGGCTGACGTTGATGGCCATTACCGAGGTGTTGGCGAGCAGCAATGTGTAGCCGTCCGGCAGTGCGTCTTTCACGAACTGCACGGCGATGATGCCGGCACCGCCAGCGCGGTTCTCCACGACGACGGGCTGGCCGAGCGCCTCCCCCATGCGCGCCGCGACGAGCCGGGCGACGATGTCGTTGGTGGCACCCGCGGAGTTCGTCACGACAAGTCGTAACGGACGGTCCGGAAACTGCTGCGCACCAGCGCGGGCAGGAGCGAGCGTGAGCGCGGCCAGCGCACCGTGCCCCAGCACTCGGCGTGAAAGCATCGGCTCCTCCGGAATCATCCTGTGCGTCCGCACGGCGGCGGCGCCGGATCAGATCGAGGCGCTTCGCGCCGTCCTGCCATCGCGCGCATATCCACTATGCTCTACACATGCTCTCCACGCGTCGGTCGTTCAGCCCGCGGCGGCGGTTCTCAGGAAGCCGAGGCCGCGCAGGACAGGCTCGTCCGTCACGCGGAACAGGATCGCGTCCTCCTGCGCCTCGTGGAAATGCGGCCGCCAAGCCGGTGCCGCCACCACATCGCCACGCCGCCACGCGAAGCGCTCGCCGTCCACCGTGGTGGTGCCCATACCCTGCACAACGGCGTAGATGTTGTTGGCCGTGGTCTGGCAGCTGGCCGTGCGAAGTCCAGGCCGCAGCGCCATCATGTGCAGCCCGATCGTGTCGAGCGCCGGTGAGCCGAGCTCGACCTGCAGCCCATAGGTCCCGTCGGGGGCGTCCGTGGAGTCGAGGAGGCGCTGCCGCGTCTCGGCGATGGGGAAAACGAGGCGTGACGGCCGCCGCCGCGCCGGCGCGGACTCGAAGGCGGCGTGCCGCGTCTCGTCGTCGAGTTCGGGATCAAAGAACATGGGCTCCAGAAGCTGGACCAAGGGCACGTCGAGGAAGTCGAGCCAGAAAGCCGGCATCGGGCCGTCGTTGCCGTGCCCGTGCGAGGACCAGTTGGGTGTCAGCAGCACGTCGCCGGGCATCATCGCCACCCGCTCGCCATCCACTACCGTGTAGGTCCCGGGCTCTGCGTCGAGTACCAGGCGCAACGCATTCGGCGTGTGCCGGTGCTCGCGCGCCCACTCGCCCGGCATGATCATCTGGTAGGCGGCGACAATCGTCCGCACCGTCGCGTAGGTGTTGCCGGGCGCGGGATTGAACAGGATCAGGTTGCGCCGCTCGGCGAGCTCGGTGCTGATCAGGTCGCCGGCAGAGCGGAGGGCCGCGTTCGCTCGCTCGTAGTCCCAATGCGCCGGTACGAAGCCCGGCCGCGGCGCCTTCCAGAGCGAAGGGGTCGGCTTGTTCCAGCCGGGCCCGACGCCGAGGCGATCGAGTTGCGGGTAAAGCGAATCCAACGATCCCGCCCTCAGCAGATCCGCGGCGGATGGCGTGCTCATCCCGGTTTCTCCTTTCGGGCCGAGCGCGCAGACCCGGCGCGCAGACCACAATTGCAATCTCGCAGAACGAATATCCCACCTGCTGCGCGAAATCATCGTAGCCATCTCGCCAGATCGTTGTAAATGGCTTCGTGATCGCCGGTGGCACGTCCCGTCGCCGGCCGGGTCGCAGCGAGGAAGCGTCATGAAGCTTGCGGTGTTCAACGATCATCGGGTCGGTCTGGTGGAGGGCGACGACCTCTACGACGTCACCGAGGCCGTCCCCGGCGTCTCGGACGCTTGGCCGCCCGTTTACATGACGCGGCTGATCGCCGACTGGGACCGTGTGGCACCGAAGCTGATAGAGGCCCGCCGCAGCGCGACGCCCCGGCCAATCGCCTCCGTGACGCTGCGCGCGCCAATGCCCTTCACTGGCAACATCGTCGCCGCACCAGCAAACTACCGGAAGCACGTCGGCGAGCTCGGGGAGCGCGGCGTCGTCAAGGCCGGTCAGTCCCCTAACGAGATCGGGTTCTTCCTGAAATCCACGTCGTCCATCGCCGGCCCTGACCGCGGGATCGAGCTGCCGCGCGGCTCGACCCGCCGTTTCGACCACGAATCCGAGCTTGCGGTCGTCGTCGGGCGGACCGCACGGAACGTCCGGCGGCAGGACGCCCTCGCCCACGTGTTCGGTTACGCCTGCCTGATCGATGTGAGCATGCGCCTGGAACCCGGACGTCCCGCCGAGGAGCGGGTCACGCGCAAGTCCTTCGACACCTTCACGCCCTTTGGTCCCTGGATCGTAACCGCGGACGAGATTCCCGACCCGCAAAGCCTGAGCAATCGGCTGTGGGTCAACGGCGAGCTTCGACAGGACGCGAACACGCGGGACATGACGGTCGACGTTGCCGGGCTCATCGAGTTGGTCTCCTCCGTCATGACACTGCGGCCCGGGGACATTATCGCGTCGGGCACGCCGGAGGGCGTCGGCCCGCTCAAGCCCGCCGACACGGTGCGCATCGCGATCGAGCGGGTCGGCGACATGACCCTCACCGTTAGGGAGGCCGCGGAACAGGCGCCACGGATGTTCTGATTGTATTCCGCGTCTCTGCCGAGGCTGCGCCTGCTTGCCTTGCAGAACGAAGCATTTCGGCGCGGAGCGATCCTTGGCACGCATGCCTGTTGTTTGAATGCAAGGATACGATAATGCACGGATGGAGATCAGCGACGATCTGGGTGAACGGGTCGAAAGTTCCGTCCGGCGTGAGCGCGGGTTGTCGAGCGCCGGCGAGGGGAACCCCGCGGCCTCGGACAGCTCGACGGATGCCTTCTCCCTCAGCACCAGAGCTTGGCCGGGGGGGAATGGCCATCGTCAGGTTTGATGATGCAGACCGCGCGGCGAACGTGGCCGGCGAGGTCGAAGCGACCACCGGCCAGATGTCAGCAAGTTCTTCTACGATTCGGCATTCACCACCAGCCTCGCTCATCAGCACCGGGCAATCGGCTGGTTCCCACGATGCCTTGTCCGTGAAAGGCCTGAGATGATCGCCTTCAACGCGCCGTCCCTCGTGCGCATCGGCCCGAACGCGGTGTTGCAGCTTCCCGAGCTTCTGAGCCTCTTGGGTAAGACCCGGCCGTTCTTCGTCGTTGATCCGCATTTTCGGGATACCGAGGTGCTCGCGCGGATCCGTGCGGCGGTGGGAGCGGCGGGTGGCGACAACGCCTTCTTCGGCGTCGTGCCCGATCCCACGACCGGGTCGGCAGAGGAGGCCGTGCGCCTCGCCAAGGCGTGCTTCGCCGACGTGATTATCGGGATGGGGGGTGGCAGCGCGATCGACACCGCGAAGGCGGTTGCCCTGCTGTCCGTCCATGACGTGAGGCTGAACGACCTGCGCGCGCCGCACCGCGTGATGCGGGCAGGCCTGCCTATGGTCGCTATACCGACCACGGCGGGCACCGGCTCGGAAGCCACGCAGGCTTGCCTGATTACCGATAGCGAGACGGGCGATAAGATGGTCTGCGTCGGCGAAGCCTTCATGCCGGTCGCTGCCGTCGTTGATTACACGCTGACGCTCTCAGTCCCCGCCCGGGTCACCGCCGAAACCGGCATCGATGCCTTCACCCACGCCCTGGAGGCTTACGTCGGGCGTGGTGCGAATGTCATCTCGGACCTTTATGCCGGTAGGGCACTTCCCCTCATCGCTCGGGCTTTGCCAGTCCTCGCGGACAATCCTTCGGACGAGCAGGCGCGAGCGGACATGATGCTCGGCTCGTTCTTGGCAGGCACGTCGTTTACCAACTCGGGCCTGGGATTGTCGCACGCGATGAGCGTGCCGCTCGGCGGCATCTTTCACCTCACCCACGGCTTCACCATCGGGCGTTTGCTTCCCGCGGTGACCCGCTTTTCCGTCGGTAGGGTTCCCGGTCCGTATGCTCGGGTTTCACGACTCCTCTGCATTTGTGCCGATTCGGACGACGCGGTGGCCGCATCGGCCTTCTCGTCGTGGCTGGATCGGCTGATCGAGACGCTGGCTTTCCCGACGTTGTCGGGCCGGGGCGTGGACCGGGCGGCCTATGATGCCGCGATCCCTGCCATGGCCAGGGCGGCACCGCGATCCGGCACCGCGAGCAACAACCCGGCTATCGCCACGGTGGACGATATCGAAGCCCTGTTCCAGGCAATCTGGGCTTGAGGACATGACGACCATCCGTCAAACCGGGGCCGAACCTTCTTGCAAGACGCTCCCCCGCGCCTCGGGGCGGACGCTGGTCAGCGCCGAGTGAGCCTCTGCCGCACCCACCGGACGGATCTCCTCGGGTCGCGTCGAGCGAGGCACAGCAGCAATCGTGCTCAAGGAGGAACAATGATGAGACATGCAGCCGAGATCGATGCCCCCTTGGTCAGGCGGCGCCGCGTCTTGGCCGGGTCGTCCTTAGCGCTGCTGACGGCCCAGGCCCGCGCTCAGGCGCCCGCTGCGACGCTTCCTCGCCGCATCACGATCGTCACGCCGTACGGGGCCGGTTCGGCGCCGGACGTCGTCGCCCGCACGCTCTCGGACATCTTGTCGCGCCGCCTCGGCATCTCGACCGTGGTGATGAACCGGCTCGGCGCGTCCGGCAACATCGGCAATCTCTCCGTCGCCCGTGCGGCACCGGACGGAGAAACCCTTCTCCTCGCCGCGTGTCCGCTCGCGACGAGCGTCTCCTTGTTCAGCAATCTCGGCTATGATCCGCTGGTAAGCTTCGAGCCCGTGTTCGACGCGACCGAGCTCGGCTTCGTCCTCGTCGTCAATCCGGCGGCCGGTCGGACCGCCTCGGAGTTTCTCGAGCGCGCGCGTCGGACGGGGTCGATGCGTTACGCAAGCACCGGCGTCGGCACCGCCCACCATCTCGGAATGGAACTTCTCCGCAGGCGTGCCGCGTTCGAGGCCGTGCACGTCCCGTACCGCTCCAGTGGCGCGGCGATACCCGACCTCAGCACCGGCCGCGTGGACGCTATGATCGCTCCCGTCGCGACGGCGGTGAATGCCGCTCGCGACGGCACCCTGGTCGTCCTCGCGAGCGCCGCCAGGGAGCGGCTACCCTACGCTCCGGATATCCCGACCTTCGCGGAGGTGGGAGTGCCGGATCTCGTGGTGACTGACTGGCAAGGGTTGTGTGCTCCCAGAGGAACGTCTCCCGCCCTGCTGGACATGCTGAACGGAAGCCTGGACGAAGCGTTTCGCTCGCCGGACATCGTCGCACATCTCGCGTCCTTCGGCTTGACGGTGTCCGGCGGCCCACGCCAGAACCTGCGCGACCGGCTGTCACGTGACATTCCCTACTGGGCCGAGGTCATCCGCCAAGCCGGAATCGACCCAGCCTAGACCGCCTTCCGGAACGGGAGTCGGCCCAGTTCCGTGGTTCTTCCGGGTTTCGCATGGATCAGGTGGCGAGGAGCAGGTCGAAGCTGGCCCGATCCAACATCTGCCGTCGGAGCTGCTTTCGCGTGTTCACCGGTCCCTCGGCCTGTCCGCTGCTCCATCGCGTGGCGAGGGGAGGGGCCTCGTTCGCGGGGCATGACGCGCATCACCGCCCGCCGAGTTGCGTGCTCGCGGAATGCCGGCGCCGAGGTCGCGGCTCGCCGCATTTCGGCTTGACGCCGACGCGGCGGCGGCGCGCTATCTCCTTCTGGGCCCGTGCGGTGGAGACCCCGACGAACATCCAGGGCGCTACGGGAAAGCCCTGTCGCGCCGCAGATCGAAGAGGGGGCAGAGGTGGGTCGGATGATGGGCGGACCGATGCCGATGACCCGGCGCCTCGCGTCCGGAGGAACCGTCGCGTTCCTCGCGGGAGGGCGGGCGGCCGCCCAGACCGAGACACTTCCACGGCGAACCACGATCGTTGCGCCGTATGGGCCTGGTACGGCGCCGGATTTCGTTGCCCGCACCCTTACTGACATCCTCTCCCGCCGCGTCGGGGTCCCCGCGGTCGTCGAGAACCGGCTCGGTGCCTCGGGCAACATCGGCAACCTCGCGGTCGCGCGGGCGACCCCGGACGGAGAGACGCTTCTCCTCGTCGGGAGCGCGATGGCGACGAACGTCTCCCTCTTCCGCAGCCTCGGCTACGATCCGCTCACGAGTTTCGAGCCCTTGATCGTGGCCGCCGAGGTTGGCTTCGCGCTCGTCGTGCACCCGGCCGCCGGGCGGACGCTGTCAGAGTTTCTGGAACGTGCGCGACGCACGGGCACTCTCCGTTACGCCAGTGGAGGTGTCGGTACGCCACTTCATCTCGGGATGGAGATCCTCCGCAAGCGCGCAGGGTTCGAGGCGATCCACGTTCCCTATCGCTCCAGCGGCGAGGCCATTCCGGACCTCATTGGCGGCCGCGTCGAAGCGATTCTCGTTCCCGTGCCGACGGCGGTGAATGCGGCCCGCGACGGCCGCGTCGTCGTCCTCGCGAGCGCGTCGCGGGAGCGATTGCCTTACGCGCCCGATGTCCCGACGTTCGCCGAGGCGGGGGTGCGCGACTTCGTGGTGGCCGACTGGCAGGGGCTGGCCGCACCCGCCGGCACGCCGGCGGCGCTGCTGGACGCGTTGAATGCCCGGCTGGACGAGGCGCTTGCCACTCCCGAAATCGGCGCGCACCTCGCGACCTTCGGTATGACGCCGGTCGGCGGACCGCGTCACCGGTTGCGCGATCGGCTGGCGCGGGAGATCCCTTACTGGGCCGGCGTGATCCGCGAGGCCGGCATCGAGCCGAACTGATGTGACCTTGGCTCCCCCCGAATCTGCCGGCCCCACGTAACGACCGGCTTGCTCAGAGCGATCGATCGGCGTGCATGGCGGCGGGAACCGACCGGGTTGCGCGGCCGCGCCGTCCGGATGCCGGTCGTGCAGAACGTCGCGCTCGTCGTCATCGGCGGCGTAGTGGGCCCGCGCAGGCAAATCCTCCTGGTGCCCGTGGCGAGCGCGCCCAATGTGCCGCGCGCGGCGAGAACCCCGGGCGACGGTGGGCGGAACGGGATGCCGTGCCGCTCTGCCCAACGGTGGCAGCCCTCGCGGTCGCAGGAGTCGGCGTTGCAGTTCGCCCGCCCGCCGAGCATCTCGGCAACCAGCAAGCCGCCCGCGCGGGGCACGAAGATCGGCCGCCGAACCAGTCTCGTGCCCGGCACGCCGGCGAGGGCGCGCCGCAGCAGCGCCGTCCCGAGATAGAAGGCGAGTGGTAGATTGTGGATCTGGGCACGGACACGGTCACCGGGCGGCCTCCCGGGAGGCAAGTGAGCTGGCGGGATATCGGACCGTCTTCGCGCGGCCGTGGATCGCCGCGACGCCCACCTCCGCGAGGCCGAGTGCGGCGTGGAAGGCGTCCTACGCCGCGTTCGGCGGTTCCAGGTTCACCTCGCAGATGAGGAGGTCGTGGCCGGTTGCGAGCGCGCGGCCGCTCAGGTCGGCGTAGAGCCCTCGCGCATGGCCTTGCCCGCGCCCCTCCGCAACGACGATGCGGTCCCCGTAGACGAAGCGCGCGCACGCCTGACGACTTCGCCAGCATCACCGACGGGGGCAACTTCAACTTCATGGTTCGGCATACCCCGAGCGCAACGCGTCGCCTGGTCGGCGACCCGAATAGCGGCACGCCACCTCGCCCGTGTTCGTGCGCCAGAGCCGCTGGGAGACAAGACACGGGAAGTCTGGGAGCGTCGCCCTGTCGAGGATCGCGGGAAGCGGCATCGGCGGGCCGCCCTCACGCGTCCCGGAAGCCCTGCGGCGTCGGGATGCCCCAGGCGTTGGACAAGAAGGGGTCCATTTCCCAGCGCCGCGGGCGAAGGAGCATCCCGTGATGCCACGGGCGCGGGTCCCAATGGCCGGCGGCCTCGTCACTCATCCGGTCCAGTTCCGTATAGAGTTCCACGATCTGGGAGTCGGTGTCGAGGTGGTAGGTGTAGATGTTGTGCCCTACCGTGTGCCGCCCCGGGCCCCAGATCAGTGGGACGCGCCGCGCGCCGAGCGCGTCGCAGGCGTCCTTCACGTGCGCCCAGTCCCGCAGCTCCATCGCCAAGTGGTGGATGCGCGCCGCCGGGCTGCGGATGAAGTTGACGCTGTGATGGTCCGGCCCGCACCGCAGGAAGGCGAAGAAGTCCCCCATCCAGTCCGAGACGCGGAAGCCCAGCGCTTCGCTGAGGAAGGCGACGGTGCGCTGGGGGTCGGTCACGCGGAATGCGGCGTGGCCCAGCTTCAGCGGCACGATGGCGCCGTCGCTCCGCTGGCCCCGGGAGGGCTCGCGCTCCTCGTAGACCTCGACCCGCTGTCCGTCGGGAGAATCGAAGGTGACGACCGCCGGCAGGTCGGGGCCCGTGTCGGACCGGTGTTCCGTCGCCACGCCGTGCCCCGCGAGCTGGCGCGCGAAGTCCCGCAGTTCCGTCCCGCGCGGCACCTGCAGGCCCAGCGCCGCGCATCCCGCCGCCTCGCCGCGCCGGAGCACGACGGAGTGGTGGTCCTGCGGGCAGGCCAGGAAGGCCGTGCCTCCGTCCCGCGTGACCACGGAGAGGCCGATCAGCCCGGCATAGTGCTCGACCTGGCGTTCGAGATCGGGGGTGGTCAGCGCGACGTGGCCGATCTTGCTCACACGGATCATCGGAACCCCTTGCTGCGGATCGGGAAGGGACGAGAGGCGCCTCGGCCCATCAGGAGGCCATGCGGTTGCGCAGCTCGCCGATCCCCTCGATGGCGACGAGGACCTCGTCGCCCGGCTGGAGGAACTCGCCGCGCGCGCTGCCCACCCCGGCCGGGGTGCCGGTCAGCACGACATCGCCGGGCCACAAGGTCAGCCGGTTCGAGAGGTCGGCGATCTGCTCCGCCACGCCGAAGATCATCTCCCGCGTATTGGAGTCCTGCTTCTGGACGCCGTTCACCGAGAGGGAGATGCGGAGAGCCTGCGGGTCCGGGATCGCCTCCGCCGGGACGATGTAGGGACCCATCGGGCAGGAGCCGTCGAAGCTCTTGTGCGCCAGCCAGTCGTACTTGAAAGGCGAGCCCTCCGAAATGCCCGCGCGAGGGCCGAGGTCGCGGGCGGAGAGATCGTTCGCGATCGTACAGCCGGCGACCGCGTCGAGCGCCTCGGCCACCGACACGTTCCTGGCGCGGCGCCCGATGACGACGGCCAGCTCCGCCTCCCAGTCCACCTTCCGCGACGCCGGCGGGAGGGTGACGGTCACGCCGGGTCCGACGACGGCGCGGGAGGACTTGATGAAATGCCAGGAACTGAGGCCGAGGCTGCGCGGATCGGGGTCCGGCTCCTTCCCGCGCAGGTGCGCCATCTCCCGCACGTGGTCGGCGTAGTTGGCGCCGGCACAGAAAACGGTGCCGGGCAGCGGCAGCGGCGCCAGCAGGCGCACCTCTCCCAGCGGCGTGCCGCCCTGCGGCAGGGCGCCGCGAAGCCGCGCCAGCCGCGCCCGCGCCGCATCCCAGTCGGCGAGCAGGCCGGACATCGTCGCGTCCTCCGCCCGGCCCGTGGCGGCGGCGATGTCGTGGATCCGTCCGTCCACGAGCATTCCGGCCCGCGCGCCCGACCCCGCCTCGTAACTGAGCAGGGCATAGCTCGTTCTCGCCGCGTCCTGGGTCACGCTCCGGTCCTCTCCTGCCAAGCCCTGGCCACCGCCGGTTGCAGCAGCACCTTGCCGAAATCCCCGCGCTCCGCGAGGAGCCGGTGCGCCTCGGGCGCCTGTTCCAGCGGCATGACGCGGTCGATCACCACGCGGTAGCGCCCTGCGGCGGCTTCCCGCAGCGAAAGATCCACATCCTCCGGCCGCATGGCGGTCGAGCCGATGACGGTGATCCGGTTGAGGTAGAGGTGCTGCACGTCGAGCGGCACGGTGCCGCCGCCATGCGCGCCCGCGGTGACCAGACGGCCGTTGCGCCCGAGCCCCGCGAAGGCGCGGGGGAAGAGCACGGGGTCGGCGATGTTCTCGAACACCACGTCCGCCCCGTGACCGCCGGTGATCTCCCGCACCCGCGCGGTCAGGTCCTCCCGACGGTAGTCAATGCCGTGCTCGGCGCCGAGGCGGATGGCCGCCTCCACCCGCGCGGGCGCGCCGGCGGCGGCGATGACCCGGGCGCCGAGAATCCGGGCCACCTGCACCCCGGCGGCCCCCAGACCGCCGGCCGCACCCATGACCAGCACCCATTCGCCGGGTTGCAGCCGCGCCGCGTCCCGCAGCAGCCCGAAGGCGAGCGGCGCGTGCCGGGCGACCACCGTCGCGGTCGCGAAGTCCAGCCCGTCCGGCATCGGGCGCGTGGCCGCGGCGGGCAGGCAGACGTAATCCGCGTAGCCTCCCCAGTGATCAACGCCGAGCAGGACAGGCGGCTGACCCCCGACGGCAGGGCGAAGGGCCGGCATGGTCACCACGGCATCCCCGATCCGGCGGTCCTCCACCCCGGGCCCAACCGCGGCAACGATGCCGGTCGGGTCGCTGCCGAGCACATGGGGCAGGCGTGGCTGACGCGCATAGGTGCCGGCGCGCACGGCCAGGTCGAGCGTGCGGTTCACCGACACGGCGTGAACCCCCACCAGAACCTCGCCCGGGCCGGGCTGCGGCGTCGGCACGTCCTCCGGGCACAAGACCTCGGGCGGGCCGAAGCGCCGCAGCACCATCGCCCGCATCGTCGTTCCCGCGTCGTTCGGCACCCGCCCTAATCCATCCGGATGCTTGCGGTGCGGATGACCGGCGCCCAACGCTCCCGGCTCTCCCGCACGAGGGCGCGCATCGCCTCCGGCGTTCCGCCGAAGGGCTCGGCCTGCACGTCCGCCAGCTTGTCGCGGAACTCCGGCGTCCGCACGGCGCGGTCGATGGCCACGGCGAGGCGCTCCCGGATCCCGGGCGGCGTGCGGGGCGGGGCGCCGATCGCGGTCCATGTATCGGAGACGAACCCCGGCACGAACTCGCCCATCGCCGGGACGTCCGGGTAGGAGGCGAGCCGTTCCCGTCCGGTGACGGCGAGAAGCCTCAGCCGTCCCGCAGCGACATGGGCGTTCATCGTCAGCAGGTTGTCGGTGCTGAGGTCGACCTCGCCCGACAACAGGGCGGTGAGGAGCGGCGCGCTGCCGCGGTACGGGACGTGCGTCATCCGCACGCCGGCCATCATCTCGAGCATCGCGAAGGTGAGGTGGGCGATCTGGCCGTTACCTTGCGAGCCGTAGGTGAGCGTCTCCGGCTGCGCCCGCGCGCGCTCCAGCAACGCCGGCACCGTGGCGAAGGGCAGGTCCTGCCGACCGACGATCACGTTCGGGTAGGTCGCGAGCACGCTGACCGGCTCGAACGCACGGGGATCGAAGGGCAGGTTCGGATGGAGGAGGTCGGCGTTGAAGGTCAGCTGCGGCGCGCAGAGCAGCGTATGACCGTCCGGCTGGGAGCGCGCCACGTAGCCAGCCCCGATATTCCCTGCGGCGCCGGCGCGGTTGTCCACGACCACCGGCTGGCCGAGGGACTCCCGCAGCCTCTCCGCGACCGACCGGGCCAGCGTGTCGAGCGTGCCCCCGGGCGGGAAAGGCACGACGATGGTGACGGTACGGCTGGGCCAGGCGACCTGACCCGATGCCGCGCGCGGCAACAGCGAGGGCGAGGCCAGCAGGCCCGCCCCCGAGAGCACGGCCCGGCGCGACGCGGCGCGGGTGCGACCGATCGGCCAGCGGTTCACGGCCGCCACCAGGGTCGGCGAGGCATTCGCGTCACGAGGGATCCTCCCATGGAACAGGCTGGCTTCTTCGGGTTTCGGCGCTGCCCCGGGACTACTATGGGCGCTCGACGCCCTGCCAGGGGCGAGGGCGAATGAAAGCTATAGGCGCCGCTTCTGCATGGCTGGCCCGGCCGCCGGGCGGAGGCGGGTCCTTCCGGTCCGCCGGGCGATACCATCCCGCCCGGAAATGCCCTAGCTTCCGGGCCCCAGAGGACGCCCACGGAAGCAAAGTCCCGTCGCCCCATGCTGCTGCAGCAGATCCGCTGCTTCGTCGCCGTCGCGGAAGCGGGCAGCTTCACCGCTGCCGCGGGCATCCTGAACCTGTCCCAGCCCGCGCTCGGCGCCCACGCGAAGAACCTGGAGGCGCAACTCGGCGTGCGCCTGCTCGACCGACACTCGCGCGGCGTCGTGCTCACCCCTGCTGGGCACGCCTTCCTGGCCGAGGCGCGGGCCGTGCTCTCCGCCGTGGACCGGGCCCACGGCGCGGTGGAGCCCTTCCTGGGCCGCATCGAGTTGCAGGTGGTGCTCGGCTTCACGCCGACGTCCGGTCGCACCCTCGTGCCGGACCTGCTGACGGAGGGCGCGGCGCGGCTGCCGGAGTTGCGGCTGCACCTGCGGCCGGGCCTTTCGGACGACCATCGGCGAAGCCTGCTGTCCGGCGGCGAGCTCGGCGCCGCGTTCTGCTACGATCCCGAGCCGCACGAGGCACTGATGGTCCACCCGCTTTACGAGGAGGATCTCTTCCTCGTCGGCGCCCCGGACCTGGTGGACCGCGCGGCGGGACCGATCCCCCTGTCGGAGGCCGCGAACCTTCCCCTGGTGCTGGACCACCGCTTCCACGGCGCCCGCCGCATCATCGAAGAGGCCGCGGCATCGGCCGGCGTGCGCCTGAACATCCGGATCGACGTGGAGCCCGCCGAGGTGAAGCGGGCGCTCATCATGCAGCGCACCCACTGCACCGTCGTTCCCTACGGCCTGTTCATGGAGGAGATCGCGCAAGGGTTGATGGGGGCCCGCCGCGTCGTGGCCCCGCCGATCCACCGCACCCTTGCCCTCGTGATGCGGCGCAACCTGCCGAGCACGGTGGTCCTGCGCCTTCTCGCCCTCGTCCGTCCGATCGCGCAACGCAAGATCGACGACGGCGCGTACGGCTGGCGCTCGCCCGACGCGGGAAGGGGGGCGTGATCCCCGGGCCACGTGTCAGGCCCTGCACAGAACCTCCGTCCGCGACCACGGTCCCGTCCTCGGATCCAGGATCGGTTCAGACATGACGGCTGGCGCCACCCGCATCACCTCCGGCTCTCCGAAGGAGCGGATGACGACCGCTCTCACGCGTGCGGCCGGGGCGGCTTGGGGATGCCCCACATGTTCGTCGCGGCGATGCCGGGCTCCCACACCTTCGGGCGCTGCGGCGAGTCCTCGTGCCAGGGGCGCGGGTCGAAGCTCCCGGAGGCCTCGTCGCTCATCCTGTCGAGTTCGGTGAAGAGCTCGACGGACACGCCGTCGGGATCGTCGTGGTAGGTGTAGATGTTGTGGCCGGCGCCGTGGCGGCCGGGACCCCAGGTGAGGGGAACGCGGGCGCGGCCGAGGGTGTCGAGCGCGTCCTTCACGTGGCCCCAGTCGCGCAACTCGAAGGCGAGGTGATGGAGGCCGAGCGGGCCCTCGCGCCGGAAGAAGTTGAGCGTGTGGTGATCCGGGTTGCAGCGGAGGAAGGCGAAGAAGTCGCCGATCCAGTCGGAGACGCGGAAGCCCAGCACGTCGCAGTAGAATCGCACCGTCGCCTGCGGGTCGGGCACGAAGAAGGCGACGTGGCCGAGCTTGGCCGGCAGGACCGCGCCCGCGGCCTGCGGGCGGCCATCCGGCGCCTCGCGCTGGGGACACAGGTCCACGGCCAGCCCGTTCGGGTCGGTGAAGGAGACGACCTCCGGCAGGTCCGGCCCGGCATCCGTGCGTCGCTCCGCCGTCAGCCCGTGCCCGCGGAGGTTCCGCACCACCGCCTCAGGATCGCTCCCGGGCGGCAATTGCAGCGCGAGCCGGACGGGACGCGCCTCCGGGCCGCGGCGCAGCACGAGGGAATGGCGGTCGCCGGGGCAGGCGAGCCAGACGGCGTCGGCCTCGCGATGGGTCACCGCCAGTCCGATCACGCGGGTGAAATGGTCGAGCTTGCGCCCGAGGTCGGGCGTCTCGAGCGTGAGATGCCCGATGCCGGAAACCTGGATCATTCGCGTCCTGCCCTCTCTCAATCTGCCGAGATGCCTTCGCGCGCGATCACGCCGCGCCAGAACTCGAACTGCCCGGCGATGTGGGCGCGCGCCTCCTCCGGCGTGCCGCCGGTCGGGCGGATGGCGCCCATGCGCATCGCTTCCCGCGTCGCCGGCTCCGGCAGCCATGCGTTCACCGCCTCGTTCAGGCGGGCGACGAGGTCCGGGGCCATGCCGGGCGGGCCGAGGAGGGCATACCAAAGCTCCGGGTTCGCCAGCGGGAACCCCGCCTCGTCGAGGGTCGGCACCGCCGGCATCCCCTCCCACCGCTGCCGCGCCGCGACGCCGAGGACGCGGACCCGCCCGGTCTCCACGAGGGGCAGCGCCACGGGAAAGGGCAGCATCGCGGTCGCGACCCGGCGCCCGATCAGGTCCTGCACCGAGGGCGCGGTGCCGCTGTAGGGAATGTGGGTCAGCTCGATCCCTGCGCTGCGCGCGAACAGCGTCATCACGAGGTGCGGCGCGGTGCCGTTGCCCGGGGTGGCGTAGTCGAGCGCGCCGGGGCGGGCGCGCGCGAGCTCCACGAGGCCGCGGACATCGTCCGCCGGCAGGTCGGGGCGGACGACGAGCACGACGAAGCTCGTCCCGAGGAGGGCGATCGGCGTGAAGCCGCGCACGGGGTCGTAATCCATCCGGCCGCGGAACAGCGACGGGTTCACGACGAGCGGCGAGGCCTGGACGAGGAGCGTGCGGCCGTCCGGCGCCGCGCGGGCGACGTGCTGCGTGCCGATGTTGCCGCTGGCCCCTGGCCGGTTCTCCACCACCACGGGGCTCCCGAAGCGGCGTTGCAGGAAAAGCGCGAGAAGCCGCGCGAGCGTGTCCTGCGGCGTGCCCGGCGTGACGGGAACGACGATCGTCGTGGGCCCGGCCGCCTGCGCGGCCGCGCGGCGGCAGAGGAGGGGCGGCGCGGTGGCGGCGAGGGCCGCACCGAGCAGCGTGCGGCGACCACCGGCGGCAGAGGCGCTCCGCGGGGCAAGGTCGTGCCCGCGGCGGATCCGGGGCGGCTCGCCCGCCCGCGATGCCAGGTTCCGGAACCAGCTTTCGACTATCATTCGGGCACCTCTCGTCTCTCGGGACCGTCGCCGCGGGCTAGGGTACGGGTGGGCGAGGCAGCCGCGCGTGGCTCGGCTCCATCGAAGGCGTGGTCGAGCGAATCCCAGGTCCCCTCCACGTCCGATGCGGTCGGGTGCGGCCCCTCAGGGGGCCGGAACCGGCCGGTGAGGGCACGGGTGACGTCGCTCCCACCCCGCATGATCATGGTGACGCCTGCTCCGGCCGTGAGAAGGCCATCAGAGTTGCAGCCCCGTCTGGCGCACGGCCTCGCCCCAGAGGCGCGATTCGGCGGCGATGAAGGCGGCGGCCTCCTGCGGCGAGTTCGCGACCGGATTCACGGCCTGCTCGACGAACCGCTTCCGGACCTCCGGCTGCCCGATGACCGAGACCGCGTCCCGGTTCACCTTCCCGACGACCGCGTCCGGCGTGCCGGGAGGCGCCATGATGGCGTACCACGCGATGGCGGAGAAGCCGGGCAGCCCCGCCTCGGAGACGGTCGGCACATCGGGCAACTGCGGTGCGCGCTCGGCCTGGCACACCGCGAGGATCCGGGTGGCGCCCGACTGGTGGAAGGAGAGGGAGGAGGAGAGATTGTCGAAGAAGAGGTCCACATGCCCCGCGACGAGATCGTTCAGCGCGGGCGCGGTGCCGGTGTAGGGCACGTGGTTGAACCGGATTTCGGCGGCCGCCTCGAACATCGCGGCCGTGAGATGGGACGTGGTGCCCATTCCCTGGTTGGCGGCGTTGATGCCGCCGGGCCTCGCCTTCGCCAGGTCGATCAGATCCTTCAAGCTCGTCACCGCGAGCCTCCTCGAGACCTCGACGACGTTCGGTGAGGTGCCCATGACCGTTATGGGGCGAAGCCGGCCGGGGTCGAAATTGAGCCGCGCGTAGAGGTGCTGGTTGATGGCGAGCGACGGGGGCGGCGCCGCCAGAAGCGTGTGGCCGTCCGGCTCCGCGTTCGCGACGACCGCGGTGCCGATGTTGCCCGCCGCGCCGGGCCGGTTGTCGATGATGACGGGCTGCTGCCACATCGTCCGCAACCCCTCCGCCACGATGCGCGGGACCGAATCGGCCGTGCCGCCGGCCGGGAAGGGAACAACGATCCGCACCGCCCTGCCCGGCCAAGCCGCCTGGGCGCGGCCGGGCCGCGGGAGCAGCGCCGAGAGACCCGGGGCCGACAGGCCTGCGCCGAATGCACGCCGCCTCATCCTATGCCCTCCCTCTCCTGTTCCGGCTCCCGCCGCCGCGGACGGCGCGACCTGCCTCAAGTCAGCGCGGCCTCCAGCTCGGCGGGGAAGTCCCCGCCGTCCCGCAGGGCGAGCGCGGCCGCTTCCACGTCATAGTCGTAGAGCTTCAGCCGAAACCTCGCCGAACTGGCGATCTCGCGGTCGCGCTGCTCCAGGCTGCCGGTGCGGGAGTCGTAGCGAAGGCCGTTCCGCCGCGCCTCGGCCTGGATCACGTCGGTCCGCACGCGGCGCAGCCGCTCGTAGCGCGGCAGGATTTCCGGGACCTCCGCCGCCTCCCGCCCCTCCAGCAGCACGGCAAGCGCGACGCCGTCCTCGATGGCCTGGTTGGCGCCCTGGCCCAGGTGCGGAAGCATCGGGTGCGCGGCGTCGCCGAGGAGGGCGAGGCGGTCGCGCGTCCATTCGGCCAGCGGCCGGCGGTCGTAGAGGCCCCACCAGAAGCAGCTCTCCACCTTCGACAGCAGCTCCGTCACGGGCGCGTCCCAGCCGGCGAAGGAGGCGGCCAGCTCGTCCCGGTCGCCCACCGCGGACCAGGACTCCACCGTCTCGCTCCTGGTGGGAACGAAGGCGACGTAGTTCAGCAGCTCGCCCCGGCGCACGGGGAACACCATGAAGTGCTTGCCGTCACCCATCCAGACCTGGTGCGCTTGGTCCAGCCAGCCCGGCAGCCTGTCGCGCGCGACGAGGCCACGGTAGGCGCGCGATCCCGAGTACTCCGGCGCCATGGGATCGACGACGTAGCGCTGCAGCGCCGACTGGATGCCATCGGCCGCGATCACCACGTCCACCTCCACGGTACGGCCGTTCGCGAACTCCAGGCGGGCGGCACCGCCCTCCTGGTGCAGGGCGACGCAGCGGTGGCCGGTGTGGATGCTCTCCGGCGGCAGGGCGGCCGCGAGCACCTCCAGCAGGTCGGCCCGGTGCATGCCGTAGAAGCCGTTCCAACCGCTGGAGTCCGCCATCACGATCGGGCCGACGACGCTGCCATCCATGCGGCAGTAGCGCGAGGCGGGACCGACAGGGGCGCCGACCTTCGCGAGCGCAGGGCCGAGCCCCATGCGCTCGAGCTGGCGCAGGCTGTTCGGGTAGATGAAGACGCCGGCCCCGACCTCACCCAGCGCCGGCGCCTGCTCGAAGATCGAAACCTGGATGCCGCCGTGGCGCAGCGCGCAGGCCGCGGCGAGCCCCCCGATGCCACCGCCGACGATCGCGGCGCGTATTGGCTTGGCCGACATGGCGCGTGTTCCTCCGGGGCCTGACAGGTGCCAGGGCTGAGTGCTGCGGGCTGGACGGAACCGTTGACGCCGCGCCCCGTCCACGCGGGGGCGGTGGCAGCAGCCAAGCCCCGGAGTCGTGCTCCCTTGCCCCGGGCCGCACCGGCGTCATCCTGTGAAAGCAGGATAGCGATCGGCCATTGATCGGATAAGGCGCTTTTGCGATCTGAATTCATAGCTTATTCATCTGAATACGCATCCAGCGGACCGGTGGGTATCACGCGTTGAGCATCAACCTTCGTCAGCTTCATGCCTTCGTCGCCGTCGAGCAGACCAACAGCTTCACCCGCGCGGCCCGGATGCTGGACATGGCGCAGCCGATGGTGTCCGCGCTCGTCGGGGAGCTGGAGACGGAGCTGGGCTTCCGCCTCTTCGACCGCACCACCCGACGCGTGGAGCTCACCGAAGCGGCCGCGGAGTTCCTCGTGGATGCGCGGCGCCTCACCGGTGAGCTCGACCGGGCCGTGCGGCGGGCGCGCGACGTCGGCGCGCGGCGGCGCGGGCACCTCAGCATCGGCGCCCCGCCGCTGCTTGCCGCCACGCTGCTGCCGCGCGTGATCCGCGACTTCGCGCAGACCGCCCCCGGCGTCTCGGTGACCCTGTGGGATCGTCCCATCGCCTCGATCAACGCACTCGTGCGGGATGGCGAGGTGGAGCTTGCCGTGGGAACCTTCCGGCAGGAGGAGAGGCTGGCGCGGGTGCCGCTGATCACCGACCGGCTCTCCCTGCTCTGCCCGGCTGACCACCCGCTCGCCGCGCGCGGGGAGCTGGACTGGGCCGAGCTGGCCGGCCTGCCGCTGATCGCGCTGCGCCACGGGAACGGCATCCGGGACCAGGTGGACCGCGGCTACGAGGCCGCGGGACTGCATACGGAGCCGGCCTTCGAACTGGATCAGATCGGCACCGTCGTCGCCATGGTGGAGGCCGGCTTCGGCATCACGGTGCTGCCCCCCTATGCGCTGGGGCCGGCCTCCGCGCGGTCCCTCGTCGTGCGGCCGCTGGACGCCCCCTCGATCGTGCGCGAGATCGAGGTGGTCCACCGGGAGGACCGGTCGCTGTCGCCGGCCGCGGCGGAGTTCGTGCGACTCCTGCGGATCGGTGCCGCGCGCCTTCTGGCTCGCCCGACTGGATGATCGCCGGGACATGGGCCATCAGCCCTGCACCCCCGCTGCCGCAGGGTTCGATGGTATTTGTAATTCAAATCGTCCGGCGTCCGCGGGACCTTCGGAACGCGCGGCGAGCAGCGCCAGCACGTCCCCCATGCCCCCCGGCCGGTCCGTACGCCCGCCGCCATCGCCCGAGTGACAAGCGGGGAGCGCCGATGCGCACGAGATCGTGCCGGCACCTGTGGAGCGTGCCCATGTGCGCGCGGCCCTCGACATGCTCGCGGACGGCGTCGGTGAGCCGGGCGAAGCGTCGCAGGTGCCGGATCGTGAGGGTCTGGCACTCCATGTAGGACGTGCTGACGCGCGCAGCGTCGGGCCGTCACTCGACGCGCATCTTGCGGCTGCCGGTGCCCTCGGCCAAGCTCTGGTGACCATGCGCTCCCGGGCGCGTCGCCGTGGTGTTCGATGGGCACGGTGAGCGTTCACGTCAGTGATACTTGAAGTTCAGCGCCGGCCACGCTGACGCCGGCCGAAGTCGGGAGACACCTGGCACATGAACGAGGGGATCTGTTGCAGTCTGGAGTTGCCTGGCTAGTTGGGGATGGGCCTTGACCTGGGAGCGGGTCGCACGGTCCCGATCTGAAAGCATCTCGACCACCACCAACAGGAGGAAACACCGGATGGCCAGTATCGGACGTCGCGGGCTGCTCGGGGCGGCGGGTGCCGTGTTCGTGGGCTGCTCCTGCGGGACCAAGCCCCTCCTCGCCGCGGATGCGCCCGCCTCACCGCGCCCGGTGTTCCTGGGCGGCCGCGGCGTGCCGGTCTGCGACGTGCACGCCCACTGCGCCTTTCCCTCGGTGAGGGAACTGGTCCGCGGCACTCCCTTCGACCGGCCCATCGCGCCCCCCTCGCTGGTGGTCGCGGGGAACCGCATCGCGGCGATGGACGCGCGCGGCATCGACGTGGCGCTGCTCTCGGTGAACATCTACTGGTGGTACGATGCCGACCGCGACCTCGCGGTGCGGGTCGTCCGCATGCAGGACGAAGGACTGGCGGAGCTGTGCCGCGCCTACCCCGGCCGCTTTCTCCCCGCATCCTCGCCGGCGGTGCAGTTTCCCGACCTCGCGGCGGAGCAGCTGGAGCACGCCGTGCGCAACCTCGGCGCCCGCGCCGCCTCGGTGGGCGGCCACGTCAAGGGCGAGATGCTGTCCGCGCCGCGCTTCGACCCCTTCTGGGCCAAGGTCGTGGAGCTGGGCGTGCCGGTGTTCATGCATCCCGACGGCGCGCGGAACCTCGTGCCGCCGAGCAACTGGGCCGGACGCGGCGAGCTCAACAACGTCATCGGCAACCCGCTCGAGACCACCATGTTCCTGAGCCGGATGATCTTCGACGGCACCCTGGACCGCTTTCCCGGCCTCAAGATTATCGCCGCGCATGGCGGGGGCTACCTGCCCTCCTATCTCGGGCGCGTCGAGGCGGCCTGCGAGGTGTTTCCCAGCACGGGCTGCACCAACCGCCGCCGCCCTTCCGAGTACCTGCGCGATCAGATCATGGCGGACAGCATGGTGTTCTCCGAGCAGGGCGTCCGCCACCTCGTGGCGGAGATGGGGCCCGGCCAAGTCGTCTACGGCTCCGACATGCCCTACGTCTGGCCCGACACCGTTGACCGGGTGTTGCGGGCGCAGGGCCTGGGTGACGACGAGAAGCGCGCGATCCTCGGCGGCAACTTCCAGCGGGTTCTCAGGCTGTCCTGACGACCGGGGCGCCGGACGCCGGTCCCAGGTAGCGGTGCTCGATGGCGGGGAGGCGGTCGTCGAGAACGCGATGGCCCGGGTTTCGGGAGGCCGCGTTGGGGGACGCCCCCCGGCTGCCCGCGGCGACATCGCCCGCCCACACCCATGGCATCAGGTGCGTTCCCAACCGCGATGGGCCATGGCGCTTCGGCAGATCAGGTTGTTCGTGGCGATTGCCGGGACGGGCAGCCTGACCCCGGCTGCGCGCGTGCCGAACCTGTCGCAGCCCGCCCTCGGGGCGCAGCTCATCGACCGGCACTCGCGCGGCGTCGTGCTGACCGGCGCGGGAGGAGCCTTCCTGCGGGAGGCGCGGTCGGTGCCGGGAGGCGTGGCGCGCGCCCGTTCGGCGGTCGAGGCGTTCGTGGGCCGGAACGACGTGCGGGCCTCGCTCGGCATCACGCCGACCTCCGGCAAGACCCTCGTCCTGCGGCGCGGCCTTCCCGCGACGGTCGTGCCCGGGCTGCTCGCGCCCGTCCGGCCGATCGTGCGGCACGAGATCGAGGAGGGCGGGCTGGGCTGGCGCGCCCCGGACGACGGCGCTGCCGCGCCGGACGCGGCCTGACGCGCGCATGGCGGGGGACAGCAGCCTCGGCAGGGCGCTCGCCATCCTCGACGCGCTGGAGGAGGCCGGGACGCCGCTGCCGTTCGAGGCGATGCACGCCCGCTTCGGCCTGACCCGCTCCACCCTCTACCGCTACCTCAAGGCGCTCGCGGACGCCGGGCTCGTCACGGGGCTGCACGACCGGGGCTACGTCCTCGGCCCCCGCGTGGCCG
>CAXVWQ010000506.1:0-3267 GCA_964263755.1 Roseomonas sp. | reverse complement strand
CCCGGCGGCCCGCCCCATGTTGGCGAGGCCCGTGCCGGCGAGCCCCGCCGCCTTCGCGCCCGCCGCCCTCGCGGCCCAGGGCCTCGCGGAGGCGGCGGACAGCCTCGACGCGTTGCGGGACGCGATGGCCGCCCTCGACAGCCCGCTGCGCGACACCGCGGGCAAGCTCGTCTTCGCGGACGGGGTCGCGGAGTCCGGCCTCATGCTCATCGGCGAGGCGCCGGGGGGGGACGAGGACCGCCAGGGCCTGCCCTTCGTCGGCGTGTCCGGCCGGCTGCTCGACCGGATGCTCGCCTCCATCGGCGTCCGGCGCGCCGAGAACGCCTACCTCACCAACATCCTTCCCTGGCGCCCGCCGGGAAACCGGACCCCGACCGACGCGGAGGTCAACCTCTTCACGCCCTTCGCCCTTCGCCACGTCGCCCTCGCCCGCCCGCGCCACGTCGTCCTCCTCGGCGGCACGGCCACGAAGGCGCTGCTGCGGACGCGGGAGGGGATCACGCGGCTCCGCGGCAAGTGGCAGTCGCTGGAGGTGCCCGGCCTGGGGAGCGTCCCCACCCTGCCGACCCTGCATCCCGCCTACCTGCTGCGCCGCCCGGCGGAGAAGCGGGAGGCATGGTCCGACCTGCGGTTGCTGCGCCGGACCCTCGACGGCGCCTGATCCCGCCGCCCGCCATTTGACGCCGGGGCGCCACCACGCCCTGTGTCCGGCGGGCCACATCGGGCGACCTTGCGGCGGGCCCGCCCGCCGGGGGACGGGTCGGGGCGGCACCTCGCGGGGGCGTTGCTTGTGCGGCGCCCCGCCGGGCACATATCCCCGTCCCATGCCTGCCGCACCCCCCCGGCGGCGCGGCCTTGCCTTTCGGCATGGCGCGTTCCTGCTCGTCGCCCTGACCGCCGCCCCCGCCTTCGCGGCGCCCACGAAGATTCGCGAATCCGGTCCGGCGCTCCGACGGGAGGCCACCCTGCGCCGGGCCCCGCCGGCGCCCCCGCCGCGCGCCTCCTCCCGTGCGCCGTCCCAGCCCGCGTCCCGCCGCCCGGTGCCGAAGACCGTGGCGGCGCGGCCCGGCGTGCCACCCGTCATCCCCGGCTGGCGCCCGCTGCGCGGCCCGCGTTTCGAGATCACCGCGAGCGCGCGCGGCTTCTCCGGCCGCGACCTCGCGCCCTTCCGGCTCGGCGCGGCCCGGGGCCGGCCGCCGGCGCCCTTCCAGCTCGCCCTCCCGCCCGAGGCCCCGTCGCGGGCGGTGCCGGCCGTCGTCGCGCTCCCGACCCCGGTCCGTCCCCCCGTCATCGAGATGCCGCGGGCGGTCGCCCTCGCCGAACTCGCGCTGCACGGCCGCACCCCCCTTGCCGGCGGGGGCACGCCCCTGCCCGAGCCGCTCCCCCCGTCCGATGCCGCCCGTCTGCGGCGCATCTTCGCCCAACACGCCCGGTCCGCGTTCGCCGAGGCGGCCCGGGAGGCGGAGCGGCTCGACGACCGGCGGCTGATCGGCCACGTCCTCGCGGACCGTTGGCTGCGGCGGAACGCGCCGGAGCCCTCGACCGCCCATCTCCGGGCCTGGCTGCTGGACCACGCGGACCACCCCGACGCCCCGCGCCTGCACGCGCTGCTCGTCGCGCGGAGCCCCGCGGGCGCCCCGGTGCCGCCGCCCCTGCCGGGTGCGCCGGAGGCGACCGAGACCACCGAGGCGGAACTGCCGCCGGAGGAGCGCGCGCCCGCCGCCGCCCCGCCGCTGCCGCGCAACCCCGCCCTGGACCGCACCGTGCGGGAGATGGTCGGCCGCGGCGACGCGGAAGGCGCCCTGGCGCAGATCGGCCGCACCCGCGGCGTGACGCCCGCCTATGCCGCCGCCCTCCAGGCCGAGGCGGCGCAGGCCCTGTTCGCGGCCGGGCGGGACGCCGACGCCCTGCGGGTGGCCTCCGCCGCCGCGCGGCAGCCGGGCGCGCCGGCGCTGGCGGCCTACGTCGCCGGGCTCGCCGCCTGGGGCATGGGCCAGTACGAGACGGCCCTCGGGCACTTCGAATCGGCGGCGCGGAACGAGGCGGCCCCGGCGGTGCAGCGGTCCGCCGCGGCGTTCTGGACGGCGCGGGCGGCCGTGCGGTCGCGCCGGCCCCAGGCCTACGTCCCCTGGATGCTCCAGGCGGCGCAGGAGCCGCGGACCTTCTACGGTCTCCTCGCCCGCCGCGCCCTCGGCCTGCCCTTCGGCTTCGCCTGGGAGGCGGAGGTGGCCGGCGAGGCCGAGACCCGCGCGCTGACCGAGACGGCGGGCGGCTGGCGCGCCCTCGCCCTCCTCCAAGTCGGGCAGGGGGCACGGGCCGAGGCAGAACTGCGCCGGCTGCTGGGCGCGGCCCGGGGCAACGCGTCGCTCAACCGGGCCATGCTCGCCGTCGCGACGTCGGCCGGGATGGCCGACCTGGCGACGGAGCTGGCCGGCGCCGCCCAGCGCGCGGACGGACGCCCCCGCGACTTCGCCCGCTACCCCGTGCCGCCGCTGTCCCCCCGTGGCGGCTGGCGCGTGGACCCGGCGCTGATCTACGGGGTGGCCCGCCAGGAATCGAACTTCGACGCCGCCGCCGTGTCCCCCGCCGGCGCGCGCGGCCTGATGCAGGTCATGCCGGCGACCGCCGCCTACATCACCGGCGACAGCGACCTGCGCGGCGAGGCGGGGCGCGACCGCCTGAACGACCCCGCCTTCTCCCTCGACCTCGCGCAGCGCTACCTCGTCCACCTGACGACGCACGAGTTCATCGGCACGAACCTCATCCGCATGCTCGCGGCCTACAACGCCGGCCCCGGCGCGGTGCAGCGCTGGCTGCCCGCCAACGGCCGCCGCGACGACCCGTTCCTGTTCATCGAGAGCATCCCGATCCACGAGACCCGGGCCTACGTCCAGCGCGTCCTCGGCTACTCCTTCATCTATGCGAGCCGCCTCGGCCTGCCCTCGCCGGCGCTCGACGCGCTGGCGGCGGGGGCGGCACCGCGGCTGGTCGGCATCGAGGACCTCGCACGGCTCGTGCAGCGGACCCGGGCGGGGGGGTAGCGCTGGTGGCCCTGGGGAAGGCTTTGCCTTCCCCAGACCCCATCCACCAGGGCCCAACGGGGCCCTGGACCCGCGTTCGGTTTTAGACGTCCTCGATCAGGAGGTCCCCGAAGCGGGGCCTCCTGATCGAGGACATTCAGGAAGAACAGATCGCGGGGGTCCGGGGGCCCCGTTGGGTCCCCGGCGATGGGGTCCGGAGAGGCAGAGCCTCCTCAGGGCCGCCCGC
>CAXVWQ010000505.1:0-3335 GCA_964263755.1 Roseomonas sp. | reverse complement strand
CCCGATGGATGCCCCCGCCGCCGTCGCGGCCCTCGGCGCGCTGGCGCAGGACACCCGCCTTCGCGCCTTTCGGCTCCTCGTGGAGTGCGGGCCCGACGGACTGCCCGCCGGCGTCGTCGCCGAGCGCCTCGACGTGCCCCCGTCCTCCCTCACCTTCCACCTCCAGCACCTCCTCCGCTCCGGCCTCGCCACCCAGCGCCGCGTCGGCCGCCAGCTCATCTACGCCGCCGACTTCACGGCCATGAACGCCCTCGTCGGCTTCCTCACCGAGAACTGCTGCGGTCGCGGCGTCGCTGCCTGCGTGCCGGCGAGCGCGTCCGCCTCAGCCGACGAAGCCTCCGCCACTCCGCGCCGGAAGGTCGCCCGATGACCGCTTCCTCCCTCCCCGTCGCCGTGATCGGCGCAGGGCCCGTCGGCCTCGCCGCCGCCGCCCACCTCCTCGCCCGCGGGCTGGAACCGCTGATCTTGGAAGCCGGCGACGCGCCTGCCGCGGCCGTGCGCGCCTGGGGGCACGTGAGGATGTTCTCGCCCTGGCGCTTCAACACCGACGCCACCGCCGTCGCCCTGCTGCGCGGGACGGGCTGGGAAGCCCCGGACGGAGGAGACTACCCGACCGGCGCCGAACTCGTGGCCCGCTACCTCGCCCCGCTCGCGGCGCATCCCGCCATCGCGCCGTGCCTCCGCCTTGATGCCCGCGTCGTCGGCGTTTCCCGCCGCCACCACGACCTCCAGCGGAACGGGATGCGCGCCGACGCGCCCTTCGTCCTCCAGGTCGCCGCCCCCTCGGGTGAGGTGGAGGAGGTGGAAGCCTCGGCCGTCCTCGACTGCTCCGGCACCTGGGGCAGCCCCAACCCGGTTGGCGCGCACGGCCTCCCCGCGCCGGGTGAGCCGGGGCGCGTGACCACCGGCATCCCCGACGTGCTCGGCGCCGACCGCGCGGCCTACGCCGGCCGCCGCACCCTCGTCGTCGGCGCAGGCCATTCCGCCATGAACCTCGTCGAGGGGCTGGCCGCGCTCGCGGACGAGGCGTCGGGCACGGAGGTCGTCTGGGCCTTCCGCCGCCCGCTCGGGGCGGTGAACTTCGGGGGCGGCGCGAACGATGGCCTTGCCGCCCGTGGCGCGCTCGGCTCGCGGGCGCGCGTCCTCGTCGAGGAGGGCCGCGTGCGGGCCCTCGCCCCGTTCCACGTCACCCGCCTCTCTGACGCGGCGGGCGGCGCGGTGCGCGTCGAGGGACTGCTGGACGGCCGCCCGCACGCCGTCGAGGTGGACCGGGTGATCGGCGCCACCGGCTTCCGGCCCGACCTCTCCATCGTCTCCGAACTGCGCCTCACCCTCGACCCCGCGGTCCAGGCGACGCCCGCGCTCGCCCCGCTAATTGACCCTAACCTGCACTCCTGCGGCACGGTGCGCCCGCACGGCGAGGCAGAGTTGCGCCACGCGGCCGAGCCCGGCTTCTGGATCACCGGCATGAAGGCCTATGGCCGCGCGCCAACCTTCCTCATGACGACGGGGCACGAGCAGGTCCGCAGCATCGCCGCCCACCTCGCGGGCGACGAGGCAGCGGCGCGCCGCGTCGAGCTGGTGCTGCCGGAGACGGGCGTGTGCTCCGCACCGAAGCCGAAGGTGGCGGTGAAGGCCGCAACGGGCGGCCGGTGCTGCGGTCCTGCCGCGGCGCCCGTCGCCGTCGCCGCCATCGCCACGGCGTCGTCCTGCTGCACGCCGGCCTCGGCCGCGACGGCGGAGATCCCCGCCACGCCGCAGGGGGCGTGCTGCCCGCCGAAGGTGGAGATCCCCGCCGACGCGCCCTGCTGCGCGTGAGCGCCGCGGCGGGGACGGCGGCACCGGCCGGGGCGCGGGGCGTCGTCCTCGTCCTCGGCACGGCGCAGACCCTCGCCTGGGCCTCGTCCTACTACCTCCCCGCCATCCTCGCCGCCCCGATGGCGGCCGAGTTCGGCGTGCCGGCGTCTTGGGTGTTCGGCGCCTTCTCGGCCGCCCTCGTACTCTCGGCCCTGCTCGGCCCTTGGGCCGGGCGCACCATAGACCGGCGTGGTGGCCGACCCGTCCTCTTCGCCTCCTCCGGCCTCTTCGTCGCGGCGCTGCTCCTGCTCGCCTGGGCGCCCACCTTCCCCCTCCTCGTCGCGGGCTGGCTCCTCCTCGGCGTCGGCATGGCGGTCGGCCTTTACGATTCCGCATTCGCCGCGCTGGCCGGGCTCTACGGCCGGGAGGCGCGCGGCCCGATCACTGGCGTCACGCTGCTCGCCGGCTTCGCGAGCACCGTCGGCTGGCCGCTCTCCGCCCTCATGGCGGAAGCCTTCGGCTGGCGCGGCGCCCTCCTCGGCTGGGCGGGCCTCCATCTCCTGCTCGGCCTGCCTCTCAACCTGTGGCTGCCGCGCGGCGGCGCCGGCGCGGTCGCGACCGCCGCGCCGGCTGACGGCGCGGCATCCGAGGCCGCCCCACCGCGGAGCGCCGCGCTCCTGCTCGGCTTCGTCTTCGCGACGACCTGGTTCGTCACCGGCGCCATGGCCGCCCACCTGCCGGGCGTCCTCGCCGCGGCCGGGCTCTCGGCCGCCGTCGCCGTCGCCGCCGGCGCGCTCATCGGGCCCGCCCAGGTCGCGGCGCGCGTCGCCGAGTGGGGGCTGCTGCGGCGGATGCACCCGGTCGTCTCCGCCCGCCTCGCGGCCTTCGGCCACCCGCTCGGCGTCGCGGCCCTGTTCCTCCTCGCCGGCCCGGCCGGGGCCTACGCGCTCGCCCTCCTGCACGGGGCGGGCAACGGCATCCTCACCATCGCCAAGGGCACGCTGCCCCTCGCGGTGTTCGGGCCGGCCGGCTACGGGGCGCGCCAGGGCTGGCTCGGCGCCCCGGCCCGCCTCCTCCAGGCCTCGTCGCCGTTCCTCTTCGGGATCGCGCTGGAGCGCCTCGGCGCCGGCGCGCTCGGCATCACGACGGGGCTCTCCCTCGCCGCCTTCGTCGCCCTCCTGCTGCTGCGGGTGGTGCCGCGCTGACTCGGCGCGTCGGGCCGTCATCGAACGGTCACTCGCCTCCACCGCCGCGTTCCATAAAACTAGTTGTATGGAAATAACAAACGCGGCGGCCTGCTTCGACGCCCTCGGCCAGCCCACCCGGCTCGGCCTCATGCGCGCCCTCCTCGCCGCCGGCCCGGACGGGCTCGCCGCCGGCGACATCGCGGCAGCCCTGGGTGTGCCCTCCTCGACCCTCTCCTTTCACCTCCGCGCGCGGGAAGCGGCAGGCCTCGTCGCCGCGACGCGGCAGGGCCGCAGCCTCCTCTACGCGGCCCAGGTGCACCGCCTCCGCGCGGTCCTCGCCTTTCTCGTCGA
>CAXVWQ010000504.1:0-5476 GCA_964263755.1 Roseomonas sp. | reverse complement strand
ATCGTGGCCGCGGCGGCGACGACGCCGTTCGGGCTGCACCATTTCGGGCGGCTGCAGGCGTACGGGGTGGTGGCGAATGCGGTGGCGGTGCCGCTGACCTCCTTCGTCATCATGCCCGCGGGGATGCTGGCGCTGGCGCTGATGCCGTTCGGGCTCGACGGTTGGGCGCTGGCGGCGATGGGATGGGGGACGGGCGCGGTGATCGCGATCGGGGGGGTGGTGGCATCGTGGCCCGGCGCGGCGCCGGTCGCGCCGCCGATCCCGGCCTGGGGGGTGGCGGTCTTCACGCTGGGGCTGTGCTGGGCGTGCCTCTGGCGGACCCGGTGGCGCTGGGCGGGGATGCCGATGATGGTGGCGGGGCTTGCCTCGGGGCTGACGGTCTCGCCGCCGCATATGCTCGTCTCGGCGGATGGACGGCTGATCGCGGCTGCGACCCGTGGCGGCGTGTTCGTGGAACGGACGTCGGGCGGGAGCCGGTGGACGCGTGATTCCTGGCTTCGAGGGTGGGGGGAGGACGAGTCGCACGCCATGCCGCAGGAGGGCGAGGCCGCGGACGGCGCGGTGGCGTGCACGCCCGCCGGTTGTACGATCCGGATTTCGGCGGAGGGGCCGGCGGCGATCCTGCTGCGTCCCCTGCCGCGGCCCTCGCGTCGGGAGGCGGCGCCGCCGATCCGGGTGGAGCCGGTGTGCGGGCGGGCGGCGGTGATCGTTTCGGCGGAGCCGGTGCGGGGGCGGTGCCGGGAGGTGCCGGTGGTGGACCGGTTCGCCGTCTGGCGGGACGGTGCGCACGCCATCTGGCTCGGTCCGGCGGGCGTCCGGGTCTTGTCCGACCGGGCGGCGCGGGGGGAGCGGCCCTGGGTACCGGGGGTGCCGACCCCGCGCGCCCGGGCGGGCGACGAACCGGCCGCCGAGCTGGATCCGGGGTAGGCGCACGCTTCGGACAAAAGGCGCGTCCCCCTCCCCCCGGGCGCTGCCGGGAGGGGGGGGACGCGGAGGCATCAGTGGTAGCGGCGGACGAGGCCGACGAGGCGGCCCTGCACCTTCACGCGGTCCGGGCCGAAGATGCGGGTCTCGTAGCGGGGGTTGGCGGCCTCCAGGGCGATGGAGTTGCCGCGGCGGCGGAGGCGCTTCAGCGTCACCTCGTTCTCGTCCACGAGCGCGACCACAACCGTGCCGTTCTCCGCGGTGTCGCCGCGGCGGATGATGACGGTGTCGCCATCGAGGATGCCGAGGCCCTCCATCGAGTCGCCGGCGACCTCCAGGGCGTAATGCTCCCCATTGCCGAGCATGGCGGCGGGGACCTCGAAGGATTCGCCGCTATCGCGCAGCGCCTCGATGGGGAGGCCGGCGGCGATGCGGCCATAGAGGGGGAGATGGACAGCGGCGGCGTCGTTCGCGGTCTTCACGGCGCCCGCCAGGTTCCGGGCGAAATCGCCGCGGATGACGTTCGGGGCGAAGGCGGGGGCCGGAGCGGGCGCGGGCGTGCGGGGGGTGGCGGCCTCCGGCAGTCGCAGGACCTCCAGGGCACGGGCACGGTGGGCGCGGCGCTTGAGGAAGCCACGCTCCTCCAGGGCGCTGATGAGACGGTGGATGCCGGACTTCGACTTGAGGTTCAACGCCTCCTTCATCTCCTCGAAGGAGGGGGAGAAGCCGGTGTCGCGGAGGTGGCGGTCCACGTAGGTGAGGAGTTCGTGTTGCTTGCGGGTCAGCATCGTCGACGGGTCTCCTCCTCTCCGGCGGCGGGGGGAGCCGTCGGCCGGGCGCCGCGAACAAACGGGCAACCCATCCGATGTTCTAGGAAAGTTCTTTCGAGCCGGTCAAGCCGTTTCGCGGCGATTCAGACGCCCAGCGCGGCGAGTTCGATGACCGGGACATCGGCGCCCTCGGGCGCGGCGGGGGCGTGCGGGGGACGGCGGATGAGGATCTCCGCGCGTGCCAGGGTCTTCATCATGGAGGAGTCCTGGGTCGGGAAGGCCTCGGCGCGGCCGTCCGCGGTGAGGGTGGCGCGGAGGTAGTCCTCGCGCCCGTCGTTGGCGGGGAGAGCGGCGGCGAGGGGGACGTTGCGGGTCGGGGTCGGGGCGGCGGGGAGGCCGGCGAGGTGGCGGATGGCGGGGCGCAGGAACAGAACGGCGCAGACGAGGGCGGAGACGGGGTTGCCGGGGAGGCCGAGGAGAGGGGTGCCGCGCAAGCTCCCCCAGATCAGCGGCTTCCCGGGGCGCATGGCGATCTTCCAGAAGTCGAGGGCGAACCCCCCCGGGCCGAGGGCGGTCTGGACGAGGTCGTGCTCCCCCACCGAGGCGCCGCCGGTGGTGACGACGAGGTCGGCCGAAGCGGCGGCGGCGCCCGCATCGGCGATGGCGCGCGAATCGTCGGGAGCGATCGGGAGGATCGTCGGGATGCCTCCCGCGGCGGCGACGAGGGCGGCGAGGGCGTGGGCGTTTGAGGAGACGATGCCGCCGGGGGGGAGGGGGTCGCCGGGGAGGGCGATCTCGTCGCCGGTGGCGAGGATGGCGATTCGCGGGCGGCGGTGAACGGTGAGCCAGGCGTGGTTGGCGGCGGCGGCGAGGCCGATGTCGCGGGCGGTGAGGAGGCGGCCGGGGTGAAGGAGGGTTTCGCCGAGGGCGAAGTCCAGGCCGGCGCGGCGGATGTGGCGGGCGGGGCGGGGGGCCTCGGTCGGGGTGACGTGGGTGGCGGTGGCGGTCGCGTCCTCCTGGATCAGGATCGTGTCGGCGCCGGGGGGGACGATGCTGCCGGTGAAGATGCGGACGGCCTCGCCGGGGCCGACGGTGCCGGCGAAAGGGTGGCCGGCGGGGGCGGCGCCGATGAGGCGGAGGGGGGTGCCGACGGCCGCGTCGGCGGCGCGGAGGGCGTAGCCGTCCATGGCGGAGACGTCGGCGGGGGGCTGGGTGAGGCGGGCGGCCACGAGGGTGTGGAGGGTACGGGTGGCGGCCTCCGACAGCGCGACCGTCTCCGGGCCCGTGGGCGTGATCGCGGCAAGGATGCGGTCCAGGGCCTCGGAGACGGGGATCACGGCGCCGCCTCGTCCGGGGCCACCCAGTCGCCGGACTTGCCGCCGGACTTGCGGACCATCCGGATGCCCTCGATCCGCATGAAGCGGTCCACGGCCTTGCACATGTCGTAGATCGTCAGGGCGGCGACGGTGGCGGCGGTCAGGGCCTCCATCTCCACGCCGGTGCGGCCGGTGGTGCGGACGGTGGCCCTGATCTCCACGGCGTCGGGCGGGGCGGGGGTGAGGTCCACGGCCACCTTCGAGAGCGAGAGGGGGTGGCAGAGGGGGATCAGGTCGCTCGTGCGCTTGGCGGCGGTGATGCCAGCGATGCGGGCGATGCCGAGGACGTCGCCCTTGTCGGCGCGGCCCTCGACGATGATCGCGAGGGTTTCGGGGCGCATCACGACGCGGGCCCGGGCGGTGGCTTCGCGGACGGTCTCGGGCTTGGCGGAGACGTCCACCATCGCGGCGTGGCCGGCGGCGTCGAAATGCGTGAGCGGCATGCTCAGGCGGCGATGAGGGCGCGGGCGGCGGCGCCCACGTCGGGCTGGCGGAGGAGGTGTTCGCCCACCAGCAGGACGTTGGCGCCGGCGGCGGCCATGCGGCGCACGTCGGCGGCGTCGCGGATGCCGGATTCGGCGACGGGGATGCGGTCGGCGGGGACCATCGGCGCCAGGCGTTCGGTGGTGGCGATGTCCGTCCTCAGCGTCCGCAGGTCGCGGTTGTTGATGCCGATGAGGCGGGTCTCCAGGCCGAGGGCGCGTTCGAGTTCGGCCTCGTCGTGGACCTCGGCGAGCACCGACATGTCGAGGGAGCGGGCGGCGTCCTCCAACGCGGAGGCCTCGTCGTCCGTCAGGGCGGCCATGATGAGGAGGATGCAGTCGGCGCCCATCGCGCGGGATTCGAAGACTTGCCAGGCGTCCAGCATGAAGTCCTTCCGCAGCACGGGGAGCGTGCACGCGGCGCGGGCGGCGGCGAGGTGGTCGGCGGTGCCGCCGAAATACGGCTCGTCGGTGAGGACGGAGAGGCAGAGGGCGCCGGCGGATTCGTAGGCGCGGGCGATGGCGGCGGGGTCGAAGGGGTCGCGGATGAGGCCGCCGGAAGGGGAGCGGGACTTGATCTCGGCGATGAGGCCGGTGCGGCCGTCGGCCACCGCGACGCAGAGTGTCTGCATGAAGGGGCGGACCTCGCCGGCGTCGCGGGCGCGGCGCTCCATCTCGGGCATCGGGTGCTCGGCCATGCGGGCGGCGACCTCGGCGCGCTTGTCCGAGAGGATGCGGCGGAGGGTGTCGGACAGGTCGGGGGGGGACTGGTCCATCGGTGCGGCGGGTGATGGGCGCGGCGGTGGCGGGGCGTCAAGCGGGGTGTGGGGCGATGCTGGGTGGCGCGCCGCGGCGGGTCACGCAGCGGTGGCGGTTCGCAGCCGGTTCAGGACCCGCGTCGCGGCGCCGGACGCGATGGCCTCGGCCGCCTGCGCCGCGCCGGCGCGCAGATCGGGCGCACGGTCGGCCACCACCAAGGCTGCGGCGGCGTTGAGGAGGACACAGTCGCGGTAGGGGCCGGGGGCGCCGTTGAGGAGGGCTATCAGGGCCTCGGCGTTCTCGGCGGGGTCGCCGCCGCGGAGGGATTCGGCCGGCGCGCGGGGAAGGCCGGCGTCCTCCGGCGTCACCTCGAACGCGCGGATGCGGCCGGCGCGGAGTTCGACGACCTTCGAGGGGGCGGCCAGCGTCAGTTCGTCGAGGCCGTCGCCATGGACGAGCCAAGCGGTCTCGGTGCCGAGGCGGGCGAGGGTCTCGGCCATCGGGCGGAGCCATTCGGGGGAGAAGGCGCCGGTCATCTGGCGTCGGACGCGGGCGGGGTTCGCCAACGGACCCAGCAGGTTGAAGATCGTCCGGGTGCCGAGTTCGACGCGGGGGCCGGCCGCGTGGCGCAGGGCGGAGTGATGGCGCGGGGCCATGAGGAAGGCCATGCCGCAATCGCGCAGCACGTCGGGAATGCGGTCGAGCGGGATCTCGGTGTTCACGCCGAGCGCCGTCAGCACGTCGGCGGCGCCGGATCTGGAGGAGAGGGCGCGGTTGCCGTGCTTCGCGACGGGGACGCCGCAGGCCGCGACGACGATGGCGGCGGCGGTGGAGATGTTGAGGGTTCCGGCGCCGTCGCCGCCGGTGCCGACGATGTCCATGGCGTCCGGGGGGGCTTCGACCGTGATCATGCGCGAGCGCATGGCGCGGACGGCGCCGGTCATCTCCGCGACGGTTTCTCCCCGGACGCGGAGGGCCATGAGGAGGGCGGCGATCTGGGAGGGGGTGGCCTCGCCGGCCATGATGAGGCCGAAGGCGGCCTCGGCCTCGGATTCCGCCAGGCGTTCGCCGCTGGCGAGGCGGGCGAGGGTGGGCTTGAGGGACATCAGGCCGCCGCCGCGATCCGTTCGCGAGGGGTGATGCCGGCGCGGCGGAGGAAGTTGGC
>CAXVWQ010000503.1:0-9116 GCA_964263755.1 Roseomonas sp. | reverse complement strand
GACGACCTGCTGCGCGGCGTGCTGGCGGAGGTGGTGGTGCCGCCGCTGTCGGCCGCGATGAAGGACGCGGGCGTGGCCGATCCCGGCGCCCTCCTCGGCCGTCTCTTCGGCGGGGAACGCGGGGCGGAGAGCGTGCAGGAGCGGCAGGCCCGGCAGCAATTCGTCTCGCAGATCCTCGAACCCCTCGGCCTCGCCGTCCTCGGCGCGCGCGAGCGGTTCCCGGCGCGCGGCACGGGCACGCTGATCCAGCGGAGCTTCGGCGACATCCTCGACGGCGCCGCGCCGCCGGGCGTCATCGCCTACGTGGAGGACGCGGCGCGCCGGGCCGGCGCGACGCGCGACGTGGTGCTGTCGACGGACCTCGCGGCGTCCGTCGAATCCGTGGACAAGCTCGTCCGCTCCACCCTCGGCCCCGTGCTGACGAACCTCTGCGAGGCCATCTGGCACCTCGGCTGCGACGTCCTCCTCCTCTCCGGCCGTCCCACCCGGCTCGCGCCCGTCGTGGACATCGTCACGGCCCGCGTGCCCGTGCCGCCGCACCGGATCGTGCCGATGCACGGCTACCACGTCTCCTCCAAGTATCCGTTCCGCGACGGCTCCAACCGCATCGAGGACCCGAAGACCACTGTGGCGGTCGGCGCCATGCTCTCGCTCCAGGCGGAGGCGGGGCTGCGGAACTTCTACCTCCGCACCCGCGGCTTCCGGATGCGCTCCACCGCCCGCTACATCGGCCGGCTGAACCAGTCGGGGCAGCTGCGCGACGCCGCGGTGCTGCTGCGCGACGTGGACCTGGAGACGACGCGGGACGGGGAGGTGTCCTTCACCACCACCCTCGCCGCGCCGATCCTCCTGGGCTTCCGGCAACTGCCGATCGAGCGCTGGACGGCGCAGCCGCTCTATTCCCTCGAATTCGTGGACCGGGCGCGGGCCGAGACGCTGGCGATGCCGCTGCGCGTGACCATCCGCCGCAAGCCGCCGATGGACGAGGAATCGACCGACGGCATCGAGCGGGAGATGTTCGAGATCGCCCGCGTGGTGGACAGCAACGACGAGGAACGGCCGGACGTGACGAACGCCGTGCGGCTGCAACTCCAGACCATCGAGCGGGGCGAAGGATACTGGCGCGACACCGGCTCCCTCGACCTGCGGGGGACGCGCGGGTGAGCGGGATCGCGTTGCTTGCGGCGGAGAGCGCGCGCGCCGGGCGGATCGAGGGCTGCGTGCGCGACGGCCTCGCCGCCCTCGCCGCCACCCCCGCCGCGAGCGACGCCGCGCTGGCCCGGGAGCTGCGCCGGGACGCGCGGCGGGCGCGGGGGCTGCAGGGCGCCGCGTCCCGGCCGGTGTCCGTCGCGGTGTTCGGGGCGTCCCAGGCCGGCAAGTCCTACCTCGTGTCGCGCCTCGCCGCGCCGGTCGGCCGCTCGCTCATCGTCGATCTCGGCGGGGCGCGGCTGGACTTCCTGAAGGAGATCAACCCGCCGGGCGGCGAGGAATCCACGGGCATCGTCACGCGCTTCACCGTCCGCGTCCCGCCCGCCGTCGCGGGCGGTCCCGTCACGCTGCGCTTCTTCACGCAGACCGACGTCGTGAAGATCATCGCCAACACCTTCCTCGAGGATTTCCTCGAAGGCTCGACGATCACCATCCCCATCGAGGCGCAGGCCGCCCACCTCGCCACCCTCGAACCCCTCGCGGGGCCGGCGGAGCGGGACGGGCTGACGGCGGACGACGTGGAGGACCTCGGCGACTACTTCGCGCGCTTCTTCCGCGGGCGCGCGCTGGTCGAGGGGCTGACCGCGAACTTTTGGTCCCGCCTCGCCCAGATCGCGCCGCGGCTTCCGGCGGAGGAACGGGCCCGCGCCTTCTCCCCCCTCTGGGCCGGCACGGAGGCGCTGACGACGCTCTGCCGCACGCTCATCCTCGCCCTGCGCGACCTGGGCTTCGCGGAGGAGGTCCGCGCCGGCCTCGACGCCATCCAGCCCGTCGAGACGAGCATCGTGGACGTGAAGACGCTGCGGACCATCGGCACGCCGGATGCGGGGACCATCGCGCTGCGCGACGCCCGCGGCGGCGCCCCCGTGGCGGTGCAGCGCGGCGTCGTCACCGCCCTCGTCGCGGAGATGGTGGCGCCGCTGGCGGAGAAGCCCTGGCCCTTCCTGGAACACACGGACCTGCTGGACTTCCCCGGGGCACGGTCGCGCGAGCAGATCGAGAACGCGCCCGTCTTCCTCTCGGACCCGAAGCGGCTCGGGGAGGCGTTCCTCCGCGGCAAGGTCGCCTTCCTGTTCCAGCGCTACAACGCGGAGCAGGAGGTGTCCGCCATGCTCCTCTGCGTCGGCCCCTCCAACCAGGAGGTGAAGACGCTGCCGCGCATGGTGGACGAGTGGATCGGCCTCTCCGTCGGCCCCACCCCCGCGGAGCGTCGCGGGCGGCCGAACGCGCTGTTCTTCATCCTCACGAAGTTCGACACGGAGTTCGAGGAGAAGCAGGGCGAGGACGTGGCGAGCGGCGGGCGCTGGTCCACCCGCCTCCGCGCCTCCCTCCTCGATCCCTTCGGCAAGAGCCACGGCTGGCCGGCGGAGTGGGAGCCGGGCAAGCCGTTCGACAACGTCTTCTGGCTCCGCAACCCGGCGATCGGCTTCGCCGCGGTGTTCGACTACGGCCCGAAGCCGGCGGACGCTCCCGCGCCGGAGACGGGCGTCGCGCCGCGCGCCGAGGCGATGGTGCGGGAGCGGCGGGACGCCTACCTCGCGAACGATCTCGTCCGCCGCCACTTCACCGATCCCGCGCGATCCTGGGAGGAGGCGCTGCGGCCGAACGACGGCGGCATCACCCACCTCGCGGCGGCGTTGCAGCCGGTTTGCGACACGTCGCTGAAGGCGCGGCAGCTGGCGGCGCGCGCGAGGACGCTGGCAACCGCCGCGGCCTCCCGCCTCCGCCCCTTCTTCCACGGCGGCGACGCGGAGGAGCGCGCCCGGCGCGCGCGGGAGCGGGCGCGGGCCCTCGCCCCCCACCTCCTCGCCTGCGCCCAGGCGCAGATGCTCGGGCCCTTGCTGCGGGCGATGATGGTGACGACGGATTCCGTCGCCGCCGCCTACTGGCGCCAGCAATCCGACGCCTCCACCGGCGTCACCCGCCTCGGCACCGCCGGATCGGGGGACGATTACCGCGCGCTCCTCGGCGACCTCCTCGGCGACGCTCCCGCGGGCGGCGGTCCGCGCGACGCCTACGAGCAGTTCGCGGCCCTCGTCATCGACGACTGGGCTGGCCGCGCCCGCGCGGTGGCGGAGGACGAGGCGGCGCCCGCCGCCTTCCACGTCCCGGCCGAGGCGCTGCTGGAGATCGCGACGGAACTCGTCCTCGCGGCCCGCCGCACCAACCTCGTCGGGCAAGTGGCGGAGGCGCTGCGGACGCGCGCGGGCTTCCAGGGCCGGGCCGACGCCACGAGCGCGAAGCAGGTGGCGATCGCGGAGGAGATGGTGAACGACTTCGTCTACCGTCAGGGCTGGAACCACGTGCCGGAGGAGCGGCGCCCCCGCCGCCCCGGCGACGACCGCCCGATCTTCCGCCCCCGCCCGCGGGAGGAGGCGCCGCCCGCCCTGCCCGAGCGCCCGGTGGCCTACGACACGACGTTCTACGCGGAATGGATCCTCGGCCTGAACCGGCTGATGGCGGACAACGCGGCGTCGGAGGACGGGCAGGAATACGACCTGGAGGCGAATGCGCGACTCGGCGCGGCCCTCCGGGGCCTCGACGAAGCGGCGGGAGGACGCGCGTGAGCGACGGTTCGGTCCGGAAGCACCCCGCCCACGCCGCGGGCTACGCGGAACTCCGCCTGCACGACGCGGCGGCGGCGGCGGCGGACCCGCGCCTCTCCATCGCCTGGGAGGGCAACCACCACCCGCATCTCGGGCCGCATGGCTGGCAGCCCCACGGCGCCCTCCTCTCCCCGGAGGATGCGCGGGCGGCGGGGGGCGACCTCGTCCTGACGCTCGGCCCCGACGTCACGCCGCACCTGCGGGACGACACCTACGTCGTGACCCTCGCGGCCCTGCCGGAACGGGAGTGGGTGATCCCGTGGGAGGCGGTGCCGCAGCTCCAGAACCGCGGGCGGGACGTGATCACCGGGGCGGCGGCGGCGCCCCGGCGGGTGGTGGTGGACCCGCCGCCCGAGCCGCCACCTCCTCCGCCGCCGCCTCCGCCCCCGCCGACATCGAGTGCCCTCCTCAAGGTGCCCGAGGATCCCTGGGTCCGGCCCGTGGCGCCGCCTCCCGCGGAGGCACCCCGCGAGGCGCGGCCGCCGGCCCCGCCCGTCCGGCCAAGCGGGTCGGCCCTTCCTCTCGTCCTCGTCCTCCTCGTGCTCGGCCTCGCGGGGGCGGGTGGCGCGGCGTGGTGGTTCTACCGACCCGCGCCGCCGGTGACCGAGGAGCGGCAGGCGGAGCGTCCCCCGGAGCCGGTGCCCACCCCGACGCCGCCCCCCGTGGCGCCGCCCGATCCTCCCGCGCCCAATCCTCCCGCACCGGAACCGCGCCGCGCCGACGGGCCGATTCCCCCGGCCTGCGACGGTCCCGCCGGTCCCGCCGCGGCCTCCACGCCGCGCGACATCGTCCGCCGCCCGGGCTGCGGCACGGACGCCTACGCCGCCATCGCCGACGGCATGCGCGGCGCGGGGCGGCACGACGACGCGCTGCTGCTGCTGGAGGTCGCGGTGGAGCGCGGCTCCGGGGCCGCCATGCTCGCCCTCGCGCGGCTCTACGATCCCGGCACCTTCGTCCGTGGCCAGCCCTTCGATGCCCCGGACGCCCGGCAGGCGGCCCGTTACTACGCCGATGCGGAACGCGCGGGCGCGGAGGCGGCGGCGGACCGCACGCGGCTGCGGGCCGCGCTCGAGACCCGCGCGGCGTCGGGCGACGAGGCCGCGCGCATCACCCTCGGGGACTTCTGGCCATGACCCGCCGACTGCTCCTCCTCGCGGCCCTCGCGGCGCCCGTCCTGGTGCCGCCCGTCCTCGTCCCACCCGCCCTGGCGCAGCCCGCGCCGCCCGCGGTGGCGCCACCCGGCGGCGTGCGCGAGCCGCTCGTGGTGGAGGGCCGCCGTTCCGTCCGCCAGCGCATCCTCCTCCGCCCCGGCGCCACCCTGCACGCAGCGCCGAACGGCCCGGGGCGCCCCGCCCCGGGCTTCGCCGCCCACTACGTCTACGCGCGGCAGGGCGAGGGTGACGCCGCGTGGCTGGAGGTCGGTCCGGCCCTCGACGGCCGCGGGGAGGGCTGGGTGCGGGCGGAGCGGACGCTGTCCTGGAACCACGGCCTCGTGGCGACCTTCACCAACCCCGCGGGCCGCGGGCGAACCGTCTTCCTCGACACCGCCGACCGCGCGCGGGACCTGCTGGAGGGCGGCGCCACCACCGCGGACCGCCTGCGCCGCTCCGCCGCGGCGGGCAACGCCCCGGGCGTGGTCGCGATGGAACCCGAGACCTTCGTGGACATCACGCAGCGGTTCTACCTCCTGCCGATCCTCTCCTCGGAGGAGGTGGACCGCGAGCGGGGCGGGCCCGTGCGCATCCTGGAGGTCGTCTCGGCGCCCGCCGAGCCGCCGGCGCCGCAGCCGCCGCCGCCCGACGCGCTGTCCCGCTTCCGCGCGGGCCTGACCTTCGTGGTGGACACCACCGTGTCGATGCAGCCCTACATCGACCGCACGCGGGAGGCGATGACGGAGTTCGTCACCCAGCTCGGCCGCACCGCGGTGCGCGACAACTTCCGCTTCGGCGTCGTCGGCTTCCGCGACAGCCAGGCCGCCACGCCGCAGGGCTTCGACTACGTCGCCCGCACCTTCGCGCGCCCGGACTTCAACGCCGCGCCGGACGCCGTGCTCGGCGCCATGCGCGGGCTCGCGGCCACCACCGGGGCGAACCAGGGGTTCGACGAGGACACGGTGGCCGGGCTGCGGGAGGCGTTGCAGGAAACGGACTGGGCGCCGCTCGTCGGGCGCTTCGTCGTGCTGATCACCGATGCCGGGGCGCGGGAGGCGTCGGACGCGCTCTCCTCCACCGGCATGGGCCTGGGGCAGATGCGCGCGCTCGCGGACGAGCAGGAAGCGAAGCTCTTCGTCATCCACGTCCTCACGCCGGAGGGACGTGCGGCGGGCAACCACCCCCGCGCGCGGCGGCAATACGCCGACCTGACGGCGGCGGGGGGGGTCTACCTTCCCGTGGACGACGGGGCGCCCGAGGCGTTCCGCGAGACCATCTCCGCGCTGCTCCGCGGCATCATCGAGCAGGTGTCGCGCGCCACCGGTCGCCCGGCCGCCGAACTCATGGCCGGCCCGCGCCCCACCGGCCCCGCGGCGGCACGGCTGGCGCAGCAGCTGGACGTCATCGGGGAGGCGATGCGCCTCACCTACCTCGGCCGCGAGGGGCGGGCGGCGGCGCCGGACGCCGTGCGGTCCTACGTGCTGGACCGCGATCCCTCGCCGCCCGGCCGGGCGGCGCTCGACGTGCGCGTGCTGCTCACCCGGAACCAGCTCTCGGACCTCGACGGCGCGCTGGAGAGGATCGTCCGCGCCGGGCGCGCGACGCGCATGGAGCCGCGGGAGTTCTTCGGGCAGCTCCAGAGCGCGCTCGCCCTCGCGGCCCGGCAGCCCGACCGCATCGGCCGCACGAACGACCTCGGCGGGCTCCTCGCGGAATACCTGGAGGACCTGCCCTACCAGAGCAACATCATGTCCCTCGACTCGCGGACCTGGGAGATGATGGGCGCCAGCGCGCAGGCGCAGATCCTCAACGAGATCGACGCCAAGCGCCGGCTTTACCTGGAATTCAACCGCAACACCCGCCTCTGGGTCACGCTCTCAGGCCGCCGGGACGCAGGGGAGCAGGTCTTCCCGGTGCCGCTCAGCGCGCTGCCGTGACGGGCGGACGGTGAGGCGCCGCCGGTGAGCGGGGAGGGGGGGCTCGCCCTCTCCGTCCACGGCCTCGCCCGCCGCCTCGGGCGGGGGGAGGGGGCCTTCGCGCTCGACGTGCCGGAGATCGAACTCGCCCCGGGCGCCCGGGCCGCGCTCATCGGCCCTTCCGGCACGGGCAAGTCCACCGCCCTCGCCCTCCTCGCCCTCGCCCTCGCGCCGGACGACGTCCACGCCTTCCACCTCGGCGGGGAGGACCTGACCGACGCCGTCCTCGCCGACGACCGCCGCGCCCTGACGCGCGCGCGGGCCCGCCTCATCGGCTTCGTGCCGCAGACCGGCGGGCTCGTCCCCTTCCTCAACCTGCGCGACAACATCCTCCTCACCCAGCGCCTCTCCGGTCAGGAGGACGAGGGCTACGCGGAGCATCTCGCGGAGCGGCTCGGCATCCGGGCGATCCTCGGCCGGAGGCCGGACGCGGTCTCCGTCGGGCAGCGGCAGCGCGCCGCGGTCGCCCGCGCCCTCGCCCACCGGCCCGCCATCCTCCTGGCGGACGAGCCCACCGCCTCCGTCCACCCCACCCAGGCCGACGACATCCTCGCCCTGCTGGCGGAGGCCGCGGAGGAGGGGGCCGCGGTGCTCGTCTCCACCCACGACATCGCCCGCGCCCACGCCGCCGGGCTGGAACCCTGGGTCTGCGATCCCGCCGCCGACGGCTCCGCCCGCTCCCGCGTCGAGCGGCGGCGGTGGTGACGCGGCGATGAGGTTCCGCCCGCCGCTCGCCGTCTCCCTCGCGTGGCGCGACCTCCTCGGGGAGGGGAAGCTCTCCCTCTGCACCGTCCTCGCGGTCGCCGCGGTGGTCGCGCCGCTCCTCGTCCTCGAAGGGCTCCGGGCCGGGGCGGTGGAGAGCCTTCGCGCGAACGTCCTGCGCGATCCCAACGCGCGCGCCGTCCTCTCCGTCGGCAACGCCGCCTACGACGCTCCCTTCCTCGATTCGCTCCGCGCCCGCCCGGACGTCGCCCACGTCTCCCCGCGGACGCGCCAGCTCGCCGCCTCCGTGCTGCTGGAGGTCGCGGCCGGGCGGAACCTGCGCGCCACGGTGATCCCGTCCGGCCCGGGGGATCCCCTGCTGGCGGGCGCGGTCGTCGCGGATCGTCAGGTGATCGTCAGCGCGGGGATCGCCGCGCGCCTGGACCTCGCGCCGGGCGGCGCCGTGCGTGCCCGCCTCACCCGCACCGGGGCGGCCGGTCCCGAATCCCTCGGCATCACGCTCCGCGTGGCCGCCGTCGCCCCCGCCTCCGCCTCCGACCGGGACGCGGTCTTCGTCGGGGTCGCGCTGGCGGAGGCGATGGAGGACTGGCAGGAGGACCGCATCGCCTCCCCCCGCGACGGCGCCGTGCCGCAGCCGGCGCCCCGCGCCACCCACGCCGGCTTCCGCGCCTACGCCCGCGGCATCGAGGACGTGCCGGAGCTCGTCGCCCATCTCCGCCGCACCGGCATCGAGACGGCGTCGCGCGTGGAGGAGATCGCACCGATGCTCGCGGTGGACCGCACCCTCGGGCGCCTCCTCGCGGCCGTCGCGGCGGTGTCCGGCATCGGCTTCATCCTCTCCCTCGGCGCGGGGCTCTGGGCGGGGGTGGAGCGCAAGCGCCGCCTCCTCGCGGGGTTGCGCCTCATGGGCATGGGCACCGGCGGGGTCATCGCCGTGCCCGTCCTCCAGGCCGTCCTCCTCGCCCTCGCCGGCGCCGGGGCGGGGGCCGCGCTGGCCCTCGGGGCGGAGCGGGTGATCAACGCGGGCGTGCCGGGCGTCGTCGCCTCGGGCCGCCTCTCCGCCGTCTCCGGGACGGCGGTGCTCCTCGGGCTCGGCGCCACCGCGCTCGGCGCCCTCGTCGCGGCCTTCCTCGCGGCGTGGCGCGCGTCGAGGATCGAACCCTATGACGCGGTGAGGGGACCATGACGATGCGACCGGACGGCACGACCACGACCCGACCGCGCACGCCCGGCCGGACGCGCGCCGCGGCGGCCTCGGGGGTCCTCCTCGCGCTCCTCGGCGCCCCCGCCGCCGCGCAGACGACCCCGCCGGCGCCGGCCCGCTGGGCCGCCATCCGCTGGAACCCCGCCCCGGCCGACGGCGACCTCGTCCTTCCCATCCCCTGCGGCGGCTCCATCGTCTTCCGGGAGATCCCCGTGCCCGGCGGCGACGGCCCGCTCGACGACCGGCG
>CAXVWQ010000502.1:0-6206 GCA_964263755.1 Roseomonas sp. | reverse complement strand
GCCACCCGCGCCGCGCCGCCGCGCGCGCGGCGGCGCGCCGATCAGCGTAGGGCGCCGGTCAGCGTAGGGCGCGGGGCACCCGGAACGGCAGCATCGCCTGCACCACCGGCATGGCGAAGCGGTCGAGCAGCAGGCTCTCGTGCACCGCCGTCCGCTCCGCGCCGAGCAGATGGGTCGAGAGCACCGAGCGGGAGTAGAACGGTGTGTCCTCCAGCGTCCGCACGACTCGCGGCGGGGCGTCGGCGCGCGTCCGGCGCGGCACCCGCCAGATGCGCGTCGGCGGCAGGTCGGCGCGCGGAGGAGACGGCGCGTCCTCCACGTCGCCGGCCGGCGGCGCCCGCAGCGACAGCGCCTGGGTCGTCCCGTCCCGCCGCGTCGCCTCGTAGAGGATCGCGGTGCCGTCCGCGCCGGGCGCCCGGCACCAGTCCCATTCCACGAAGTCCCGCTCCAGCGGCGCGTCGCCGTCGTTCGTGTCGAAGTAGGCGGCGCCGGACCAGCGCAGCGCGGGCCGCTCCATCACCACTTCGGCCCGCGCGACCGGCGCGATCGGCCGCCAGCGATGCCGGCCCGCCGCGTCGAGCACGAAGCCCCGCCGGTTCACCGCCGAGGGGAACACCCGCACCGTGCCCCGCAGGCGGGAGGGGATCGGCGCCGTCACCTCCTCGATGCGGATCGTCAGCGCCGTCCCGTCCCACTCCAGCCCGCTGGGCCCGATCGTCAGGTGGTCGGCGTCGCGCGAGACCGACGAGCGGGGCCGGTCCGTCAGCGACCACCGCCGCGGCGCGCCGTAGAGCGAGACGTTCACCGCCGCGTGGTTCAGCGGGTCCGTCGGCCCCCGTCGCCGCGCCAGCGCATACCAGGGGGAGAAGACGGAACCGAGGAAGGCGATGATCGTGATGCCGTGCGCGCCGTCGTCGCTCAGGGCGTCCACGTACCACCAGGCGTAGCCGTCGGTCGCCACGGGACGGTCGAACTGCGGGGCGCCGTCGGTCATCGTGCGGGGATGTCCTGGATGATGCTGCCCGCGGCGAGGCGCCCGGACATCGCGGCCATCGGCACGCCCGCGCCGGGATGCGTCGAGCCGCCCGCGAGATAGAGCCCCGGCAGCGCCGTCCGGGCCCCCGGGCGCGAGAAGCTCGCCGCCCAGCCGTGCGGCGGGGCGCCGTAGAGGGCGCCGCCCGTGCCCGGGAAGCGCCGCGCCCAGTCGTTCGGCGTCGTCACCACCGTCTCGTGCGGCGTCACCCGCAGCCCGCAGCGTTGCATCAGCCCGAAGGCCGCCGCGCGGCAGGTCTCGACCTCCTCCGCGCCGAAGGCGTGCCGGTCGCCCGTCGGCGGCGCGTTGACGAGGATCAGCAGCCGCTCCGCGCCGTCCGCCCCGTCACCCGCATCGTCGCGATCCTGAGCGCAGACGTAGACGGTGGGTTCCGCCGGCAGCCGTCCGCCGTCCAGCAGGTCCCGGAACTCCGCCGCGTAGTCCAAGGAGAAGAAGACGGTGTGGCGTGACAGGGGGAACCCGTCCGTCCCCGCCACCGTCGCCCAGGTGAGGGCGGAGAGGGACCGCGTCGTCGGCGCCGGCACCGCCCGCGCGGCGCCGCCCCCCAGCAGCCCGCCGGTCAGCGCCGCCGCGTCCGCGTTGCAGAGCACGGCGTCCGCCGCGACCTCCTCCCCGTCCGTCAGCCGCACTCCGGAGGCCCGACCGCCCCGCACGACCACCTCCGCCGCCTCCACCCCGTATCGGAACGTCGCCCCGTGCCCCGCCGCCACCTCCGCGAGCGCCGCGGCGACCCGGTGCATCCCGCCGTCCACGAGCCACACCCCCTCCTGCTCGACGTGCGCGACGAGCATGAGCGTCGCGGGCGCACGGAAGGGCGACGCCCCGCAATAGGTCGCGTAGCGCCCGAACAACTGCCGCAGCCGCGGGTCCCGGAGATGCGTCCCGAGCGCATCCCACAGCGTGGTGAAGGGCGAGATGCGCCACAGGTCCATCATCCCGAACGGCCCGGCCGCCATCGCGAGCGACACCGGCGTCGGCCGCGCCGCGCGGATGAACTGTCCCTCCAGCGTGCGATAGGTCCGCCGCGCGCGGTCGAGGAGGTCCCGGAACCCCCGCGCCTCCGCCGCCCCGGCGAGCGCCCCGATCGCGTCGGCCGAGCGATCCGCGTCCGCGAACAGGTCCAGCCGCTCCTCGGGACCCCAGGCGTGCCGCGCCAGCACCTCCGCCGGCCGCAACGTCACCTGGGCGTCGAGCGAGGTGCCGAGCGCGTCGAACAGTTCATCGAACACCCAGCGCATCGTGAACACCGTCGGCCCGGCGTCGAGGAATCGTCCCCCCACCGCCTCCCGCCGCATCTTGCCGCCCGGCGCGCCGGCGCGCTCCAGCACCGTCACGTCCGTCCCGCGCGCGGCGAGGAGCGCCCCCGCCGCGAGACCGCCGATCCCAGCGCCGATCACCGCCACCCGCACCACGATTCCTCGTTGACCCCAGCGTCAATATAAGTTGACACTCCTATCTGACAACAACGCCCGACAGCGGCGCGAGGGGGACCGGCATGGACGCCATGACGCGGATCGAGCGGACCCTGGCCGCGACCGTCGGCCTGTCCGCCACCTCCGGGTGCCCCCCGCGCCTCGCCCAGGCCTTGCACTACGCCGTCTTCCCCGGCGGCGCCCGCATCCGCCCGCGCCTGTGCCTCGCGGTGGCCGCGGCCAACGGCGGCGGCCCGGCCGGCGTCGCGGAAGCGGCGGGTGCCGCGATCGAGCTGCTGCACTGCGCCTCGCTCGTCCACGACGACCTCCCCTGCTTCGACGACGCCGACACCCGGCGCGGCAAGCCCGCCGTGCACCGCGCCTTCGGCGAACCGCTCGCCGTGCTCGCCGGCGACGCCCTCATCGTCATGGCCTATCAAGCCCTGTCCCGCGGCGCCGCCGCGACGCCCGACCGCCTCGTCGCGCTCCTCGACGTTCTGAACGCCGCCGCCGGCGCCCCCTTCGGCATCGCCGCCGGGCAGGCCTGGGAATCCGAACCGGACCCCGACGTCTCGGTCTACGAGCAGCAGAAGACCGGCTCCCTCTTCGCCGCCGCCTCCGTCGCCGGCGCCATCGCGTGCGGCGCGCCCGGGGAACCCTGGCGCGCCTTCGGCGCCGCCCTCGGCGAGGCCTACCAGGTCGCCGACGACCTCCGCGACGCGCTCTCCGACGAGGAGGAACTCGGCAAGCCCGCGGGCCGCGACGCCGCCCTCGGCCGGCCCAACGCCGTCCGCTCCTTCGGCATCGGCGGCGCGGTCGCGCGGCTGAAGGCGATGGCGTGGGACGCGGCGGAGGCCGTCCCGCCCTGCGACGGCGCCGACATGCTCCGCGCCCTCGTCCGGTCGGAGGTCAAGCGCCTCATGCCCGACCGGCCCGCGCGGGTCGCGGCCTGACCATGCGCGCGGAGGCGATTCCCGCCCCCGCGTCCTGGCGCGACCGCGTCCTCGGGCTGCGCGACCGCCTCGTCTCCGATCCCGGCTTCCGCCGCTGGGCCGCGCGCTTCCCGCCGACGCGGGCGCTGGCGCGGCGTCGGGCGGGCGCGCTCTTCGATCTCTGCGCCGGCTTCGTCTATTCGCAGGTCCTCCTCTCGCTCGTGCGGCTGCGCATCTTCGACCTGCTGCGCGACGGCCCGCGCACCGCCGCCGACATCGCCGCCCGCTGCGCCCTGCCGGTGGAATCGGCCGAACGTCTCCTCGGCGCCGCCGTCTCTCTCCGCCTCCTCGACCGCCGCGCCGGGAACCGCTTCGGCCTCGGTCCCCTCGGCGCCGCCATGCCCGGCAACGCCGGCCTCGCCGCGATGATCGAGCATCACGCCATCCTCTACGCCGACCTCGCGGACCCCGTGGCGATGCTGCGCGGCGCCGAGACGGGCCTCTCGCGCAACTGGGCCTACGCCCGCGCCGCCGACCCCGCGGCCCTCGGCGCGGAGGACGTGGCCGACTACTCCGGCCTCATGACCGCCTCCCAGGCGATGATCGCGGAGGAGGTGCTGGACGCCTATCCCGACCTCGCGCGCCACGACGCCCTGATGGACGTGGGGGGAGGGGAGGGGGCATTCCTCTCCGCCGCCGCGGCCCGCGCGCCGTCCCTCCGGCTCGTCCTCCTCGATCTCCCGCCCGTCGCCGCACGCGCCGTCGCGCGCTTCGCCCGGGACGGCCTCTCGAAGCGCGCCGAAGCCGTCGGCGGCGACTTCCACGCCGATGCCCTGCCCGCCGGCGCCGACCTCATCTCCCTCGTGCGTGTCCTGCACGACCACGACGACGACGCGGCGCTCGCCCTGTTGCGCGCCGTCCGCACCGCGTTGCCCCCGGGCGGCCGGTTGCTGCTCGCCGAACCCATGGCCGGCACCCCCGGCGCGGAGGCGATGGGGGAGGCGTATTTCGGCCTCTACCTCCTCGCCATGGGCTCCGGCCGGCCCCGCACGGAAACCGAACTCCGGGGCTTCCTCGCCGCCGCCGGTTTCAGCCGCGTGCGCGTCGCCAGGACGCGCGTGCCGCTCGTCGTCCGCGTTCTCGTGGCGGAACGCGATGAACTGTCAGATTTGGTTGACAGTCGGTTTCGTCCTGCTAGCCTGACGGTCAAGTCAGGGAAGGGGTCCCGAGAGGACACCGAATGGAAACGATAGCCGTCCTGCTGGAACGTCCGGAGCGCATCGCGCTCCAGCGCCTCGACCTCGCCGATCCCGGCGAGGCCGACGTGGTGGTGGACGTGTCCCACAGCGGCATCTCCACGGGGACGGAGCGCCTGCTCTGGACCGGCGCGATGCCGGACTTCCCCGGCATGGGCTACCCGCTCGTCCCCGGCTACGAATCCGTCGGGCGCGTCGCGCAAGCCGGCCCCGCGTCGGGACGTCTGGTCGGCGAGACCGTGTTCGTCGGCGGGGCCCGCTGCTTCCCCGTCCGCTCCCTGTTCGGTGGTGCCGCGGCCCGCCTCGTCGTTCCCGGCGACAAGGTCGTCCCGGTGCCGGCGCACCTCGGGGAGCGCGGCGTCCTCCTCGCCCTCGCCGCCACCGGGCAGCATGCCATCGCGAGCGCCCTGCCGGACCTGATCGTCGGTCACGGCGTTCTCGGCCGCCTCATCGCGCGCCTTACCGTGCTCGCCGGCGGCGCCCCGACGGTGTGGGAGAACGACCCCGGCCGGGCCACGGGCGCCATCGGCTACGCCGTGCTGGCCGCCGACACCGATCCACGCCGCGACTACGGCACGATCCTCGACGCGAGCGGCGACCCTGCCCTGCTGGACACGCTCATCGCGCGGCTGCGGCCGGGTGGGGAGGTCGTCCTCGCCGGCTTCTACGCCAAGCCCCTCACCTTCGCCTTCCCGCCCGCCTTCATGCGCGAGGCCCGCCTCCGCATCGCCGCGCAATGGGCGCCGGAGGATCTGGCGACCGTCTCCGCCCTCGTCGCCGACGGCCGCCTGAGCCTCGACGGCCTCGTGACGCACCGCCGCGACGCCGCCGACGCGCCCGACGCCTACCGCACCGCCTTCGCTGATCGTGACTGCCTCAAGATGGTCCTCGACTGGAGCAAACTCGCATGAACGCCCACGTCGGTCCCGCCATCCCCGCCGCGCCGAACATGACGGAAGCCCTGCGCGCCGAGGCGGCCATCGAGCCCGACGCGCCCGCGACGGGCGAGGCGAAGAAGCAGACGCAGATCATCGCGATCTACGGCAAGGGCGGCATCGGCAAGTCCTTCACCCTCGCCAACCTGTCCTACATGATGGCGCAGCAGGGCAAGCGCGTGCTGCTCATCGGCTGCGACCCGAAGAGCGACACGACCTCGCTCCTCTTCGGCGGGCGCGCCTGCCCGACCATCATCGAGACCTCCTCCCGCAAGAAGGCAGCTGGCGAGGCCGTCACCATCGGCGACGTCTGCTTCAAGCGCGACGGCGTCTTCGCGATGGAACTCGGCGGGCCCGAGGTCGGCCGCGGCGGCGGCGGCCGCGGCATCATCCATGGCTTCGAATTGCTGGAGAAGCTCGGCTTCCACTCCTGGGACTTCGACTACGTCCTCCTCGACTTCCTCGGCGACGTGGTGTGCGGCGGCTTCGGCCTGCCGATCGCGCGGGACATGTGCCAGAAGGTCATCGTCGTCGGCTCGAACGACCTGCAGTCGCTCTACGTCGCGAACAACGTCTGCTCGGCGGTGGACTACTTCCGCAAGATGGGCGGCAACGTC
>CAXVWQ010000501.1:0-4595 GCA_964263755.1 Roseomonas sp. | reverse complement strand
GGCAGCGTGGTGTGCCCGGCGTCGCCGGCGAGGAAGACGCGGCCGCGCGCATAGCCTGAGGCCGAGCCGTGCTGGAACCGGCTGTGGGTCAGCCAGGCCGGATCGGTGAGGGTGAGCGTATTATCGCCCGTGACCTCCCGGGCGATGGCCTGCATCTCCTCCAGCGTCGGATCGCGATCCGGGATGCCGGCATCGTCCGCGAGGAAGAACAGGCGGTGCAGGCCGCCCCATACCGGGAGGATGCCGCAGAAGCCGTTGGGGTAGTAGAAGAACCAGATCTGGTCGGTGTCGGTGGATCGGCGCCAGTGAAGCTTCGCGTCCACCTGCCGGTTCATGCGGTCCGGCAACTTCTCCGTCTCGAAATCCAGGCCGATGGACTTCCGCACGGTGCCCTCGTTGCCGTCGGCGCCGACGAGGTAGCGGCAGCGCAGGTGCTCGTCCGGCGCGTCGTCGAAGCCTTCCTTCGTCGCGGAGCGCCTGAAGGTGACGTTCACGCCGTCCGCGTCCTGGTCGAGGGCGGTCACCTTGTGGCCCCGCTCGACGGGGGACCCGCGCTCGGCGACGATCTCGGAGAGTGTCGTCTCGATGACGTCCTGGCCGGAGTAGAGAAGGTAGGGATGCGGGCTCGCGACCCGGGCGATCTCGACGGGCTCGACGGGCCGGCCGTTGAAGATCGTGTTGATCGCGTCCACGCGATACGCCTTCTCCGCGAGCCTGTCGCGAATGCCGATGCTCGCGAGAAGTTCCTGCGGCCTCGCCCAGAAGTTGTTGGCGCGCGAGTAGGGCTTCGGCTCGGTCCGTTCCTCCATGATGCGGCATTCCACGCCGTGATGACGCAGGGCGCAGGCGAGCGTCAGGCCGATCGGCCCGGCGCCGACGATGAGGACGTCCGTGTCGTAGGACACTTGCTGACTGGCGAGCGACATGGCTTCGGCACTCCGAGAGGAGAGGTGACCCGGTGCGGGGCCGGGTTGAGGGAGGACGTCGCGCCGAGGCGGGGCGTCGGCAGGGTGTTCAGCCCACGGGGAAGTAGGGGATGGCGACTTGGTGGAAAGGGTGCGGCGTGACCCTCACGCCCGGCGGACGGGAACCCATCGCCTCGCGGAAGGCTGGGTTCCCGAGGGCTTCCCGGAAGTGCGCGGCTGGCTCCCGGATCACGCCGTTCAGGATCACGCCACCGCCCGCGAGCCCGCGATGCGGTCGCGTCTATGGGCCGTCAACACCCGCGAGAACGCGAAGGGCCATTCCGGGCAACGCGTCCTCTCGGGCCGACTACCCGTTCGTCGGCCGCCCGTCGCTGTACCGGAGCGCATAGATCACGGGCTCGTAGGACTCGGCCAGATCAGCGGCGTGCTTCATGTGCGGCTGGGCTGCCGGGTTCTTCAGCATCGTCTCGAAGTCCGCCTTCGTCCGCCACTGGACGTAGTTGACGACGCGCGTGCCGTCCTCGCTCCGGTGCAGGTTCGCGGAGACGAAGCCCGGCAGCTCCCTCATCGTTCCCGCCGCCTGGTGCAGGATGTCGAGAAGCTCCTCGGCGCGTTCCGGCTTGACCTGGAAGGTGTTGATCAGGACGGCATGGCCGTCCTTCGGGTCGAGTGTCGTCATGTCTGCTTCTTCTCCTTGTCTGGTGGACGGGGACGTCGATGCCTAGTCCGGCACCTCGGCGAGGCTCCGCGGCTCGACGGGGGAGGCGCCGTTCGAGCGCTGCCGGAAATCTTGGGCCTGCACGTAGATCGCCATTCGCGCGCGCATGATGGAGCCGAGCGGCCGGTGCTCCTCGAGCGCGTGGATGGGGTTGAAGGAGAGGCGGTCGTCGAAGAAGCGTCGCCGCTCCTCGCTGAAAGCGTCCTGCTTCGGCAGGACCAAGCGTGCCACCGTGCGGTACGGGCTCCCCTCCTCCGGCCAGGCCACCGACGCGTCCTCCACCGGCATGGCCGCGAGATCGGTGCAGAGCTGGACCCTCACCTCGAACTCGGCGTCGTTGTCGGCGAAATAGGCGATCATCGCGTCGCGGAACCGATCGTCGCCGCCCGCGAGCCGCGGGTCGCCGATCGCCGCCAGCGTCCGCTCGCTCGGGACAAGGGAAAGCTGGGCGATGTGGTCGCCGTGCCGCATCGGCGCCTGGCTGAAATACCGGCCGCTCGCCGGGTGATCGGGCGGCTGGCCGAAGAAGCGCAGGTGCGCGCTCCCGAGCCCGACCGTCTCGAGCGCCGCCTCCGTGGCGCGCGCCGCGACCGAGGCCGCGACGATGACGCCTTCCGGCACGAAGGTCGCCTTGCCGCCCGTGTAGCGGAAGGTGCGAAGGAACGCCGCCGCATCGGCATTGGTGAAGGCCCGATCGTTCACCGACAGCACCCAGTCCTGCGTCGTGGCCTCCCGGCTGCCGGCGACGTGCGGACCGTGCACCCCGAGGATCTTGACCGACATGCCGCGCTGGCCGGACGCCTTGTCCGACAGGTTCTCGCTCGGCCCCTGCGAGAAGCGGACGAGCGCGCCGTATCGCCCGGGCCGGCCGAACAGGCCCTGCGCCAACTCGGCCGGCAGGTCATCCGGCACGACGAGCGTTCCCTTCAGCAGCGCGGTGGCCTTGGCGTGGGTCCCGTGCTTCGCCTCTCCTGCCTTCTCCAGCACATGCTCCTGGATCTGACCGAAGACGGCCGAGAGCTGCCTCAGGGTCTCCCCCTCCTCCGGAGAGACGCGCTCTACGCCGGGATCATAGGGGACAGCAGGCAACGGCATCTCCCTGAGCCGGGCCGCGCGGGCGCGGCAGCCCCGCCGGCCCTTGCTCCCGCGGCCGGCATGACGAGCGATCGGGGGCCATCTATATCAGACGGAGTCGTCTGGCAATAAGTCTCCGCCCTTCGGTCGATACAGGCGAAGGAACTGATTGACCCCGTGCCGCGCGAGTTCGCGAACCTCGTCCTCGCCCGGTGCGGCTCGGTCGCCATACATGACCTCGATCCGCCAGAACCCCTGCCACAGGCCCATGAGGTCGTTCGCGGCCTGTCGCGGGTCCGCGGCGCGCAGCACCCCACGTTCCTGCCCCGCCGTGATCAGGTCCGTGAGCACGGCGCGGGCGCGCCCTGGGCCAGCCGCGAAGAACTCGGCGCCGTAGCGGGGTTCGGCCCGCGCGGCCTGGCCGATCAAGCGCTCGAAGGCGAACGTCTCATCCTCGGCGAGGAAACGCAGCAGGCCCGTGCCGAACACGATCAGCGCCGTTTCCAGATCGGCGGACCTGTTGTCCCGCGCCCAGGCATCGGTGGCGATGCGCCGCGATTGCCGGGCGATGACGGCAGCGAGCAGCGCGCCCTTGTCGGCGAAGTTGCCATAGAGCGTGGCGCGCGACACGCCGGCCGCCGCAACGATCTGATCCATGGTGACGGTCCCGGCCCCGTCCCGCAGGAACAGCGCGGTGCCCGCGTCGAGCAGGGCTTCCCGTTTGGCGAGATCACGCGGCCGCCCTCTGCCGCGCGCCGGGGTCGGCGGATCGGTCATGCGTTCAATGTAACGCCGCACGACCGCGGATGTGAGGACCGCAGGACTGATCCTCCCCCGTGTCGGCCGCACTCAGCGATACAGTTGCGATCGTCGTTTCAGATGCGAGTGTCGTGCGTGTCGAGGACCACCCCCGCAGAACGCGACATCCGTTCCCGGGCGAACAGCGCGCGCATCCGAGTTTCGCCTCGCGGAGTGCTGCCGCCCACCGCTCCAGCGTCGCCTCGAAAGACGTGCCCGCCATCCCGCCCGCTCCCGCAGCCCACGCCAGGGGAACAGGTCGGCTATAGGACAGCAACTTCGACGCTGAAGAACATATCCTTCATCGCAGCAAGGATCGTGGCATTTCACCGGCGGACGCGGGCTTCCTTCGTGCGATGACCGGTGAACCGATCAGCCCACGCCTGGAAACCATCCCGGCGCATTCCAGATGGTGTTCCAGAAGGGCTGGGGCATCGTCAGCGCCTCTCGATCTTCAGGCCTGAGCGTCGTGCGGATCGTCGATCCTGAACCGGCAGCGATCTTCTGGATCCATTCCGGTTCGATGATGAGAGCGCGGCCCAAGGTGATGAAGTCCACGCCGGTCGCCAGGGCATCCCGTCCTTCCGCCTCGGTATAGATCGCCCCGCCGGCCAACACCGGCACACGTCCGCCTACCGCTTCGGCGATGTAGCAGAGGCGCGAGCGGTCCTTCGCCATGGCCCCGCGGCGTGGTGGCGATCGAAAGTCGTTGACCAGCACGTCGATGAAGTCGGTGCCCTGGTCGATCAGGGCTTCGACGAATGCCAGCGCGTCGTCCATCGAGAGGCCGGGCTCCAGCGCTTCCTCCGGGGTGAAGCGATAGCCGACCGCGAACGGTCGATCCGCATGGTTCCGTGCCGCAGCCTGGGCCGCTTCGAGCAACGCGAGAGGCAGGGCATGACGCTTCTCGCGTGTTCCGCCCCAGCGGTCCTCGCGTCGGTTGGTGTAGGGAGACAGGAATTGCTGCGGCAGATAACCATAGCCGCCGTGGATCTCGACGCCGTCGAAACCGGCCTTGATCCCGCGAATGGTAGCGGCCCGGAAGCCCCCGATGATCGTCTCGATCTCGACGTCGGACA
>CAXVWQ010000500.1:0-34632 GCA_964263755.1 Roseomonas sp. | reverse complement strand
GGCCGCGGCGGGAACGGCGGCCGAGGCGGGCGCCGCGAGGGCGATGAGCCCGCCCAGCCCGAGGGCGGCGGCGAGAAGGGGAAGGCGACGCGACATCCTGGTGTCTCCGATCATGACCGTGGCGCGGAGGAACCCTCGGCTCGACTCGCCCACGGTGATGGGAGCGTTACACCGCACCCGGGGTTGCGCCAGCGTTGCAACCCCCGTGCGCCGATCACCGTTCCGCGGGCATGTGGCAATCCGTCAAGGCGTTCCTCGGGTCCTGGGGCTGGGTCATCGCCCTGACGATGGTGGGGCTGTTCGTGGCCTTCCGCTACGTCTCCCCCGCCCCGCCCGAAACCCTTCGCTTCGCGGTCGCCCGGGCCCCCGGCTCCGCCTACACCGCCGCGGTGGATGCCTACGCCCGCGGGCTGGAGGCGGAGGGCTTCAGGATCGAGCGCATCCCCACCGAAGGCTCCGTCGACAACCTCCGCCTCCTGCGGGAGCGCCGGGTGGACATGGCCCTCGTCCAGGGCGGCGTCGCGGACGCGGAGAACGCCCGTGACCTCGTCTCCATGGGCGCCGTGTTCATGGAACCCGCCTGGGTCTTCTCCCGGCGTCAGGAAGGCGGCGGCTCGCCCATCCAGTCGCTTCGCGGGCGCCGGGTGGCGGTCGGGGCGGAGGGCAGCGGCACCCGCGTCCTCGCCCTCGCCCTGCTGAACGCCAACGGCCTCGGCGGCGACGCCATCCAGGCCGACCCCCGCGCCGGCGACGCGGCGGCGGACGCCTTCCTGGCGAACGAGGTGGACGCCGTCGTCCTCGTCTCCGCCGTGCCGACCGAGGCGATCAACCGCCTCGTCCGGGCGGAGGGCGCGAACCTGCTGAACTTCTCCTCCCGCGCCGACGCCTACGCGGCGCAGCTCCGCTACCTCCACAACGCCCGCCTGCCCCGTTCCGGCCTCTCGCTCGCGGAGGATCTGCCGCGCGAGGACATCATCATGATGGCGCCTGACGCCATGGTCCTCGCCCACCGCGACCTGAACCCGCAGATCGCCGCCCTGATGATGCGGCTGCTGCGGGACACCCACAAAGGCCGCACCCTCTTCTCCGTGGAAGGCCGCTACCCCAACGGCGCGGGCACCGAGGTTCCCCTTCAGGACGACGCCAAGCGGTTCTACGAGAACGGCGAGTCCGTCCTCATTCGCTACCTGCCCTTCTGGCTCGCCGTGGCGGTGGACCGCCTGTGGGTGCTGATCATCCCCCTCATCGGCCTCCTCATCCCCCTCAGCCGCATCGCCCCGGCGATCTACACGTGGCAGCTCGAGCGCAAGCTGTTCCGCATCTACGCGGAGGTCCGCAAGGTTGAGGAGGACGGAACGAAGAACCTCTCCGTCCAGACCGCCGCGCGGCTGGATGGCCTGGAGAAGGAGGCGGCGGCCCTGAAGCTTCCGGACTCCTACTCGGACCGCATCTACCAGCTCCGCCAGCACATCGCGTGGCTGCGCGACGGCAACGCCGAGCCCTTCACCGGCGGGGGGCGACCCGTGAACGCCCGATGATCATGCCGCCATGCGGGGGCCGGCCCGGATCGGCGACATCGTGGACCTCCCCGTCGGCGTGGCCGCGTCAGGCGGCCATCGGCATCGTGCGGGACAGGGCGAACTCCTCCGCCAGCAGCGTGTAGGACCGGCGGCGCGCGACGGGGTCGTGCACCGGCGTCAGCACCGCGATCTCCTGCACGGCCATTTCGCCCGCGAGCGACTCCAGCCGCGCCCGCACGGTTCCCGGCGTCCCGACGATGACCCGCGAACGAAGGCGCTCCACCTTCGCCCACTCCGCCTCCGAATAGGGGTAGGCCTCCGCCTCCTCCACGCTCGGCAGCGGCGGGTAGCGGCCGGTGTCGCGCGACAGGCGCCACAGCTCGCGGGACCGGAACAGGCGCCACGCCTCCGCCTCCGTGTCGGCGCACAGCGCGAAGACGCCGAGCGCGGCGTGCGGCCGGTCGAGCACCCCGGGGCGGAACCCCTGCCGGTAGAAGGCCATCGCGTCCTCCGCCCCGCGCCCGTCCGTGATGAAGTGCGCGAAGCAGTAGGGCAGCCCGAAATGCGCCGCGACCTGCGCCCCGTAGTCGGAGGAGCCGAGGATCCAGACCTGCGGCATCGTCGGCCCGCGCGGCTGCGCGATCACCCGGGCGAAGGGATGGTCCACCGGCAGCCCATCCCCGAGCCACCCCATGACGTCCCGCACCTGCGCGGGGAAGCGGTCCGCCGCGCGGGCCGCGTCGGGGTTCAGCGCGAAGGCCGTGCGCCCGTCCGACCCCGGCGCCCGCCCGACGCCGAGGTCGATCCGCCCCGGCGCGATCGCTTCCAGCACCCGGAACTGCTCCGCCACCTTCAGGGCGGAGTAGTGCGGCAGCATCACCCCCGCGGACCCCACCCGGATGCGCGACGTGGTCGCCGCGATCGCCGCGATGAGGATCTCCGGCGCCGTGCCCGCGTTGCTCTCGCTCGCGTGGTGCTCGGCGAGCCAGTAGCGGGCGTAGCCCAGCCGGTCGGCGTCCCGCGCCAGGGCCAGCGTCTCCCGGATCGCCTCGTCCGGCGACCGGCCGGAGGCGACCGTGGACTGATCGAGGACGGAGAGCGAGAGCGTCATGCCCCGCGATGTGGGGCGCCCGCCCTCACGTCGCCAGTCAGGTCGCCACCCGGCCGAAGATCGCGTGCAGCAGCACGAACAGCGCCCCGCCCGCCAGCGCCCCCACCACCGTCCCGTTGATCCGCACGTACTGCAGGTCCCGCCCCACCCGCAGTTCGATCTTGTCCGTGATGGTCGCGGTGTCCCAGTTGCCGACCACGCCCCCGATGAAGCCGGCCACCCGCCCTTGCGCCGCCGGCAGGTAGGTGAGGATCGCGCGTTCGACGGATCGGTTCACGGCGGCCCGGGTGGTCTCGTCACTCGCCAGCATCGCCGCGAGGTTGTCGAGCAGCCCACCCAGCAACGCCGCCGTGCGACCGCGGGGGTCGGCGGCGTCCGCCTCCACCGCCTCCCGGATGCGGGCCCAGGCATCCGTCAGCCACGCGGACACGGAGGGGTGCGCGAGGGCCCGGCGCAGGGCGGCCCCGTAGGATTCCGCGCGGGACGGGTCGGTCTCCAGCGCCTCGATCTCGGAGAGGAGGTAGGCCTCGAAGGCGGCGCGAAGGTCGCTGTCCTCCAGTTCCAGCCCCGCCACCGCCTCGTTCACCGCCGACAGGACGCGGCGGGCCACGGCGCCCCCGGCGAGCCACCCGACGAGGGCGCCGCCCTCCGCCCGCACCCGTTCCGCGACCGCGGTCCTGAGCGACTCCTCCTTCGCCGCGAGGAGCGACCGGATCTGCCCCACCGCGAGGTCGAACACGGCGTGGTGCTGCCCCCCCGCCATGAGGTTCCGCAGCGTCCGCGCCACGAGCCGCCCGAGCGCGGGGCCCGTGACGATCCGCGGCAGGAGCCGCCGCACGAAACGGCGCGCCCCGCCCCCTTCCAGCCCCCGCAGCAGCCGGGGGACCAGCCGTGCCATCGCATCGGTCGTCGGCCGCGCCGCGGCGGGGTCCGACAGCAGCCCGCCGAGGAGGGCGGCCGCGTCCAGCCGGGCCAGCACCGCGCGGATCTCCCCCTCGGTGAACACGTGGTTCGCGACGAACCGGCCGAGCGCCGCGCCGAGTCGTTCCTTCTGCTTCGGGATGATCGCGGTGTGCGGGATCGGCAGTCCCATCGGATGGCGGAACAGCGCGGTGACGGCGAACCAGTCCGCCAGCCCGCCCACCAGCCCCGCCTTGGCCGAGGCCTGGACCAGATCCGCCGCGTAGCCGGGCGGGAGCCAGTAGGAGCCGATCGTCGCGGCGCCCATCCCGGCCAGCAATCCGGTCGCGACGGCCTTGTGCCGCCGCAGCCCGGCCCGCAGGACGGCCTCGCCGGCGGCGTCGCGGGGCGGGGAGAGGGGAACATCCATCACCCCGCAGGTAGCGGCGCGCCGCCCGCCACTCCACCCCCGCCAACGGTTTGAATCCCGCGGCGCCGCATGTTATATCATAACACGATGCTCACTCGACCGACCGACCCCCTGGCGCTGTCCTCCGGTGCCGGCTCCCGCCTGGCGCTCGCTGCGTCGCTGTCGGCCGGGCTGTGGGCGGCGGTGGCCTGGGCGCTCTCCGCATGACCCCCGCGCCGATCGCCCTCCGCGACCTCACCCTCGCGCATGACCGCCGCCCGGCGGTCCATCACCTGTCCGGCACCTTCGCGCCGGGCAGCCTGACGGCGGTGGTCGGGCCGAACGGCGCCGGCAAGTCCACCCTGCTCCGCGCCATCGCGGGGCTGCACCGCGTGGATGCCGGCACCCTGGTCCGTCCCGCGGGCGGCGTGGCCCTGCTGCCGCAGATGTCCGCCCTGGACCGCACCTTCCCCATCGCCTGCCTCGACGTGGTGATGCTCGGCCACTGGTCCCGCCTCGGCGCCTTCCGCGCGGTGCCGGACGTCGCCCGCGACCGGGCGGAACATGCCCTCGGCGCCGTCGGTCTCTCCACCCTCGCGCGGCGCGCGGTCGGCACCCTGTCCGCCGGCCAGTTCCAGCGGCTGCTCTTCGCCCGGCTGCTGGTGCAGGACGCGCCGATCCTGCTCCTCGACGAACCCTTCAACGCGGTGGACTCCCGCACCGCCGCCGACCTGCTGCGCCTGATCCGGGACTGGCACGGGGAGGGCCGGACGGTGATCACCGTCCTGCACGACCTCGACCTCGTGCGCGACGCCTTCCCGGACACCCTCCTCCTGGCGCGCGAACCCATCGCCTGGGGCCCGACGGGCACGGTCCTGACCGCCCCCAACCGCCTCCGCGCCCGCACCATGTCCGAGGGCTGGTCGGCCGACGCGCACGCCTGCGACCGCGCCGCCGCCTGACCGGGGTTGTACGACCTCCTACTCGCCCCCTTCATCGAGTTCGGCTTCCTCCGGCGCGCCCTCGTCGGCTGCCTCGCCCTGTCGCTCGCGGGCCCGCCCCTCGGCGTGTTCCTCGTCCTCCGCCGCATGTCCCTCACGGCGGACGTCCTCGCCCACGGCATCCTTCCCGGCGTCGCGGCGGGGTTCCTCGTCGCGGGGCTCTCCGTCACCGCCATGTCCCTCGGCGGGCTGGTCGCCGGGCTCGCCGTCACCCTCGGCGCCGGCGCCCTCTCGCGCGCCACGGGGGGGCGGGAAGACTCCTCGCTCGCGGCCCTCTACCTCGTCGCCCTCGCCCTCGGCGTCGCCCTCATCTCCACCCGGGCGGGCGCGGTGGAGCTGACCCATCTCCTCTTCGGCTCCGTCCTCGGCGTGGACGACCCCGCCCTGTTCCTCATGGCCGGGGTCTCGACGGCCACCCTCGTCGCCCTCGCCTTCGCGTGGCGCCCGCTCGTGCTGGAGTGCTTCGACCCCTCCTTCGCGGCGGCCGAGGGCGCCCGGGGCGGGACGTGGCACCTGCTCTTCACCGGCCTCGTCGTCCTCAACGTCCTCGCCGGCTTCCAGGCCCTCGGGACGCTCATGGCCGTCGGCCTGATGATGCTGCCCGCCGTCGCCTCGCGGCACTGGGCCAGGAGCGTCGGCGGCATGGCCTACGCCGCATCCGGGATCGCCGCCGCGTCGTCCGTCGCGGGGCTGCTCCTGTCCTACCACGCCGACCTGCCGACCGGCCCGGCCATCGTCCTCGTCGCCGGCGCCGCCTGGGCCGCCTCCGTCGTCCTCGGTCCCGTGGACGGCCTCGCCGCCCGCCTCCTCCGCCCCCGCCACCTGGCGGGCTGAGCGGTGGTCAGGGGGAGTTGTCGCCCTTCACCTTCCCCTCCGTCGTTCCCTCCAGCCGGTCCGCCACCGCCAGGGCGATCGCCCCGAGGAGGAAGCCGCCGTGGATCGCCAGCGCCCAGGCCAGCACCCGGTCCTCGGTGTGCGCGATCTCCAGGAACATCTGCAGCAGGTTGATGCCGGAGATGGCGATGAGGGCGGTGGCCAGCTTGATCTTGAGGTTCCCGGGATCGACCTTCGCCACCCAGGACATGTTCTCCTTCTCCGCGTCGTGCTTCAGGCGGGAGACGAGGGTGTCCCACGACGACAGGGCGACGGTCACGATCAGGGCGGCCACGAGCGTGGAATCGAGGAGGTAGAGGAGGGCGAGGAGGGACGCGTGGTCCTCCTGCACGAACATTTTGCCCGCGAAGTCCCAGATCTTCGCCGCGAACTTGACGGCGTAGAGCGCGAGCGCCACCCCCAGCCCGAGGTAGAACACCGCGAGGATCCACCGGCTCGCGAGGATCGCCCTGTTCAGCAGCTGCACCATGTGTTCCCCGTCGCACGCCGCGCGTTGCCGTCGCAAGGAGACCCGCCGATGACCATACGCCGCCTCGCCGTGGAACAACGCCTGTCCGGCGCCACGGTCGCCAACGGCCTCGTCTTCCTCGCGGGACAGGTGGCGGACGACGACACCCTCGATGCGGAGGGCCAGACGGCCGACATCCTGCGCCAGATCGACGCCCTGCTGGCGGCGGCGGGGACGGACAAGCGCGCCCTCCTCCAGGTCCAGGTCGTGCTGGCCGACATCGCGGACGCGCCGGCCATGAACCGCGCCTGGGACGCGTGGCTCGACCCCGCCGCCAAGCCCGCGCGGATGACGATCGGGGCGCCGCTCGTGAACCCCGCCTGGAAGGTCGAGATCACCGGCATCGCCCTCGCCCCGTGAGTCCCCTCCCCGCCTGGGCGCGGTCGCTCGGCATCACCCTCGTCCTCGCCACCCTCATCGCCCTCGGGGTCGGCTGGGATGACGGGATCTGGTTTCCCCTGGCCATCGTCGGCATCGCGGCCTTCGGCTTCGGGACGCTGTTCCGCCTGTTCCCCGGCGGCCTGGACTTCGCCCTCGGCACCGCCAACGGCTTCGCGATCTACGCCTGCGTCTTCGCGGTGATCAGCCGCTCCGCCTTCCCGGACGCCCCGGCCGCGGCGGCGCTGACCGCCTTCCTCCTCCCCGTCCTCGCCTTCCTCGGCGCGGTCTGGCACCGGCGGGCGGAACTCATCCGGCTGGTGGCGCGGGAGGAGGGGACGGAGGCCCGCCACCTCACCCGCATCGGCTGGTGGGTGCTGCGCGTCGCCGCCGTCGCGGTGATCGCGCTGTCGCTCCCGGTCAACCGGATGGGGGCGACGGGCCAGGGGATCGCCATGGTGCTCTCCATGGCCCTCGTGGCCGCCTTCGTCGCGCGCAGCGTGCGGGAGGTGGTTCGCTTCCTCGTGGACATGGCGCTCCTGCTGCGGGACCTCGGCGGACGGGCGGCGGCGCTGGCGGTGCCCGTCGCGGCCTACGTCTCGCTCTTCGCGCTCATCGCCATCGTCTTCGCCTGCTTCTACCGGATCGCCGACACGCTCTCGATGGCGCCGATCTTCGCGAGTTCGGACGGCCTCATCCGCCTCGACTTCCGCGCCGCGCTCTACTTCAGCCTCGTCACCGTCTCGGCGGTGGGATACGGCGACATCTGGCCCGTGGATGGCGGCACGCGGCTGCTGGTCGGCACGGAGATCGTCTGCGGCCAGCTGCTCCTGCTGTTCGGCTTCTTCGAGATCACCCGCAGCCGCCTTTCGCCCGAGGCGGAGGGCGCCGCCGCGGAACCGCCGGGGGACGACGCTCGGAAGCGTGACCCCGTGCCCGACGCCGCCGCCGGACCGCCACGATCCGGTCCCCCTTCCGCCGCGTCCTAACGTCATGTTCAACCCTGCCGCCGCATGATGCCGCCGGCATGGACGACCCGGAGCCCCCACGCCGCATGGCCGAAGCGACCCCCTTCCGCGGCAAACGCGCGCTCGTCACCGGCGGCGCCGGCTTCCTCGGCTCCGCCCTCTGCCACGCGCTCGCCGCGGACGGCGCGGAGGTGACGGCGCTCGACGCCCTCCTTCCCGGCACCGGCGCCCGTCGCGGCAACCTGGACGGTTCCGGCGCCCGCCTCGTCGTCGCCGACCTGCGCGACGCCGAACTGCACCCGCTGCTGGACGGCGTGGACCTGCTGTTCAACATGGCGGGACAGACGAGCCACGCCGGAAGCCAGAAGGACCCCTTCGGCGATCTCGCGATCAACGGCCACGCACAGCTCCGCCTCATCGCGGCGCTGCGGGATCGCGCGCCGGGTGCTGCGGTGGTCCACGCCTCGACCCGCCAGTTCTACGGCCGCCCGCAGCGGTTGCCCGTCGATGAGACGCACCCCATCGTGCCGCCCGACGCGAACGGCGTGAGCAAGTTCGCGGCGGAGCAATACTGGCTGCTGGAACACCGCGTCCATGGCCGCCCCGTGACCGCGCTGCGCCTGACCAACTGCTACGGCCCGCGCATGCGCGTGATGGACGCGCGCCAGACCTTCCTCGGCATCTGGGTTCGCCGCGTCCTGGAGGGCGACCCCTTCGAGGTGTGGGGCGGCGCGCAGCTGCGCGACTTCGCCTACGTGGACGACGTCACCGCCGCGTTCCTGTCGGCCGGCGCGTCGTTGCTGGCCGGCACCGCCGCCGCCGGCCGCCCCTTCAACCTCGGCGGCGACGCCCCCGTGTCGCTGAAGGATCTCGCCGACCTCATGGTGACCGCCAACGGCGCCGGCCGCTACGAATCCCGGGAATTCCCCGCCGCCGCCGCCGCCATCGACATCGGCTCCTACCACGCCGACGATCGCGCCTTCCGCGCCGTCACCGGCTGGCAACCCCGCGTGGGCCTCGCGGACGGCCTGCGCCGCACCCTCGACTGGTTCCGTCCCACCCTCAACGCCTACCTCACGGAAGAGACATGAACGCGCCCGACATCCTCGTCCCGCAGGCCGATCCCGGCGCCGCCTACCGCGCCGCCCAGGCCGAGACCGACGCCGCCATCGCGCGCGTCCTCGCCTCCGGCTGGTATATCCTCGGCCAGGAATGCGCGTCCTTCGAGGCGGAATACGCCCGCTGGCTGACGGAACCCGGCGGCCCGGAGATGCACGCGGTGGGCTGCGCCAACGGCACGGACGCCATCGCCCTCATCCTCCGCGCGATGGACATCGGGCCGGGCAGCACCGTGGTCACCGTCGCCCACACCGCCGTCGCCACCGTCGCGGCCATCGAGATGACGGGCGCCACGCCGCTGCTCGTGGACATCCGCCCCGACACCTTCTGCATGGACCCCGACGACCTCGCCGCCGTCCTCGCCTCCCCTCCTCCGGGCCTGCCGCCGATCCGTGCGGTGATCCCGGTCCACATCTACGGCCACCCCTGCGACATGGCGCCGATCCTCGCGACCTGCCGCGCCCACGGCGTGCGCGTGGTGGAGGACTGCGCCCAGGCGCACGGCGCGCGCCTGGACGGCCGCATCATCGGCACGCTCGCCGACGCCGCCGCCTTCTCCCTCTACCCCACGAAGAACCTCGGCGCGCTCGGCGACGCCGGCATCGTCGCCACGCCCGATGCCGGGCTGGCCAAGCGCATGGCGGCGGTCCGGCAATACGGCTGGCACCGCCGCTACATCTCGGACGAGGTGGGGATCAACTCCCGGCTGGACGAACTCCAGGCGGCCGTGCTGCGGGTCCGCCTCCCGCGCCTCCCCGCCGCCAACGCCCGCCGCCGCGCCATCGCGGGCGCCTACGACGCCGCCCTGGCCGACGGCGCCTATGCCGCGCCGCATCGCGCGCCGGGCATCGAGCACGTGTTCCACCAATACGTCCTGCGCGTGCCGGAGCGGGAGGGGGTGATGGCGAAGCTGCGCATGGGGGGCGTCGCGACGGCGATCCACTACCCCGTCCCCGTCCACGAGCAGGGCGCCTACGAGGGCCGCGTCGCGATGGGCCCCGCCGCCTGCGCTGAGACCTCCCGCGCCGCGACGGAGGTGATGAGCCTGCCGATCTTCCCGGAGATGAGCGACGGGCAGGTGGAACGCGTGTGCGCGGCGTTGCGCGCCCTGTAGCCGATGGCATGCGGCGCCCCTTCCCAGGGGCGCCCCTGCCCCGGGTTCGGGCGCCTTCGCCGCAGGGGAGGCGGTCGGCGGTCAGGTCGCGGGGCGGGCCGCCGTGATCCGCTCGCGCGCGAGGGTGAGGGCCGCCCGTGCGTCATCCCCTGATGCGAAGGCCCGCATCGGCAGGGTGAAGCCGTGGACGTGCCCGATCCAGAACAGGGGGAGGCCTTACCCTTCCTCCGCCTCCGTCAGATCGCCCCAGTGCCACCGGGCGACGGAGGCGGCGTCCTCGCCGTCCGGACCCTCGACGGTGATGCCGACCGCATCCAGCCGGACGCGATGGCGCTGCCGCGGAAAGTCGGATGACGCCTCGGTCATCGCCACGACGTCCCGGTAGTAGCGCGCCGTCGCCCGCCGCGTCGCGAGCCCGCCGGCGAGGAAAGCGAGGAAGAGCAGCAGCGTCAGGAGGAAGGCCGATCCCGCGTCCCGCGCGATCCCGAGCGCGACCGCGGCGAGCGTCCCGGCGAAGGCCAGCGCGCCCCCGATGGCGGTCTCCTGCCACCCGCCGGGCGCGGGCACCGCCGCACGGGTGCGCGCCTCGGACCGGCGGGAATAGGCGTCGAGTTCGGCTTGGGTCAGCGCGAAGGCGATGGCGAAGGACGGGTTCAGGCCGCCAGCCCCCCGAGGAGGCAGTACTTGATCTCGAGGTAGTCCTCGATACCGTACTTCTATCCCTCGCGCCCGAGCCCGCTCTCCTTCACCCCGCCGAACGGCGCGACCTCCGTCGAGATGATCCCTTCGTTGATCCCGACGATGCCGCTCTCCAGCGCCTCCGCCACGCGGAAGATGCGGCCGACGTCGCGCGCGTAGAAATACGCCGCCAGCCCGAACTCCGTGTCGTTCGCCAGCCGGATTCCCTCGGCCTCCGTCGAGAAGCGGATGAGCGGCGCCATGGGGCCGAAGGTCTCCTCCCGCAGCACCTTCGCCGTCAGGGGCACGTCCGTCAGGATCGTCGGCTGGAAGAAGTTGCCGCCTCGCGCGTGGCGCCCGCCGCCCGTCAGCACCTTCGCGCCGAGGGCGGTCGCGTCGGCGATGTGCTCCTCCACCTTCGCCACCGCGTCGGCGTTGATGAGGGGCCCCTGGGTGACCCCCTCCTCCATCCCGTTGCCGACGCGCAGCGCCTCCACCGCCACCTTCAGCTTCGCGGCGAAGGCGTCGTATACCCCCTCCTGCACGAGGACGCGGTTGGCGCAGACGCAGGTCTGCCCGGTGTTGCGGAACTTCGAGGCCATGGCCCCCACCACCGCCGCGTCGAGGTCCGCGTCGTCGAAGACGAGGAAGGCGGCGTTGCCGCCCAACTCCATCGAGGTCTTCTTGATCGTTCCGGCGCAGAGGCCGAGCAGCGTGCGCCCGACCTCCGTGGACCCGGTGAAGGACAGCTTCCGCACGTCCGGGTCGGTCGCCAGCACCTCGCCCTGTTCCTTCGCCGCCCCCGTGACGACGTTGTATACGCCCGGCGGCATCCCCGCCCGCTCCGCCAGCACCGCGAGCGCCAGGGCGGAGAAGGGCGTCTGGGACGCCGGCCGGATCACCCCCGTGCACCCCGCCGCCCAGCCCGGGCCGGCCTTGCGGGTGATCATCGCCGCCGGGAAGTTCCACGGCGTGATCGCGGCGAAGACCCCGATCGGCTGCTTCATCACGATGATCCGCGACCCTGCCTTGAAGCTCGGGATCACGTCGCCGTAGACGCGCTTCCCCTCCTCCGCGAACCATTCGATGAAGGAGGCGGCGTAGGCGATCTCGCCCTTGCTCTCCGCCAGCGGCTTCCCCTGCTCCGCGGTCATGATCGCCGCGAGGTCGTCCACGTTCTCCAGCATCAGGCCGTGCAGCCGCCGCAGGATGGCCGCCCGCTCCTTCGCCAGCATCCCCGCCCAGCCCGGCCCGGCGTCGCGCGCCGCGGCGATCGCCCCGCGCGTCTCGTCCGGCGACAGGGACGGGACGGTGCCGATCACCTCCCCCGTGGCCGGGTTCCGCACGGCGATGGTCTTCCCGGACGCGGCGGCGACCCAGGCATCGCCCACCCGGTTGGCCTGCCGGAACAGGCCCGGGTCCTTCAGGACGATCCTCGTGACGGCGTCGAGCATGGCGTGTCCTCCGTTCGCCGCGGACGATGCGACGGGCGCGGCACCGTGTCACGCCGGGCCGGTCAGACCTCCGCCTCACCCCGCAGCACCGGCACGCAGGCGCCGCCCACCCAGGCCCGGACGCCGTCCGCCGACCGTCGCGCGACCGTCCGCAGCAGGCTCGGCCGGCCCATCTCGACGCCCTGCACCACATCGAACGCCGCCTCCTCCGCGCCCGACAGGGACAGCAGGAGGGCCGCGAGCGGCGTGGCCGCGGAGCCGGTCGCCGGGTCTTCGGGCGTCCCCGAGAGCGGCGAGAACATCCGCGCCCGCACGCGCGCCCCGTCGCGGGCGTAGAGGTAGATCGGCAGCCGCGCGGGGCCGAGCGCCGCCGCGAGGTCCGGCGCCGCCCCCCGCGCCGCGCGGAAGGCCGCGGGGTCCGGCGCGGGGCGGGACAGCGCGTCCGGCGCCACCTCGGCGAGGACGAAGGAGTTGCCGACGGACGCCAGGATCGGGCGATGCGCCGCCGTCAGCACGTCATCCCGCCCCAGCCCGGCGCAGGCGGCGACGAGGGCCGCGTCCATCTCCGGCCCGAGGGACAGGGGCTGCGGCGCGGCGATGGTGCAGGAATCGCCCTCCGCCACCACCTCGACCAAGCCGGCGATCTCCTCGAAGCGCAGCACGCCGCCGCGCGCCCGTCCCTCCTGCGCCAGCACCCAGCCGGTGCCGACGTTGGGATGGCCCGCGAACGGCATCTCCGCCGTGCGGTTGAAGATGCGGACGCGCGCGGTGTTGGCGGGGTCCTCGGGCGGCAGGACGAAGGTCGTCTCGCTCAGGTTGAACTCCGCCGCGAGGCTCTGCATCGCCGAATCCGACAGCCCCGCCGCGTCCGGGAACACGGCCAGCGGGTTGCCGCCGAAGCGCCGGTCCGTGAACACGTCCACCGTGACGAAGCGGTAGCGCCGCGTCACCACCCGATCCTCGCCAGGTCCACCGTCACCCCGTGGTCCAGCGGCCCGTGCCCGCGGCCGTAGCCCGGGGCGGAGCGGATCGCCGCCGCGACGTAGTCCCGCGCCCGCGCCACCGCGTCCCGCAGCCCCATGCCCTGCGCCAGCCCCGCCGCCGTGACGGAGGCGAGGGTGCAGCCGGTGCCGTGCGTGTGCGGCGTGTCGATCCGCGGCGAGGAGAAGACCTCCTCCCCGCCCTCCCAGGCCAGCAGGTCGTGCAGCACGTCGCCGGCCATGTGGCCGCCCTTCACCAGCACCGCCGCCGCGCCCATCGCGCGCAGCGCCGTCGCCGCCCGCCGCATCGCGTCCAGGTCGGGGATCAGGAAGCCGCACAACTCCTCGGCCTCCGGCAGGTTCGGCGTCAGCAGGGCGGCGAGGGGGAGGAGCCGGGACCGCACCGCCGCCACCGCGTCCGGCGCCAGCAGCCGCGCGCCGGCCTTCGCCACCATCACCGGGTCCACCACCGCGGGGATGCCGCGCGCGTGCGCCGAGAGCACGTCCACCACCGCCCCGATGGCGTCGGTGTCGCCGAGCATCCCGGTCTTCACCGCGTCCACCCCGATGTCCGCGAGCGACATCCGCATCTGCAGCCGCACGAAGTCGGCGGGCACGGGCTGCACGGCGCGGACCGCCTCCGTGTCCTGCGCCGTCAGCGCGGTCACCGCCGTGGCCGCATAGGCCCCCATCGCGGTCACCGCCTTGATGTCGGCCTGGATGCCCGCCCCGCCGCCGGAATCCGACCCGGCGACGATCAGCACCCGTCCCTTCACGCCCGCACCCCCGACGTGGGGGGAACGGGCGACGCCGAGGCGGCGCGGATCACGCCGGCCAGCCGGTCCGCCATCGCGCGCACGACGGCCGCCTCCTCCGCCTCCACCATCACGCGGATCAGCGGTTCCGTCCCGCTGGCCCGGATCAGCACCCGGCCGCGCGCGCCGAGTTCGGTCTCGGCCGCCGCCACGGCCGCCGTCACCCGCGGATCGCCCATGGGGTCGCCGCCGCCGTGGCGGACGTTCACGAGCGTCTGCGGCAGGGGATCGAAGCGCCGCAGCACGGCGGAGGCGGGCCGCCCCTCCTCGACGAGCACCGACAGCACCTGCAGGGCGGCCACCAGCCCGTCCCCCGTCGTCCCGTGGTCGGAGAGGATGACGTGGCCCGACTGCTCCCCGCCGAGGTTGCAGCCGGCCTCCCGCATCCGCTCGCCCACGTAGCGGTCCCCGACCTTGGTCCGCAGCAGCCCGAGGTCGCGCGAGGCGAGATGCCGTTCCAGTCCGAGGTTCGACATGACCGTCGCGACCACCGCGCCACCCTTGAGCCGCCCGTCCCGCGCCCAGGATTCGGCGATGAGGGCGAGGATCTGGTCGCCGTCCACCACGGCCCCGGCCTCGTCCACCAGCACGACGCGGTCCGCGTCACCATCCAGGGCGATGCCGAGGTCCGCCCGCCGTTCCCGGACGAGGGTGGCGAGCGCCGCGGGCGACGTGCTGCCGCAGCCCTTGTTGATGTTGAAGCCGTCGGGCGCGACGCCGACGGACACCACCTCCGCCCCCAGTTCCCAGAACACCGTCGGCGCCACCTTGTAGGCGGCGCCGTGCGCGCAATCGACGACGATCCGGAGCTTCTCCAGCGACCGCCCGCGGGGGAAGGACGCCTTCGCCGCCTCGATGTAGCGCCCCGGCGCGTCCTCCAGCCGCGACGCGCGGCCGAGGCGCGACGGCGCCGCGAGGGTGCCGCCGAGGTCGCCCGCCATCATCGCCTCGATCTCGCCCTCCTGCGCGTCCGAGAGCTTCAGCCCGTCCGGACCGAACAGCTTGATGCCGTTGTCCTCGTAGGGGTTGTGGGAGGCGGAGACCATCACGCCGAGATCGGCGCGGAGCGAGCGCGTCAGCAGCGCGATGGCCGGGGTGGGGAGCGGGCCCACGAGCACCACGTCCATCCCCGCGCCGACGAAGCCGGCGGTGAGGGCGGGTTCGAGCATGTAGCCGGAGAGGCGGGTGTCCTTCCCGATCACCACCCGGTGCCGGTGCCCGCCACGGTTGAAGTAGCGGCCCGCGGCCTGTCCCAGCCGGAGTGCCGTCGTCGCGTCCATCGGCGCCGTGTTGGCGGTGCCGCGGATGCCGTCGGTGCCGAAGAGGCGGCGGGGGATGGGATCGACCATGCCGTGGTGCCTAGCGCCCGGCGATGCGCCCGTCCACGCCGGGGCCCGGGCCGGGGAGGGTCTCCGGCAGCGGCGGCGGTGCCCGCATCGTCAAAGCGCCGCCCAGGAAAAGGGCGAGGGGGTAGGTCGCCCCGATCGCCACCGTTCCCCAGGCCGACTCCCCGAAGAGGCTTGCGATGGCGAGGACCGGAAGGAAGACGAGGAACCCGACCTCCGTGATCGCGGCGTCGAACGCCTCACGGACGCCGGCGATCGCGACGAGGATCGCGGCGACGTAGCCGACGCCGAGGCCGATGCAGGCCTCGCCGCGCTCCCGCGTCGGGCGGGCCCGGGCGCGCACCGCCACGGCGACCGCGAGGATCGCGGCGCCGCCGAGAAGGAGGAGGAAGGGGCCCGCGAAGCCGCCGCCGCCCGGCCGGAGCGCGGAGGCGAGCGACCCCGCGGTGATCGGCAGCAGGAGGATCCAGGGGACGAGGTGGAGGACGGGGAAGGCGATGGCGACGACGAGGGCCGCGCGGCGCGCCCGCTCCACCTAACCCGCCCGCCGCAGGGTCAGCCAGCCGCCGAGGCCGAGCGCGACGGCGTAGCTTCCCGCGACCACCCCGCCCATCCAGGGCGGCAGGCCCAGCATGACGGCGACCGTGCCGACGGGCACGACGAGCCAGACGACGCCCTGCGGAAACCACCCGCCATCCGATCCCATCCCGACGATCAGGAGGAGGAGGCCGAGGGCGAAGCCGCCTGCGATGCCGCCCGCGAGACCGAGGCAGGCCACCCCCCGGCCCCGGGTGGCCCGGCGCGCCCGGAGCGGCACCGCGACCGCCACGGCCCCGAGCGCACCGTAGCCGAGGATGAGCGGGGCGTTCGCCACGATCTCGCCCCCCGACACCCCGCCCGAGGCGGCCGTGCCGATGACGAAGAGCACGAGGCCGAGCCAGAGGACGAGGTGCAGCGCGGGATACAGCGTCGCCCAGCCCAGGGCGGCCCGGCGCAGCCGCTCCACCTACCCCGCCGCCCCGCCGGCGCAGGCCCGCCAGAGGCGCAGCGCCGCCACCGTCTCCGCCACGTCGTGCACCCGCAGCACCGCCGCCCCGCGGGCCGCGGCGGCGACCGCCACGCCGAGGCTTCCGGGCATCCGGTCCGCCGCGGCCTCGGCGCCCGAGAGCGTGCCGATGAAGCGCTTGCGGGAGGCGCCGACCAGCACGGGGCAGCCGAGGCCGAGCAGCAGCGGCAGCCGATCCAGCAGGGCGAGGTTGTGCTCCAGCGTCTTGCCGAACCCGATCCCCGGGTCCACCGCGATCTTCCCGCGCGCGATCCCCGCCGCCTCGCACGCCGCGATCCGGTCGGCGAGGAAGGCGACGACCTCCAGCGCCACGTCGTCATACTCCGCCATCGCCTGCATCGCCCGCGGGTCGGTGCCGGGCATGTGCATCAGCACGACGGCAGAGCCGGCCTCCGCCACCACGGCGAGCGCGGCGGGGTCGTGCCGCAGCGCCGTCACGTCGTTCACCACCTCCGCCCCTGCCTCCAGGGCGGCGCGCATGGTCGGCGCGTGGCGCGTGTCCACCGAGACGGGCGCGGCCTTGGCGAGTTCGCGGATCACCGGCAGCACCCGCGCCGCCTCCTCCTCCGCCGCCACCGGCTCCGCCCCGGGCCGAGTGCTCTCCCCGCCGACGTCGAGGATGTCCGCCCCCGCCTCCAGCATCGCGTGCCCCGCCGCTACGGCCGCGCCGGCATCGACGTGCCGTCCGCCGTCCAAGAAGGAGTCCGGCGTGACGTTGAGGATGCCCATCACCAGCGGCCGGCCCGCCGCGTCCAGCCCGGCGAAGGGCGCCCGCCGTCGGGTCAGCGCCAGCACCGCCTCCTGCCAGTCCTCCGGCGTCTCGACCGCGGGCATCACGCCGAGGGTGACGCCGTCCTCGATGAGGCGGACGAGGGAGAAGGCGGCTTCCCCGCCATCCAGCGGCAGGGCGGCCCCCGCCGCGGACGCGGCGAAGGCGCCGCGCCCGTGCAACAGGCCCATCGGCTCCACCCAGCGCGCCATCCGATACCCCCGGAATCGAAGCGGGGACCGTCGCCGGTCCCCGCCTCACCTCAGACTCGCGCCATCAAACCGTCATCGCGGCGAGGGCGCCAGGGGTATCACGCGCCGGATGGCGCCGGCGCCAGTCCACCGCCCGGGTTCGGCCGCGGCGCGCGACCGGAACTCGGGACGGAGCCTCGCCCGGAGTTCACCGGCTCGTCCGGCCGGTCGCGCACGATCGGGTCACCGCGCAGCAGCATCCGAATCTCGTCACCCGACAGGGTCTCGTACTCCAGCAGCCCCTTGGCGAGGGTGTGGAGATCCTCGATGCGGTCGGTCAGCGTCTTCGTCGCCTTGGCGTAGGCGGTGTCGATGATCGAGCGGATCTCCTGGTCGATCTTCTTCGCCGTCTCCTCCGACAAGTTCTTCGTCTGCGTCACGGAATGCCCGAGGAAGATCTCCTGGTCGTTCCCGCCGTAGGCGATCATGCCGAGGTTGTCGGACATGCCCCATTCCGTGACCATCCGTCGCGACATGTCGGTGGCCTGCTTGATGTCGCCGGACGCGCCGTTGGACACCTTGTCGGCGCCGAAGATGAGTTCCTCGGCGACGCGCCCGCCCATCGCCATGGCCAACTGGGCCTTCAGCTTGGACTTGTGCATGGAGTAGCGGTCCCCCTCCGGCAGCGACATCACCAGCCCGAGCGCGCGGCCCCGGGGGATGATCGTCGCCTTGTGGACGGGGTCGCACTCCTCCTCGCTGATGGCGATCAGCGCGTGCCCGGCCTCGTGGTAGGCCGTCATCTTCTTCTCGGCGTCGGACATCACGAGCGAGCGGCGCTCGGCACCCATGAGGACCTTGTCCTTCGCCATCTCGAACTCATGCATCCCGACCGTGCGGCGGCCGGTGCGGGCCGCGAGCAGCGCCGCCTCGTTCACGAGGTTGGCGAGGTCGGCGCCAGAGAAGCCGGGGGTGCCTCGGGCGATGACCTTCGGCTCCACGTCGGAGGCAAGCGGGACCTTCCGCATGTGGACACGAAGGATCTTCTCCCGCCCGTTCACGTCGGGGTTCGGAACGACGACCTGGCGGTCGAACCGGCCGGGGCGCAGCAGCGCGGGGTCCAGGACGTCCGGCCGGTTCGTCGCGGCGATGAGGATGACGCCCTCGTTCGACTCGAAGCCGTCCATCTCCACGAGCATCTGGTTCAGCGTCTGCTCGCGCTCGTCGTTGCCGCCGCCGAGGCCGGCGCCGCGGTGGCGGCCCACCGCGTCGATTTCGTCGATGAAGATGATGCAGGGCGCGTTCTTCTTGCCCTGCTCGAACATGTCGCGCACCCGGCTCGCGCCGACGCCGACGAACATCTCGACGAAGTCGGAGCCGGAGATGGTGAAGAACGGCACGTTCGCCTCACCCGCGACGGAGCGCGCGAGGAGCGTCTTGCCCGTGCCAGGCGGCCCGACCAGGAGCACGCCCTTCGGGATCTTGCCGCCGAGACGCTGATACTTCTGGGGATCGCGGAGGAACTCCACGATCTCCTCAAGCTCGGCCTTCGCCTCCTCGATGCCCGCCACGTCCTCGAAGGTGATGCGGCCTTCCTTCTGGGTCAGGAGCTTCGCCTTGGACTTGCCGAAGCCCATGGCCCGCCCGCCGCCGCCCTGCATCTGGCGCATGAAGAACACCCAGACGCCGATCAGCAGAAGCATCGGGAACCAGGAGATGAGGATTTGGAAGAGCGGGTTGACGTCCGACTCCTCCGGGCGGGCGACGACGCGCACGCCACGCTCCGTCAGCCGCTGGACCAGCGTCGGGTCCTCCGGCGTGTAGGTCTGGAAGGTCCGCCCGTCCGTGAGCTGTCCGGAGACGATCCGCCCCTGGATCGTCACGTCCCGGACGTGTCCCGCCCCGACCTCATTGATGAAGTCGGAATACGCGACCTGCGTGCCGCGCGACGACGCGCTGCCCGAGGGCTGGAAGAGGTTGAACAGCGTCACCAGCAACAGGGCGACGATGACCCACAAGGCGAGGTTGCGGCCGAAATTGTTCACCGGGCTTGTCCGATTCCATCCCCGGCCGGTCCTGGGTGACCGTCCGGCGTTGCACGCAAGATAGGGATGCATCGCCCGCAACGGAACCTCCCCCTCCGCATCAGGCGATCGGCCCCGCGGCGGGTTCGTGCGCGAGGCGGGAGGCGCCGATCCCGAGGGCGGGCACGTCCATCCCGCCGGGGTGCCGGATGGCGGGAAGCGCTGCGAGGACCGCCGCCGGCCAGCCGGCCCGGGCCGCCGGGATCGCCCCTTCGTCAAGTGCGTGGAGGGCGCCGAGGACGCCCCCCTCCGGCGCCGAGAGGACGCGCCAGCGCCCGTCCCACCGCGCGCCCGGGGCCGCCGGGACGGGCGGCGCGACCGCCGCCGGCTCCCGGCACAAGACCGCACCGCGCCACAACGCGCCGCCGAGCGTCCCCCCACCCCGCGCGAGCATCCGCTCCACCGCGTCCCGCGCGGGCCGGTGTTCGGCCCCCGCCACCGCCCTGAGCATCGCCCCGAGCGCGGCGATCGCCACCGCATCCGTGCCGAGCGCCACCCGATCCAGCCGGACCCAGCCGCCCGGCCGGAAGGCGGCGCAGGCCGCGATCCGGGCGGCCACCACCGCCGACCGCGCGACCCGACGATCCCCCAGGAGCGACGCTGCCCCGGCCAGCGCCGTCGTGCCGGGTCCGGTGCCGTCGCGATCCGCCAGGGCCACGCGAAGCCGCGCCCGGGCGAAGCGAAGATCGTCGTTGGAAGGATCGCGGAGCGGTCGCAGCCCTGCCCGGGCCAGCGTCGCCTCCAGCCGCGCGGGCGGGATGGAGAGGAGGGGCCGCAGGATCACCGCCCCGGCCGCCGCCCGCGCCGCCGCCATCCCGGCCAGCCCGTCCGGCCCGGATCCGCGAGCCGCACGGAAAGCCACGGTCTCCGCTTGGTCGGCGCGGTGGTGGCCGAGGAGGAGCCACGGCGCCCCCGCCTCCGCCGCGGCGTCGAGCAAGGCGGCGAGGCGCGCCGATCGCGCCCGCTCGTGCAGCGAGGCCCCGGCAGGCAGGCCAAGGGACAGCACGCGCGCGGCGGACCCCAACCCCGCCAGCACGGCGGCCGCGACGCGGGCCTCGGCCTCGCTGCCGTCGCGCAACCCATGGTCCACGATGAGGGCCAGCGCCGTTCCCCCTCGCCGCTCTGCCCAACCCCGCGCGATGAGGGCCAGGGCTAGGGAATGAGGCCCGCCGGACACGCCGACCGCGATCCGCGGCGCGGGCCCGAAGGGTCCCAGCGCGGCCATCAGGCCGTCGAACTCGTCCGCCTCGACCGGCGAGGCGGTGTCGCCGACCGAACCCGCCGACGTCGAAACGGGGCATCGATGCTTCCGGGAAGGCATGTCTCCCGGTCCTGCTTCCGATGTGCTTCCCGCGGCCGATGCACCGGACGCACGCCCCGGTCACGAACGACGCCGGGTGACCGCAGGAGAACGGGGAAGGATGGTCGGAGCGGCGGGATTCGAACCCACGACCCCCAGTCCCCCAGACTGGTGCGCTACCAGACTGCGCTACGCTCCGACGCGGGAGCCTCTAGCACCGGCCGACCCGGGCCTCAACCCGGCGCTTGCCCGGTGAGGGCGGCGAGACGGCGGGCGATCGCCTCCAGCTCGTCGAGGCAGGCGCGCAGCACCGCCTGGTCCGCCGGCTCGGCCAGCAGGTCGGGCTGCACGTCCTCCGGCTCCGGTTCCCCGCCCCGCAGCAGCCGCTGCACGCCCTTGATCGTGTAGCCCTGGGTATACAGCAGGTCGCCGATCCGCCGCAGCAGCGCCAGGTCCTCCGGCCGGTAGTAGCGCCGGCCGCCGCCGCGCTTCAGCGGCTTCAGCTGCGGGAACTTCGTTTCCCAGAACCGCAGCACGTGCTGCGGGATGTGCAGGTCCTCCGCCACCTCGGAGATCGTGCGGAAGGCGGTGGCCGACTTGCGCGGGCGATCGGCCGGGGGGCTCGCGAGTGCCGCGCTCATCGGCGGGTCGCGGTCGGGCGTCACGTCGGACAGGGCCGTCATCGGTCGCTCCCCATCGGCCATCAGTCGTCCGCACCGGGTTCGGGCGTCTCGCCGTTCAGGCGGGCCTTCAGCACCTGGCTCGCGCGGAAGGACAGGACGCGGCGCGGCGTGATCGGCACCTCGATGCCCGTCTTCGGATTCCGCCCGATCCGCTGCGCCTTCTGCCGCACGGCGAAGGTGCCGAACGCCGAGAGCTTCACGGCCTCTCCCTCCCCCAACGCGGCGGAGACGCGGTCCAGCACGTCCTCCAGCAAGGCGGCGCTCTCGTTCCGCGAGAGGCCGACCTGCATGTAGATCGCTTCGGCGAGGCCGGCGCGGGTGAGGGTGTTCATCGGGGATCGTTCATGCGGGCGCGGGGCGGACTCAACCCACCGGGGCGGGGCGCGTCAACGTTCCGAGTCGCCCGGTGAGTCGCCGGGGCCACACCTGTGGCATTCCTGCCGATGACGCTTCCGCTCAGAAGCGGGCCAGCGCCGCACCCCAGGTCAGCCCGCCGCCGATCGCCTCCATCAGCACGAGGTCGCCGGGCCGGACCCGGCCGTCCCGCGTCGCCTCCGCGAGCGCCAGCGGGATGGATGCGGCGGAGGTGTTGGCGTGGCGGTCCACCGTCACCACCACGCGCTCCGACGGCAGGCCGAGCTTGCGGCCCATCGCGTCGATGATCCGCCGGTTGGCTTGGTGCGGGACGAGCCACTGGACGTCCGAGTGGGACAGCCCGTTCGCCGCCAGCGCCTCGTCCACCGCGGAGGCCAGCTTCTCCACCGCGTGGCGGAACACCTCCCGCCCGGCCATCCGGACGAGCCCCGCCTCCACCTTCAGGATGTCGCCGTGGCGGCCGTCGCTGTGCAGGTGCGTGGACAGGATGCCGCGCATCGGCGCATCCGCCGGCCCGCTGTCGGCGCGCAGGAATGCCGCGCCCGCCCCGTCCCCGAACAGCACGCAGGTCCCGCGATCCGTCCAGTCGAGGATGCGCGTGAAGGCCTCCGAGCCGATGACGAGAACCCCGCGCGCCTGCCCCGCCCGGATCTGCGCGTCGGCGATGCCGAGGCCGTAGACGAAGCCGGCGCAGGCCGCCGACACGTCGAAGGCGAAGCCCCGCCGCACGCCGAGGCGGTGCTGCACCCCCGCGGCCGTCGAGGGGAAGGCCGCGTCCGGGGTGGCGGTCGCGACGATGATCGCGTCCACGTCCTCCACCGTCGCGCCGGCCTGGGCCAGCGCCTCCCGCGCCGCCGCCGCGCCCATGTCGGAGGCGAGTTCGCCCTCCGCGGCGACGTGCCGCTGCCGGATGCCCGTCCGCTCCGTGATCCAGGCGTCGGAGGTGTCGAGGCCCTTCTCGGCCGCCAGTGCGTCGTTCGAGACGATTCGCGCCGGCAGGTAGCCGCCCGTTCCCGCGAGGAGGGAACGCAGCATCAGCCCGCCGTCTCGTCGGCTTCGGCACGGCGGGAGAGGCGGGACACGCCCTCCCGGATGCGGTCGTTGAAGCGGTGGGTCACCATGTCCATCGCCACGTCCACCGCGTGCGCGAAGCCCAGCGCGTCGGCGCCGCCATGGCTCTTCACCACCACGCCGTTCAGCCCGATGAGCACGGCGCCGTTGTAGCGCCGGGGGTCCATCCACTCGCGCAGCCGATCCAGCGCCGGCCGCGCCAGCAGGTATCCCATGCGGGCGGGGACGGAGGAGTTGAACACCTGCCGCAGCAGGGTGCCGACGAGCTTCAGCGCCCCCTCCCCCGTCTTCAGCGCGACGTTGCCGGTGAAGCCGTCCGTCACCACCACGTCGGTGGTGCCGGCGGTGATGTCGTGGCCCTCGATGAAGCCGCGGAAGTTCGCGCCGATGTGGCTGTCGCGGATCACCTCCGCCGCCTGCCGCACCCGCTCGTCGCCCTTCAGTTCCTCGGAGCCGACGTTCATCAGCCCGATCGTCGGGTTCGGCAGGCCGAGCACGGCGCGGGCGAAGGCGTCGCCCATCACCGCGAACTCGACGAGGTTCCGCACCTCGTAGGTGACGTTGGCGCCGAGATCGAGAAGGACGACGTCGCCCCGCGCCGAGGGGCCGATGCCCGCCAGCGCCGGCCGGTCGATCCCCGGCAGGGTCCGCAGGATGATCTTGGCGAGCGCCATCAGCGCGCCCGTGTTGCCGGCGGAGACGACCCCCTCCGCCTCGCCGTTCGCCACCGCCTCGATCGCGACGCGCATGGAGGATCCACGGACGCGCAGCGCCGCCGTCGGCTTCATGTCGCCGGGGATCGCCTCCGCCGCGTGGCGGATCGAACAGGCCGCCGCGGCCCGCTTGCGCCGGGCCAGCCCGCCGGTCAGCCGCGCCTCGTCCCCGATGAGGAGGAAGCGCGCGCCGGGATGGCGCTCCGCGGCCTGCTCCAGGCCGTCCAGCACGGATTCCGGCGCGTGGTCGCCGCCCATGGCATCCACGGCCAGCGCGAAGTCGCGCTTCGCCCCGGCGCCGTTCGCCCCGCTCGGTCCCGGACGTGACGCAGCCACCCGACCCTTGTCCTCCCAGATCCCGGCCCCGACCCGGCCGGGGCGCGCATGAATCGCGCGAATGGGCCGCGCGATCAGACCCGGACGGCCGCCTTCACGTCATTGCTCACCGCCGCGACCTCACGGCCATCGTAATGCCCGCAGGAGGCGCAGACGTTGTGCGGGCGCCTCAGCTCGCCGCAGTTCGGGCATTCGCCGTGGGCGGAGGCGGTGAGGGCGTGGTGGCTGCGCCGCATCCCGCGGCGGGAGGGCGAGACTTTTCTCTTGGGGACGGCCATGGTGCCGGGCCTTTCGTGAAGCGAGCCGGCGACGATGAGGGTGCCGGGGTGCGATGCGTCGGAAGGCGGCGCCCTTACCACCCGCCCCCCGCGGGGGCAAGGCGATGTTCCGGTTCAGTGCGGCAGGCGGGACCGCAGCGCCGCGAAGGGGTTTTCCGCGGCGTCCCGCGCCGCGTCCGGGACCGCGGCGTCCGGCGCACGGGGGTAGGGATCGAGGGCGAGCGACAGACCCTGCGCCACCGCCTCCCCGAGGTCCACGCTGCCGTCCGGCTCCGATTCAATCTCCTCGGGGCCCTCCTCCAGCTCGTCCGAGGGCTCGGCGCCGGGCGGCAGGATGCGCCAGTCCAGCGCGTCCTCGATGCGGGCCGGAACGGGTTCGAGGGTGACGACGCACTCCTGCACCACGTCCGCCCGCAGGGTTCCGCGGGCGCGCAGGGCGCCGCCGGGGGCCGGCGTCAGGGCCAGGTCGGCCGTCAGCGACGAGAGGTCGAGCAGGCCGAAACGCTCCGCCAGGGCGGCCCGCTCCTCCGCCGTCGCCTCGATCCGCTCGGTGCGGCCCTCGGGCCCGACGAGGCCCGGACGGAGCGGCCGGTGGAGTTCGGGGGTCACGGCTCGACGCCGAGGGCGCGGCCGGCCGCGAGATCGGCGAAGGACTCGCCGGCCAGGGCGGCATCCAGGGCCGCGGCGCGGTCCGCGAGCCGCCGCACCGCGCCCTCCGGCGGCTCGCCGCGCCAGACGTTGCGCGCCAGCGCCTCCTCCAGCGCCGGGCGGTCCCCCGCCTCCAGCGCCGCCTCGTAGGCGAGGGCGCGCCCGTGGAAGGCCTCCCACATCCGCTTCACCCGCTTGCCGATGGACATGTCCCCCACCCCCATCTCGCGCAGGTTCAGGTCGAGGTCGGAGACCATCGCGTCGAACAGCGCCTGGGCGAGGGCCGGGCCGCGCGGATCCGGATCGCCGCGAAGGCGACGCACCATCAGCGCGACGTGCAGGGCCACGAGGTCGAAGCGCCCCTCGAGGGTGTCGGGGACCCCGCCCTCCCCGTAGAGGGACGGTTCCCGGGCGGTGCCGACGACGGCGGCGTAGAGGGCGAAGCCGGCCCGCTCGTGCGGCCGGCGGCGGAGGAGCCCGAGATAGGCCATGGCGGAAACCCGGAGCTTGGATACCGATCGCGTGGATGCCGATCGCGTGGATGCCGAACGCCGCGATTGACCCCTGGCCGGGCCGGTGGCATCGGGGCGGGGACATGGCCCCCACCCCCCATCGCGTCAACCTCCGCGCCGCCCTCCTGGCCCTGCCGCTGGCCCTGGCCGGATGCGGGTTCTTCTCGGCGCCCCCGGAGCCGCGCGGGAACCGCGCCGAGGCCGACGTGTTGCGCGATGTGACGCCCGGCGTCGCCAGCAGGAACGACGTGCGGAGCCTGCTCGGCTCCCCCTCCGCCACGGGCACCTTCGACGACAGCCGCTGGTATTACATCAGCGCCACCAGCCGGACGCGCATCGCCCGCACCCCGGGCATCGAGAACCAGCGCGTGGTGGAGGTCACCTTCAACCCGCAGGGCATCGTCCAAGGCATCCGCGAACTCGGCCCGGAAGACACCCGCAGCGTGAACGTGGTGGAGCGCACCACCCCCGTCCCGGGCAACGAGCGCTCCTTCCTCCAGGCCCTGTTCGGCAACATCGGCCGCATCGGCCCGACCCTGCCGACCCAGGCCACCGCCCCGGGCGTCGCGAACCAGTAGCCCGGCAGGGCCGACGCCCGATCGCCGCCCGACCCGCCGGCCCCGGCCTCAGGGCCGATGCCAGTCCCCGGGCTGCGCCACCTCCACCCGGTCCCGCCCACCCGCCTTCGCCCGGTAGAGCGCGACGTCCGCGGCGGCGCAGAGCGACTCCGCCGTCGCGTCCGACACCGCCACCGCGACGCCGATGCTGATGGTCACCCCGATCTCCCGGTCCGCCACCCGCGTCGGCGTGTTGGAGATCGCCCGGCGAAGGCGCCCCGCCACCGACGAGGCATCGTCCGGCGGCTGCGGCGCCATGGTGACGATGAACTCCTCCCCGCCGTAGCGGGCCACCACGTCCACCGCGCGCAGGTGCAGGCGCAGCCGGTCCGCCACGTCCTTCAGCACCGCGTCGCCGAAGGCGTGGCCGTAGGTGTCGTTCACCTTCTTGAAGTGGTCCACGTCGATCAGCAGCACCGTCGCGCCGCCGCTCCGCAGCAGCCCCTCCAGGTGCCGCATCACGTAGCGCCGGTTCCGCAGCCCGGTGAGGCTGTCGGTGACCGCCATCTCCAGCGACCGCTGGAGATCGGCCCGCAGCCGCTCCTGGTAGCGCTTCCGCCGGATCTGGTTCCGCGCCCGCGCCCGCAGCTCGTTCGGGTCCACCGGCCGCAGCACGTGGTCGTTTGCCCCGATGTAGAAGCCCCCCAGCACCTGCCCCATCTGGTCGAGGTCCGCGACGAGGAGCACCGGCACCTCCCGCATCGCCGTCTGCGCCCGCATGCGGGAGGCCAGCCGCAGCCCCTCCCCGTCATCGAGCCAGAGGGAGAGCACCGCGAGGTCGTATTCCTCCCGCGTCAGGCGGTCCCAGGCGGTGGCCGCGTCGGCGGCCCGCACCACGGCGATGCCGTCCTCTCCCAGGATGGCGGCGAGCGACACCGCCTCGGCATCGTCCTCCGTCGCCACGAGGGCCCGCGCGCCCGCCACGCTCTTCGCCGGGTCGGGCATCGGCTCGAAGCCCAGGTCGCGCGCCGTCTCGGCTCGCAGCCTGAAGGCGTCCAGCACCTGCTTCGTCCGCAGCAGGGCCCGGACCCGGGCGAACAGCGTGGCGTGGTCCACCGGCTTGGACAGGAAATCGTCCGCCCCGGCCTCCAGCCCCCTCACCCGCTCCGCCTGGTCCACGAGCGCCGTGATCATCACCACCGGCACGTGGGCCGTCGCCGGGGAGAGCTTGAGCTGCCGGCACACCTCGTAGCCGTCCATCTCCGGCATCATCACGTCCAGCAGGACGACGTCCGGCGACCACGTCGCCGCCACCCGCAGCGCCTCCTGGCCGGAGGAGGCGACGGCGACCTCGTAGTATTCGGCGGAGAGACGCGCCTCCAGCAGCTTCAGGTTGGCGGCCACGTCGTCCACCACGAGGATGCGCGCCGTCACGACGCGATCCGGGCGGGGTGGCGCGGGGCGCCGGGCGGGGATGGGTTCGTGACGCGGCGTGACATCGTGGACTTCGCGCAGGGTGTCCCGGTCCCGGCGCAGGCGCAAGCGCCGGGATGCCCGTGGCATCCGCCCCGTGGCCGGCCGGCATCGCCGTTTCGCGCCGAGGTTGTAGCGCCCTGCCCGTGCAACGCCCGTTCCCCTGCCCGTCCGCGGCCCATCATCGCGGGATCGGGTGTCCGGACGATGAACGGACGCCCCTACCAGCCATGGAGGCCGACGACCGCCCCGTCCGATCGGCGCAACCGGGCGTTGAGGCGCGCCCCGGCGCCGGCCCGCACCGCGACCCGACCCTCGACCCCCCGGACCGCCAGCGCCGCCCCCACGGCCACGGGGTCCGGGTGTTCCGCGTCCATCCCCTCCAGCCGGCATCCCGAATCCGCCAGCCGGCCCGCCGCTCCCGGCCCCCGCCACTCGATGAGGGAGGGGACGAGGCCGCCGAGGCCCGAGGGGTCGGGCGGCGCGGCGAGCCGCCACGACAGGTCGCCCCGACCCATCGCCCGCGCCGCCCCCAGGCTCGCCGGCCCCAGCCGCACCACGAGGGCATCCAGCGCCGGGGTCCGTGCCACCCACGTCAGGAGGAACGGCCCCGCCGCCAGCCGCGCCCGGACCTCCGGCCTGTCCAGGCCGAACAGCCGCGGCACGGCCGGTTCCGGTGAGGCGGGGTCGGGCGACAGGACCTCCAGGTAGAAACCCGGCCCGAGGCCGAGCAGCAGGTTGTGCGTCCCCGCCCCCTCGTGCCGCCCGCCGCCGGCCGGGCGCACGCCGAGGGCGGCCTCGACGAGATCCGCCCCCTCCCCCAGCGTCGCCGCAGCGACGACGAGGTGGTCCGGCTCGGCGGTCAACGGCGGGCGAACTGGGTGGCGCCGAACAGGACGTCCCGCTCCGCGGCGCTCATGGCGCCCTGCCGGGCGTTGTCCGCCAGCACCGCCACGCCCCGCTGCACCGCCGGCCGCGCCGCAATCGCGTCGTGCCAGCGCTTCACCGACGGGAACTCAGAGAGGTCCACGCCCCGGCGATCGGGGTTCCGCACCCAGGGGAAGGTGGCGATGTCGGCGATGGAGTACTCGCCCGCGAGGTAGTCCGCCTCCGACAGCCGCTTCTCCAGCACGCCGTGGAGGCGCCGGACCTCATTGCGGTAGCGCTCCACCGCGTAGGGGAGCGTCTCCGTCGCGTAGTTGGCGAAGTGGTTGTACTGCCCGAACATCGGCCCGACCCCGCCCATCTGGAACATGAGCCATTGCAGGCAGGTCAGCCGCGCCACCGGGTCGGCCGGGATCAGCCGCCCCGCCCTCTCCGCGAGGTAGACGAGGATCGCGCCGGACTCGAACAGCCGCACCGTCGCCCCGCCCGGCCCGTCCGGGTCCACGATGGCGGGGATTCGGTGGTTCGGGGTGATGGCGAGGAAGTCCGGCCGGAACTGCTCCCCCTTGCCGATGTTCACCGGAACCACCGTGTAGGGCAGCCCCAGCTCCTCCAGCGCGATGTGCACCTTGTGGCCGTTGGGCGTCGGCCAGGACCAGACCTCGATCATCGTGCGGCGTCTCCGGTGTGCCGCCGCGACGTGCGGACCCGGGGACGCCGCCGCAAGGGGCTCAGCGATTCCCCGACAGGTGATCCATCGCCGCCTGCACCCCGCCCGCGGCGTGCGGCACGCCCGCCACCCGGAGCCCCATCTCCACGCCGCCGAGGGTGCCGAGGAGGGAGAGGTCGTCGAAGGCGCCGAGGTGACCGATCCGGAACACCCGGTCGTTCAGCCGCCCGAGGCCGTTGCCGAGGGACATGTCGTAGCGTTCGAGGATGGCGGCCCGCAGCGCGTTGGCCGAATGCCCCTCCGGCACCCGCACCGCCGTCAGCGCGGAGGAGTAGTGGCGCGGCTCCTCGCACTGCACCTCCAGCCCCCAGGCGCGGACGGCGCGGCGCGCGGCCTCCGCGTGGCGGTCGTGGCGCGCGAAGACGTTCGTCAGCCCCTCCTCGTCCAGCATGTCGAGGGCGGTGTCGAGCGCGTAGAGCATGTTCGTCGCGGGCGTGTAGGGGAAATACCCCGTGGCGTTGGCCGCCAGCATCGGCTTCCAGTCCCAGAAGGCCCGCGGCAGCTTCGCCGTCTCGCTCGCCGCCAGCGCCTTTTCCGACACCGCGTTGAACGACAGGCCGGGCGGCAGCATCAGCCCCTTCTGCGAACCGGCCACCGTCACGTCCACGCCCCAGTCGTCGTGCCGGAACTCGATGGAGCCGAGGGAGGAGATGGTGTCCACCAGCAGCAGCGCCGGATGCCCCGCGGCGTCGAGCGCCGCCCGCACTTCCTCGATGCGGGAGGTGCAGCCCGTGGAGGTCTCGTTGTGGACGACGCAGACGGCCTTGATCGCGTGGCCCCTGTCCGCCCGCAGCGCCTCGGCGATCGCCGGCACGTCCGCCGCCCGCCGCCAATCCGTCTCCAGCAGCCGGGGCTTCAAGCCGAGCCGCTCCGCCATCTCCCGCCACAGGTGGGCGAACCACCCGGTCTCGCACATCAGCACGGTGTCGCCGGGGGACAGGGTGTTCACCAGCGCCGCCTCCCAGGCGCCGGTGCCGGAGGCGGGGTAGATCACCACCGGCCCCGTCGTGCCGAACACCGGCCCGAGCTTCTCCAGCACCCGCTTGCCGAGAACCCCGAAATCCGGCCCGCGATGGTCCATCGTCGGGTTGTCCATCGCCCGCAGCACCCGGTCCGGCACGTTGGTCGGCCCGGGGATCTGGAGGTGGTGGCGCCCGGCCGAGCGGTTCGAGGTGTAGTAGGCCATCGTGTCGCCTCCCTTGTCGGCCGCGGTCTTGCCCCGACCTTCCCCCCCACGCCAATGAGTTCGGCGCGTCCGGGCGATGAGCATTATGGATGCGACGCGCCGGGGCGGCCCGTCTAGGGTCGGAGCCATGGGAACGCCCGCATGAACGCCATCAGCCGCCCGCGCGTCGTCCCGGGTGACGTCCGCCTCGCCGCCCGCCTGAGGCGAGAGACGGAGGGCGAGGTGCTGTTCGGTGCCGCAGACCGTGGGCGCTACTCGACGGACGCGAGCATCTACCAGGTGCCCCCGATCGGCGTGCTGGTCCCCCGCACCGTCGAGGACGTGGCCACCGCCATGGCGATCTGCCGCGAGGAAGGCGTCCCCGTCCTTCCCCGCGGCGGCGGCACGAGCCAGTGCGGCCAGACCGTCAACCGCGCCCTCGTCCTCGACTGCTCGAAGCACCTGCGGAAAGTCGTGTCCGTGGACAAGGCGGCGATGACCACCACCGTCCTCCCTGGCATCGCCCTCGGCGCCCTGAACGACGCCCTGAAGCCGCACGGGCTGTTCTTCCCGGTGGACCCCTCGACCTGGGCGCGCTGCACGATCGGCGGGATGGCGGCGAACAACTCCTGCGGCTCGAAATCCATCCGCTACGGCCTCATGGCCGACAACGTCCGCGCCATCTCCGCGATCCTGCCGGACGGGGAGCGCTTCACCTTCGGCGACCTGCCGGACAACCTCGGCGAGGGCGTGCCGCCTTCCGTCGCCGACCTGATCCAGCGCCTCCGCGCGCTCGGCGCCTCCGAGGCCGCGGAGATCGCCGCCCGCTTCCCGAAGGTGCTGCGCCGCGTCGGCGGCTACGACCTCGAATCCCTCACCCCGGGGGCCCGCGCGAACGGCCGCGGCAACCTCGCCCGCATTCTCGTGGGTTCCGAGGGAACGCTGGCCTTCTCCGCCTCCCTCGACCTGCGCCTCTGGCCCATCAAGCAGCGCAAGGTGCTCGGCATCTGCCAGTTCCCCACCTTCCGCGCGGCGATGGAAGCCTCGAAGCATCTCGTAACCCTCGACCCCGAGGCGGTGGAACTCGTGGACCGCACGATGATCGACCTCGGACGCTCCATCGACATCTACCGCGGCACGATCGACCGGATGGTCCGCGGCGAGCCCGACTCCCTCCTCATCGTCGAGTTCCACGGCCACGACGACGCGTCCCTCCTCCGCGATCTCGCGCGACTGGAGGAGATGATGGGCGACCTCGGCCACCCGCATGCCGTCGTGCACTGCACCGACGCCGCCTTCCAGCTCGCCGTCGCCGAGGTCCGCGAAGCCGGCCTGAACATCATGATGTCCATGAAGGGCGACGGGAAACCCGTCTCCTTCATCGAGGACACCGCCGTCTCGCTCGACGACCTCGCCGACTACACCGAGCGCCTGAACGAGGTGTTCGAGCGCCACGGCACGAAGGGCACCTGGTATGCCCACGCCTCGGTCGGCTGCCTCCACGTCCGCCCCGTCCTCAACATGAAGGACGGCGAGGACGTCTCCCGGATGCGCGCCATCGCCGAGGAGACCTTCGCCCTCGTCCGCGCCTACAAGGGCTCCCATTCCGGCGAGCACGGCGACGGCATCGTCCGCTCCGAGTTCCACCGGGAGATGTACGGCGACCGCATCGTCAGCGCCTTCGAGACGGTGAAGGACGCCTTCGACCCCATCGGCCTGATGAACCCCGGCCGCGTCGTCCGCCCGCCGCGGATGGATGACCGCACCCTCTTCCGCTACGCCCCGGACTACGCGGGCGACGCGGCGATCACCCCCGTCCTCGACTGGTCGCACCACGAATCCGGCTCCGCCACCGGCCCGCTCGCCGGTTTCCTCGGCGCGGTCGAGATGTGCAACAACAACGGCACCTGCCGGAAGTTCGACGCGGGCGTCATGTGCCCCTCCTACCGCGTCACGCGGAACGAGGCGGACCTGACCCGCGGCCGCGCCAACACCCTCCGTCTCGCGCTCACCGGCCAACTCGGGCCCGACGCGCTGGCCTCCGACGAGGTGGCCGAGGCGATGTCCCTCTGCGTCTCCTGCAAGGCCTGCCGCCGCGAATGCCCGACCGGTGTGGACATGGCCCGCATGAAGATCGAGGCGCAGCACGCCCGCGCGCGGAAGCACGGCGTCTCCGCGAAGGATCGCCTCATCGCCACCATGCCCCGCTGGGCCCCCGCCGCCTCGCGCGCGCCCTTCCTCGCCAACGCCCGCGAATGGATCCCCGGCGCCCGCGCCATCGGCGAGAAGGCCCTCGGCTTCTCCCGCGACCGCGCCCTCCCCCGCTTCGTGTCCGACCCCTTCCGCGACGCCGAACTCGGCGGCGACCCCGCACCCCGCGGCGATGCCATCCTCCTCGCCGACACCTTCAACCGCTACTTCGAGCCGGAGAACCTCCGCGCCGCCGCCCGCGTGATCCGCGCCGCGGGATGGCGCCCGGTGGCGCCGACCGCGAAGGGCCGCTCCCTCTGCTGCGGCCGCACCTACCTCGCCGCCGGCATGGTGGACGAAGCCCGCGCCGAGGCCCGCCGCACCCTCGACGCCCTCTCCGCCACAGAGGGCCCGGTGATCGGCCTCGAACCCTCCTGCCTCCTCACCCTCCGCGACGAGTTCCGCGCCCTCCTCCCCGGCGACGCGTCGGCCCGCCTCGCCGACCGCGCCGTCCTCCTCTCCGAACACCTCGCCCGCGAGAAGCCGGACCTGCCTCTCCGCCCCGTCGGCGCCGCGGCCCACGTCCACGGCCACTGCCACCAGAAATCATTCGGCGCCTTCCCCGACGCCGTGAACGCCCTCCGCCTGATCCCCGGCCTGGAGGTGAAGCCCATCGCCTCCTCCTGCTGCGGCATGGCCGGCGCCTTCGGCTACGATGCCCGCCGCGTCGAGGTCTCGAAGGCCATGGGCGAACTCTCCCTCGCCCCCGCCGTCCGCGCCGCGCCCGCCGACGACCTCATCGTCGCCGACGGCACCTCCTGCCGCCACCAGATCGCCGACCTGACGGGCCGCGAGGCCCTCCACGCCGTCCGCGTCCTCGACCGGGCGCTGATGGCGTGAGTACCCCCGACGACCTCCTCGCCTTCTGGTTCGCCGACGGCCCCGACGCCGTCCGCGACGCCTGGTTCCGCCCCGACCCCGCCTTCGACGACGCCCTCCGAACCCGCTTCGGCGCGCTGGCCGAGGCCGCCGCGGGGGGCGACCTCGCGCCACTCGCCGCGACGCCCACCGGCGCCCTCGCCCTCTGCCTCCTGCTGGACCAGCTGCCGCGCAACCTCCACCGCGACGACGCGCGCGCCTACGCCGCTGATCCCCTGGCGCGGGAGGTGGCGCGCGCCGCGGTCCTGCGGGATGCGCACGACCGCGCGCTCACGTCGGTCGGTCGGATCTTCCTCTACCTGCCCTTCGAGCATTCCGAGGCGATGGCCGACCAGGACCTCTCCGTCGCGCTGTTCGAGGGCCTTCGCGACGACCCGCGGCACGCCATGCCCGGCAAGACCATCCCCTTCGCCTGGGCGCACCGCGCCGTCATCCGGCGCTTCGGGCGCTTCCCCCACCGCAACGCCGCCCTCGGCCGCGCCGACGCGCCGGGCGAGGCCGCCTTCCTCGCGGGGCACGGCCGCGGGTTCTGATCCGCCTCCGGGTTGTTGCCGCGATGCAACGCGGCGTTCCGGACCGCCACCCGCACGCCGAACCGCCCACGCCAGGGCTGGCCGCTTGGCCCGGATCATGCACCCCTCGGGACCGCACCGAATCGCCTGTTCCGAAAGGTCATCCATGTCGCCGCTGCGCTCCGCGCTCCTCGCCACCGCCCTCGTCGCCGTCCCGGCGCTCGCCGGCGCGCAGCCCGTCACGGGCCTCTACATCGCGGGCGGCGGCGGCCTCAACCTCCTCCAGGACACGAGCGACACGGTCGGCGCCGGCCCCGCCGCCATCCGCGGCACCGCGGAGTTCTCCAACGGCTTCGTCGGCCTCGCCTCCATCGGCTACGGCTTCGGCAACGGCCTCCGGCTGGAGATCGAGGGCTCCTACCGCCAGAACGACTTCCGCGGCCTCCGCGCCGCCGGCGTCAACTCCCGCCGCAACGACGGCGAGCTGTGGCAGGCGGCCGGCATGGCGAACGTCTTCTACGACATCGCCATCCCGGGCATCGGCGTGTACCCCTACGTCGGCGCGGGCATCGGCTACGCCCACGTGTCGGCCGACGGCATCCGGGCCGACTTCCGCCCCACCGCGACCGTCCTCGGCACGGTGGACGATGATGACGGCGTCTTCGCCTTCCAGGGCATCGCCGGCCTCGCCCTGCCCCTGACCCCCGCGCTGTCCTTCACCGCGGAATACCGCTTCTTCGGCACCACCCAGCCCGAGTTCCGCGGCGCCGTGACCGAGACGACGACCGGCGCGCGCGTGACCGGCCGGGGCGAGCTGGACAACTACAACCACTCCGTCCTCATCGGGCTGCGCTACGCGTTCAACGCGCCGCGCCCGACGGTGGTCGTGACGCCGCCCCCGTCGGCGGCCACCGTGGCCCGCACCTACCTCGTCTTCTTCGACTGGGACCGTGCGGACCT
>CAXVWQ010000499.1:0-8689 GCA_964263755.1 Roseomonas sp. | reverse complement strand
CGCCGGCGAGCGCACCCTCCTCGCCGCCCCCGCGCCGCCCGGCCCGCCGCTCCTCACCCACCCGCGCTTCCGCCGCCCCCCGCGCCCCCCGGACTACCCGCCGCGCGCGATGGAACTCGACATCACCGGGATCGTCCTCGTCCGCGCCCTCCTCGACCCCGACGGCGACCCGCGCGAGACCCGCGTGCAACGCTCGTCGGGACACGCCATGCTCGACGCCGCGGCGCTCGCGGCCGTCCGGGGCTGGGCCTTCGAGCCCGCGTCCCGCGACGGCCAGCGCATCGCCGCCTGGGTCGAGATCCCCGTCCGATTCCAGCTACGATGACTCCCGGAGACCTGCGATGAACGACCTTCCCGACCGCCACCGCGACCTGCTGCGGGACCATCCCCACCTCCGCGCCCGCGACGCCGCGTCGCGCCTGGAATCGAACGAGGCCGCCCTCGTCGCCTCCGGGGCGCTCGGCGGCGTGACGCCGCTGCGCGCGGACTGGCCGGGGCTGGTCGCGGCCTTCCGCGCCGTCGGCCGCGTGATGGCCCTGACGCGCAACGACCACGCCGTGCACGAACGCCACGGCGCCTTCGAGGACGTGTCGTCCGGCCCGGGCCACATCCTCGTCCTCGGCCCCGACATCGACCTGCGTCTCTTCCCCGGCCGCTGGGCGCACGCCTACGCCCTCGGCGGCGAACGCCCCTCCATCCAGGTGTTCAACCGGGACGGCGAGGCGGTGCACAAGGTCTACGCGACCGCCGAGACCGATCGCGCCGCCTGGGACGCCCTCGTCGCCGCCTTCGCCGCGCCCGACGCCGCGGCCCCGCCCGCCGGGACGCCCCCCGCCGCCGCCGCCCCGGCCGAGACGCCCTTCGACGCGTCGTCCCTGCGCGCCGACTGGCTCGCCCTGCGCGACACCCACGACTTCTTCCCGATGCTCCGCAAGCACAAGGTCACGCGCCGCCAGGCGCTCACCGCCGCCGGGGACGACCTGTCCCTCCGCCTCGACGCCGGCGCCCCCCGCCGCCTGCTGGAGGCCGCCGCAGCCGACGGCCTGCCGATCATGATCTTCGTCGGCAACAAGGACGCCATCCAGATCCACACCGGCCCGGTGGAACGCCTGCGCCCCTCGCCCGGCGGCTGGTTCAACGTGCTGGACCCCACCTTCAACCTGCACCTGCGGGAAACCGGAATCGCCTCCGCCTGGCGCGTGGTGAAGCCGACGGAGGACGGCATCGTGACGAGCCTCGAACTCCTGGACGAGGCCGGCGGCGTGATCGCGCAGCTCTTCGGCGCCCGGAAGCCCGGCAAGCCCGAACTGCCGCGCTGGCAGGAGATCGTGGCCGCCGTGGAGCGGGAGCCCGCGGGCGTCGCGGCGTGATCGCCCGCCGGTCGGTCCTCGGCGCCTCCCTCGCGGCGCCGTTCGTCGCGACGGCCCGCGCCGCCGCCCCCGCGCGCGTGGTCTGCGTCGGTTCGGCCCTGACGGAATGCGTCTTCGCGCTGGGCGAAGGCGACCGCCTCATCGCCGTGGATTCCTCCTCCCGCTTCCCCGCCCGCGCCGCGACCCTGCCGCAGATCGGCTACATGCGATCGCTGCCGACCGAGGGAATCGCGTCCCTCTCGCCCGACCTGCTGCTGCTGTCGGACGAGGCGGGACCGCCGGACGCCGTGGCGGTGCTGCGCGCCACCGGCCTGCCGATGCGGATCGTGCACGACGGCGCGGGGCCGGGCGCGGCGGAGGAGAAGGTGCGCGCGGTCGGCGACGCCCTCGGCCGCGGCGCCGAGGCGGCGGCGATGGCCCACGCGATCGCCGCGGACTGGGCGACCCTCGACGCCCCGCTCGCCGCGGTGCGCCGCCGCCCGAAGGCGATCTTCGTCCTCTCCGTCCAGCGCGGCGCCCCCCTCGTCTCCGGCGAGGACACCCACGCCGACGCCGCCCTCCGCGCCGCGGGCGCGGAGAACGCCGTGCGGGCGTGGCGCGGCTACCGCCCCCTCTCCGCCGAGGCCGCCGCGTCCCTCGCGCCCGACGTGGTGGTGATGATGGACTTCTCCGTCGGCGAGGCCGGCGGCGCGGACGCGGTGTTCGGCGCCCCCGCCCTCGCCGTCACCCCCGCGGCGCGCACGCGGCGGCTCGTGGCGATGGACCCGCGCACCCTCAACTTCGGCCCGCGCGCCGCGTGGTCCCGCCACGCCCTCGCCCGTTCGCTCCACCCCGGGCTCGCCCTGCCGGCCCCCCCGGAGCGCCCGTGGACAGCGGGCTGAGGCCGGCGACCGACGCGACGGGAATGACGACGGCGCCGCGCGGCCCCGGCCGCGCCGCCATCCTCGTCGCCGGGGCCGTCCTCCTCGTCCTCGCCCTCCTCGCGGGCCTCTCCCTCGGCCCCGCCGGCGTGCCCCTCTCCGGCCTCCGCGCGACGCTGCTGGACGCGCTGGGCCTCGCCCCGCTCCCGCCGGAACACGCGCGCGACGCCGCCATCCTCGGCGTCATCCGCGGCCCGCGCGTCGTGCTCGGCGCCATCCTCGGCGCGGGCCTCGCGGTCGCGGGCGCGGCGATGCAGGGCCTGTTCCGCAACCCCCTCGCCGATCCCGGCCTCATCGGCGTCTCCGCCGGCGCCGCCCTCGCGGCCGTCGCCGCCATCGTCCTCGGCCCCACCCTCTTCGCCGCCCGCGCCGGCACGCTCGGCCTCTGGCTCCTGCCGCTGGCGGCCTTCGGCGGCGGCCTCGTCGCCACCCTCCTCGTCTCCCGCCTCGGCACGCGCGCGGGCGTGACCTCGGTGGCAACCCTGCTGCTGTCCGGCGTCGCCATCACCGCCCTCTGCGGCGCGATGACCGGCCTGCTGATCTTCATGGCCGACGACCGGCAGGTCCGCGACATCACCTTCTGGACCCTCGGCTCGCTCGCGGGCTCGCGCTGGCCGCAGGTGCCGGTCGCGCTGGTGATGGTGCTGCTCCCCGCCCTCGCCCTGCTGCGCCTCGCCCGCCCCCTCAACGCCCTCACCCTCGGCGAACGCGAGGCCTTCCACCTCGGCCTCCGCGTCGAGACGGCGAAGCGCGCCGCCGTCGGCCTCTCCGCGGTGGCGGTGGCATCCGGCGTTGCGATGGCCGGCCCGGTCGGCTTCGTCGGCCTCGTCGTCCCCCACCTCATCCGCCTCGCCGCCGGCGCCGACCACCGGATCGTGCTCCCGGGCGCCGCCCTCCTCGGCGCGGCGCTGACGGTCCTGGCCGACCTCGGCGCCCGCTCCCTCGCCGCGCCGGCCGAACTCCCCCTCGGCGTCCTCACCGCCCTCCTCGGCGCGCCCTTCTTCCTCTGGCTGCTGCGCCGGGGGGAGGGGACGTGATCGCCACCACCGACCTGACCGTGCGCGCCCCCGGCCGGCACGGGCGCGCCCTGCTGGACGGCGTCTCCCTCACCCTCCGCCCCGGCGAAGTCGTGGCCGTCGTCGGCCCGAACGGCGCCGGAAAATCCACCCTCCTCCGTGCCCTCGCCGGCGAACTCGCCCCCGCCGCGGGGTCCGTGACGGTGGAGGGACGCCCCGCCCGCGACTGGGGCCCGCTGGCGCTCGCCCGCCGCCGCGCGGTGGTGAGCCAGTCCGTCTCCCTCGCCTTCCCGATGACCGCGGGCGACGTCGCCGCCCTCGGCCGCCTGCCCTGGCACGGCACCCCCGCCGCCGCGCGGGACGCGGAGGCGGTCTCGGCGGCCCTGTCCCGCGCCGGCGTCGCCCACCTCGCCCACCGCATCCACGCCACCCTCTCCGGCGGCGAGGCCCAGCGCGTCGGCATCGCCCGCGCCCTGGCGCAGCTCGACGACGCCGCCCCCCCGCGCGCCCTCCTGCTGGACGAACCCACGGCGAGCCTCGACGCCGCCCACCGCGGCGCGCTGCTGCGGACGCTGCGCTCGCTCGCGGCGGAGGGCACGGCCGTGCTGGCGGTGCTGCACGACCTGAACGAGGCGGCCTTCGTCGCCGACCGCGTGGCGGTGCTGGCGGAGGGCCGGATCGTCGCCGAAGGCCCGCCCGCGGAGGTCCTGACGCCCGCGCGCATGGCCGCGATCTACGGCGCGCCGTTCCGTGCGGTGGCGGAGGGCGGGCTGTTGCCGGTGTTCGGGGGATAGGCGGCCGTCATTCCGGTTCCCCGAAGCGATACCCCACCCCCGGCTCCGTGCGGATGAGCCACGCCGCGTTCCCCAGCTTCTGCCGCAGGTGCCCTACGTAGACGCGGAGATACTGCGCGTCCTCCGCATGCGCCGGCCCCCACACCGCCGTCAGCAGCTGCCGCTGCGTCACCACCCGCCCGACCCCCGCCTGCGCCAGCGTTGCGAGGAGGTCCCACTCGCGCGGCGTCAGCTTCAGCGGCTCCCCGCCGTCCAGCCGGGCGATCCGGCGCGGCAGGTCCACCTCCAGCGGCCCGACGCGGATCACCGCCGGCGCGACGGCCCCGCCCTCCGTCCGCGCCGCGCGGCGCAGCGCCGACCGCACGCGCGCGAGAAGTTCGGCGACCGCGAAGGGCTTCTCCACGTAGTCGTCGGCGCCCGCGTCGAGGGCGGCGATCTTCTCCTCCTCCCGGTCGCGGGCGGAGACGACGATGACGGGGGCCTGCGAGAACGCCCGCAGCCGCCCCAGCACGTCCTTCCCGTCGAGATCCGGCAGTCCGAGGTCGAGGAGGATCAGCGCGGGCGGGTGGGTGGCCGCGATCCGCAGCGCCTCCGCCCCCGTCTCCGCGGCCACCGGCACGTAGCCCGCGGCGTCCAGCGCCGGGCCAAGGAATCGCTGGATCTGCCGCTCGTCGTCCACGACGAGGATTCGCGGCGCGACGCGGGAGGTCATGCCGGGAAGTGGAGCGTCATCCGCGTGCCGCGTCCACCGGCCGAGAGCGGGCTGGAGGCGACGATCCGCCCGCCCATCGCGCGCACCAGCCCGCGGCAGATCGCGAGGCCGAGGCCGGTGCCGGCGATCACCCGATCCTCCCGCGTCACGCGGAAGAAGGGGTCGAAGACGCGGTGCAGGTCGTCGGACGGGATGCCGACGCCGTCATCCTCCACGGTGATGACCACGTCGGGGCCGGCGCGCCGCGCGGCCACCGCGACGCGCCCGTCCGGTGCGGAGAACTTCAGCGCGTTGTCCAGCAGGTTGCCGAGCACCTGGTCGAGCAGCGCGGCATCGAGCCGCGGCTGCGGCAGGTGGTCCTCGACCGTCAGGGCGACCTCCCGCCCGGCGGCGCGGCCCGCGCGGGCGGCGGCGGTCGCGATCGCCTCCGCCACGTCCACGGCTTCGCGCTTGGGGCTCAGCTCCCCGCCTTCTATCCGCACCATGTCGAGGATGTTGGCGATGTAGCGGCCCAGCCGCGCGGTCTCCTCCTCCGCCACCGTCAGCAGGTCCGCGCGGGTCTCGGGCGCGAGGGCGTCGCCCGAGGAACGCAGCGTGCCCAGCGCGCCGCGGATGGAGGTCAGCGGCGTCCGCAGGTCGTGCCCGAGGGAGGTGAGGAGCGCCACGCGCAGCGCCTCCGTCTCGGACCGCGCGGCGTCGCGGGCGCGGTCCTCCATCAGCTCCATCCGCTCCACCGCGACGGCGGCCTGGGCGAGGAGGGCGTTGAGGGTGCGGTCCGTCTCCCCGTCCGGCGGCGGCCCGTCGGCGAGACGGAGGCCGAGGAGGCCGAGGACGGGGGCGCCCTCCTCGTCGCGCGTCCGCAGCGGCCGGAACTGCCAGGCGGTGCCGGTGGGCAGCGTGTCCGTGCCGTGACCGGTCGGGCGGCCGTGCGCCATGGCCCAGCGGGCGGCGGCCATGCCGGAATCGTCCGGCGCCGCCTCCATCGGCACCGCGGCGCGGAGGACGGGTTCCGGCACGGTGTCCCCCGGCGCGGGGGGCAGGGGCATGAGGACGCAGGCGGGGCGCCCGGTCAGCCGCTCCCCCTCCTTCGCCAGCGCGTCCAGCAGGTCGCTGCGCGTGCGGGCGGCGCCGAGACGGCGGCTGAACTCCACGAGGCGCCGGAGCGAGAACAGCCGCGCGCGGGAGGCGCGGATCGACCGCCCGAGATTCCCCGTGGCGCCGGTGAGGAGAAGCGCGACGAGGAGGAAGACGACGGCGCCAACGATGTCCTGCACCCCCGCGATGGCGAGGGTCTGCCGCGGCGGCAGGAAGAACCAGTTCCACGACAGGAAGGACAGCGCCGCGGCGAACAACCCGTGCAAAGGCCCGAAGGACACCGCGGCGGCGACGATGCCGACGAGGTAGATCATCCCGTGCGCGCCCTCCGGCACGTGGGCGTCCACCGCCGTCGCGACCGCCGTGGCGGTGGCGACGAGGCCGAGCGTCGCCGTCCAGCGCAGCCACGGCGGGATGGCCAGCGGTTCCTTCGGCGGCCGGGCCCGCGGCACGGCGTTCGGCACGATGTGGAGGGAGAAGTCCGTCGCCCGCCGTTGGAGGATGCCCGACAGCGTCCGCCCCAGCACCCGCCGCCACGCCTTCGGCCGCCCGCGCCCGATGACGATGTGCGTGACGTTCCGCGCCGCCGCGTGGCCGAGGATGGCGCGCGGCAGGTCGGAGGCGACCACCGTCTCCGTCTCCGCGCCGAGGCTCTCCGCCAGCGCGAGCGCCGCGGCGGTGGCCCCGTCGTCCGTGCGCGCGTCGTGACGTTCCACGTGCAGCGCGAGGAGCGGCGCGCGGAGGGCGTCGGCGATGCGGCGGGCCTGCCGGATCACCGCCTCCGCCCCCGGATCGGCACCGATCAGCGCGAGGACGCGGTCGCCCGCCGGCCACGGCCCGCTGATGGCGTTGGCCCGCATGTAGCCGGTGACGTCGGCATCCACCCGCTCCGCCGTGCGGCGCAGGGCGAGTTCGCGCAGCGCCGCGAGGTTGCCCTCCTTGAAGAAGCCGTGCAGCGCCCGCTGCGCCTGGTCCGCCCGGTAGATCTTGCCCTGGCGCATCCGTTCGAGAAGTTCGTTCGGCGGGATGTCGATGAGTTCGATGGAATCCGCGCCGGTGAGGACGCTGTCCGGGACCGTCTCCGCCACCCGCACGCCGGTGATGCGTGCCACCGCCTCCGACAGGCTCTCCAGGTGCTGGACGTTCATCGTCGTCCAGACCTCGATGCCCGCGGCGCGCAGCTCCTCCACGTCCTGCCACCGCTTGGGATGGCGCGATCCGGGAGCGTTGGTGTGGGCGAGTTCGTCAAGGAGCAGCACACCTGGCCGGCACGCCAGCACGGCGTCGAGGTCGAACTCCTCCAGCACCTGCCCGCGGTAGTCGAGGCGTGCGCGCGGCAGGATGGGAAGGTCGCCGACCTGCGCCTCCGTGTCCTCCCGCCCGTGCGTCTCCACGATGCCGACGAGGACATCCCCCGCCGTCGCATGCCGTCGCCGCGCCTCGTTCAGCATCTCGAAGGTCTTGCCGACGCCCGGCGCGGCGCCGAGGAAGACCTTGAGACGGCCGCGGCCCTCCCGGCGCGCGAGCGCCAGGAGGGCATCCGGATCGGGTCGGGCCGGTTCGCTCATCGCGGACCGACCCTAGCGCGGATGGCGGCGGGGCGCGACCTCAGCGCGCGCCGTCGAGCGCGCGGTTGAGGAGGAGGACGTTGACCCGCGGCTGGCCGACGAGGCCGAGCACGCGCCCCTCGACGTTGGCCAGCACGAGGTCGCGCACCCGGGCTTCCGGCAGGTTCCGCGCCGTGGCCACGCGCGGCACCTGGCGCAGCGCGTTCTCCGGCGAGACGTGCGGGTCAAGCCCCGACCCGGAGGCATAGGCGGCATCCGCCGGAACCCCCCGCTGCCCGGCGAGGCGCTCGTTGACCGTCTCCAGCAGCGCCGCGCTCGTCGGCCCCATCTGCGAGGCGGCGGAGGCCGCGCCGTTGTAGGGGCGGGACCGCGTGGACCCCTCCTTGTCCGGGTCGGGCTCCGAGGTCGCGGAGGGGCGGCCCTGGAAGTAGCGGTCCGACGTGAAGGACTGCCCCAGCAGGGCGGACCCGACGACGCGCCCGTCCTGCCGGATGAGCGAGCCCCCGGCGCGGTCCGGGAACACCGCCCCGGCGAGCGCGGTGAACCCCAGGGGGATCGCGACCCCGAGGAGGAGGGTGAAGAGCACGACCATCGCGATGGCCGGGCGGAGTGCGGCGAGCATGTCAGGCGATCCCGAGGCGGGTGAGGATGAGGTCGACGATCTTGATGCCGATGAACGGCACGACGATGCCGCCGAGGCCGTAGATCAGCAGGTTCCGCCGCAGCAGCGCCGCCGCGCCGACGGGCACGTAGCGCACGCCGCGCAGCGCGAGGGGAACGAGGGCGACGATGATGAGCGCGTTGAAGATGACCGCCGAGAGGATGGCGCTCTGCGGCGAGGCCAGGTCCATGACGTTGAGGGCCTGCAACTCCGGATAGGACGTCACGAAGATCGCCGGCAGGATCGCGAAGTACTTCGCCACGTCGTTGGCGATGGAGAAGGTGGTGAGCGCCCCGCGGGTGATGAGGAGTTGCTTGCCGATCTCCACCACCTCGATGAGCTTCGTCGGGTCGGAGTCGAGGTCCACCATGTTCCCCGCCTCGCGCGCCGCCTGCGTGCCGGTCTGCATCGCCAGCCCCACGTCGGCCTGGGCCAGCGCGGGGGCGTCGTTCGTGCCGTCCCCCGCCATCGCCACCAGCCGCCCCTCCGCCTGGGCCTTGCGAATGTAGCCGAGCTTGTCCTCCGGCGTGGCTTCCGCGAGGAAGTCGTCCAC
>CAXVWQ010000498.1:0-8683 GCA_964263755.1 Roseomonas sp. | reverse complement strand
CCAGCTGCGGCGCCTCGACGGAGACGATCTCCACCGGCACCGCCGTCTCCACGGGGTCCGGCAGGCGCCGTCCGGTGAACTCGATGAGCAGCAGCAGCCCCACCGCCGCGTGGACGGCGGCGGAGGCGATGATCCAGGTGCGGAGGCGGTCCCCCTCCGTGCCGCGGACCGCGCTCACGGGCTACCGCGTCGCCGTCCCGGCCGGGCGGGACGGGTTCTGCCCTGATTGGTTCTGCGACGTGGCGGGCCCGCGCGCCGGCTGGCCCGGACGCGCCGGCGCGCCGGTGGTCGGACGCCCCGCCGGCTGCTCCGCCAGCAGCGCCACGCGGGAGAAGCCGGCGGAGGACACCGTGCCCATCACCTCCATCACCCGCCCGTAGGCGATGGTGCGGTCGCCGCGCACGAAGATGCGGCGCTCCGGCGCACCGGCCGGCTGGTTCTCGAGGATCGCGCGGAGCTGCGTCACCAGCCCCTCCATCGGGACCTCCGTATCCTGCACGAAGATGCGTCCCTCCGGGTTCACGGTGATCGTCAGCGGCTCCTGGTCCTGGGTCAGCGCCGCGGCGTTGGTGCGCGGCAGGTCCACCGCGACGCCCGAGGTCATCAGCGGCGCCGCCACCATGAAGATGATGAGGAGGACGAGCATGACGTCCACGAGCGGCGTGACGTTGATCTCGGCCATCGGCCGGGAGCGCCGGCCGCGCCCCCGGCCCGGGGTGTTGAGGGAGCCGGCCACGTCAGGCCGGTTCCGTCACGCGGGCGGGCGGCGCGGCGGGTGGCGCGGGCGGCTCGTCCGCCTGGCGCGACAGGATCGCGCCGAACTCGCCCGCGAAGCCCTCCAGCCGCCCGGCGAAGCGCGCCAGGTCCGTGCTGATCTTGTTGTAGGCGAGCACCGCCGGGATCGCGGCCACCAGCCCGATGGCCGTGGCGAACAGCGCCTCCGCGATGCCGGGCGCCACCACCGCGAGGTTCGTGTTGTTCATCCCGGCGATGGCGGAGAAGGAGTTCATGATGCCCCAGACCGTCCCGAACAGCCCGATGAACGGCGCGACGGAGCCCACGGAGGCGAGGAAGGTCATCCACCGCTCCAGCCCGTCCATTTCCCGCATCACGGCCAGCCCCATGGCCCGTTCAGCCCGCTCCCGCATGGATCCCATCGCGGACCGCGCGCCGCTCTCGGCGGAGCGCTGCCATTCCCGCATCCCCGCGCCGAACACCGCGGCCGTGGGGTGGGTCGGGCGCTCACCCTCCGCCCGATGCAGGTCCTCCAGGTTGCCGCCGGACCAGAAGCGGTCCTCGAAGGCGTCGGCGGCCTTGTTCACCCGCCGCACCGCCGCGACCTTCTGGAACACGATCGCCCAGACCCAGACGGAGGCGAGCAGCAGCCCGACCATCACCGCCTTCACCACCCAGTCCGCCTGGAGGAACAGCCCCCACAGCGTCAGGTCATGGGCCGCACCCCCGAGGTTCCCTGCCGTCACACCGTTCACGGCCAATCTCCTTATCGCGGGACCCCGCCGCCCCCGCGGCGCGGCCCCTACCCCCTAGCACCACCGGAGGGAACCCGCCGAGTCGCAACCCTGACCCGACGGCGTTCCCCCGGCCCCGCGTCTCACCCCGACCGTCTCCCCCCGACCTTCTCAGCCCGGGCGCAGCGCGCTCCGCCACGGCTCCGGCAGGGGCGTCGGCCGCAGGTCACCCATGGCGACGCAGACCAGCCCCACCGTCAGCCGGGCCAGCAGCCCGCCATCCTCCCCCACCACGTCCTGCCCGACGGCCACCGAGGCGGCGCCGAGCTTCAGCACCCGCGTCTCGACCGTCACGGCATCGTCCAGGCGGGCGGGGCGGCGGTATGCCACGTCCAGCCGCCGGACGACGAGCAACGAAGCGTGACGTTCCATGAGAAGGGAATGCGGCAAGCCTATGTCACGCAAGGATTCCGTGCGAGCCCTTTCCGCCCATCGCAGGTAGTTCGCATGGTAGGCGACGCCGCCGGCGTCCGTGTCCTCGAAATACACGCGGAGACGATAGCGGTGGATCGGCATCGGCACGCCACTACGGCATGGCCGGGACCCGCGCGAGGTCCGGATGCTGCCGGCGGGCGCCCGTCCCTACGCCTCCAGGTTGCGCCGCGCGGTGAGGCGCCAGTCGCGGTCCTCCGGCGTCGGCGGCACCCGGCTGGCCTCCGCCGCCGCGACGGCCGCCCCGAAGGCGGACCGCGCCTCCCCCGCGCGCCCGAGCCGTTGCAGGAGCAGGCCGTGCCGCACCCGCGCCTCCGGCCCGACGAAATAGGCGGTGAGCGCGGCGCACTCGTCCGCGGCGTCCTCCGGCCGTCCCTCGTCCTCCAGGGCGCGGGTGTAAAGGAGATGCCCGCGGGGCGAGTGCAGCGCCGGGTGCGCGGCGCGCAGCCGCTCCAGCGTCGTTCGCGCCGCCGCGGGTTCCCCGGCCCCGAGTTCGGCCGCGGCGAGACCCAGCAGCGGCGGCGGATCCTCCGCGAAGGCCCCCCCGCGGCGTCGCGGTAGAGTCGGATCGCCTCCTCCCACATGCCGCGAGCGGCGCAGTCGTCCGCCAGCGCCCGCTTGCTCTCGATGGACCCGACCCGGGCAGCCTCCTCGGCCCGCTCGCGCCAGCCGCGATCCGGGTCGAGGGCGGTGCGCAGGTCACCCACCACCTGGCGGGCGCGCCGCGTCCGCGCGACCTCCGGCAGGAGTTCGATGAGGACGTAGGCGATGGACCCGAGGAGGGGCAGGAGGAGGAGGATCATCAGCCAGTAGCCCGGCCGCCCCGTTCGCATCGCGTGCAGCGCGAACCCGAGGCCGATGGCGACGTGCAGGATGCCGAGCGGAAGCCTGGGCCCGCCTTGGTGGCCGGCCCGCGCGCTGGCCATCGCGCTGGTTCGCGGGGCCGGCCCGCCGGCCTATGCCAGCGGATCGTCGAGCAGGTCGCCCTGGGACACGAGCGCGCTCCGCGGCGGCGTCATCCCCAGGTGCTTCCAGCCGGGCATCCCGAGGACCCGGCCCCTCTGGGTCCGGAGGATCAGGCCCTCCTGGATGAGGAACGGCTCGATGACCTCCTCCAGCGTGTCCCGGCTCTCCGCCAGCGCCGCGGCGAGGGTCTCGACCCCGACGGGTCCGCCATTGTGGTGGTCCACCAGACGCCGCAGGTAGCGGCGGTCCATCGCGTCCAGCCCGAGGGCGTCCACCTCCAGCCGCAGCAGCGCCGCGTCGACCAGTTTCCGGTCCGCGTCCTTCTCCGCCACCGACGCGAAGTCCCGCACCCGCCGCAGCAGCCGCCCCGCGATGCGCGGCGTGCCGCGGGACCGGGTGGCGATCTCCCGCGCGCCGTCCCCCGTCAGGTTGAAGCCGAGCTTCTGGGCGCCGCGGACGACGATGCGCTCCAGCTCCTCCGCGGAATAGAATTGCAGGCGGAGGGGGATGCCGAAGCGGTCGCGCAGCGGCGTCGCCAGCAGCCCCGCCCGGGTCGTGGCGCCGACGAGGGTGAAGGGCGGCAGGTCGATCCGCACCGTGCGCGCCGCAGGCCCCTCGCCGATGATGAGGTCGAGCTGGAAGTCCTCCATCGCCGGATACAGCGTTTCCTCGATGGCCGGCTGCAGGCGGTGGATCTCGTCCACGAACAGCACGTCGCGGGGCTGGAGGTTCGTCAGGATCGCCGCGAGGTCGCCCGCCCGTTGCAGCACCGGCCCGGAGGTGGCACGGAACCCCACCCCGAGTTCCCGCGCCACGATCTGCGCCAGTGTGGTCTTGCCCAGCCCGGGAGGCCCGAACAGCAGCACGTGGTCCAGCGCGTCCCCTCGCCCCCGCGCGGCCTGGATGAAGACGGAGAGGTTGTCGCGCAGCGCCGGCTGGCCGGTGAAGTCCGCGAGCGTCTGGGGGCGCAGCGTGGCCTCGGCCGCGTCCTCATCCTGGCGCTGCCCGGCGGTGACGCGGGCGGTGGGCTCGATCGGGGGCATGAGGGGAATATAGGGTGAACGGCGCGCGCGGTCAGCGCGTCCCGACGGCGTTCGCGGCCGGGCGCCATCCACCCCGGGCGCGGGGCGGAGGCTGGGCCAGCCGTCCTCCGCCCGACGCCGCCCGCCCCGAGAGCCGCATCCCGTTGCCTCGACACGCCGGCCCCGCACGGCGCACGCTTCGCGAAACGGCCGCGGATTCGCGCGGGCCTATGGGGAGTACGACGATGCACAGCGATACCGGACGCCGGGTCACGGCCGAGTTCCTCGGCACCTTCTGGCTCACCTTCGGTGGATGCGGCTCGGCGGTGCTGGCGGCCGCGTTCCCCGAACTCGGCATCGGCTTCCTCGGCGTGTCCTTCGCGTTCGGGCTCACGGTCCTGACGATGGCCTACGCGGTGGGACACATCTCCGGCGGGCATTTCAACCCCGCCGTCACGCTCGGCCTGTGGTCGGCGGGGCGTTGCGCCAACCACCACGTCATTCCCTACCTCGTGGCCCAGGTGGCGGGCGCCGTGGTCGCCGCGGGGGCGCTCTACGTCATCGCCTCGGGGCAGGCGGGCTGGACGACCGGGGGCTTCGCGAGCAACGGCTACGGCGCCCTCTCGCCCGGCAAGTACTCCCTGCTCGCCTGCCTCGTGGCGGAGGTGCTGCTGACCTTCTTCTTTCTCGTCATCATCATCGGCACGACTTCGAAGGGTGCCGCGACGGGCTTCGCCGGCATCCCCATCGGCTTCGCCCTCGTCCTCATCCACCTCATCTCGATCCCCATCACCAACACCTCGGTCAACCCGGCCCGCAGCACCGGCCCCGCGCTCTTCGCGGGCGGGGCCTATCTCGGCCAGCTCTGGCTGTTCTGGGTCGCGCCGATCGCCGGCGCGATGCTCGCGGGGCTGTTGGCGCGCACCCTCTACGAGCCGTCCGGCATCACCGAGACCATCGTGGTGGAGGAGCGCCGCACTTCCGTCTGAGGCGGCGGCCGCGTCACCCCGGCCGTCGCACGATGGCCGGGCGACAGGTGTGAAGGAGCGCCGGGGACCTATCCGTCCACGCTCAGCCCGGCGCGCCCCACGACCTCGCGCCAGCGCGCCGTGTCGGCCGCGATCGTGCGCGCGAGCGTCGCGCCGTCCGTCGCCTCCACCGCGAAGCCGGTCGCGGCGAGGCGCTGGGCGATGGAGGGATCGCGCAGCGTGGTCCGCAGCATACCGCCCACCTGCTCCGCGAAGGCCGGCGCCATGCCCTTCGGGGCGACGAGGGCGTGCCAGCTTCCGCTCGTGAAGTCGTCCAGCCCGGCTTCCCCGAAGGTCGGCACCGCGGGCAGCAGGGGATGCCGCGCGGCCCCGCCCACCGCGATGGCCCGCAGACGCCGGCCCGCGACGTGCGCCGCCACCGTCGCGACGTTGAGGAGCGACACCTGCAACGTGCCGCCGATGAGGTCGGTCACCGCCGCGCCGCCGCCGGCATAGGGGACGTGCACGGGGTTCGTCCCCGTCCGCAGCCGCAGCATCTCCATCCCCAGATGCTCCGACGAACCGATGCCGGAGGAGCCGTAGGACGGGGCGCCGGCGCGCATCCAGGCGAGCAGCTCCGTCAGGTTCGCCGCGGGCACCGCGGGATGGACCACCAGCAGGTTCGGCGCGGAGATCGCGAGCGTCAGCGGCGTGAAGTCGGCCATCGCGTCGAAGGGTGGCCGCCGCGTCAGCGCCGGCGTCACCGTCAGCAGCCCGGAAGCGGCGATGAACAGGGTGTGGCCGTCCGCCGGCTGCCGCATGACGTGCTGCGCCGCGACGATGCCGTTGGCCCCCGTGCGGTTCTCCACCGGCACGGACTGGCCGATGGCCGCCTGCAACGGCGCGGCGAGCGCCCGGGCCAGCAGGTCGGACGGCCCGCCCGGCACGTAGGGCACGATGATGGCGACCGGCCGTGCCGGCCACGCGGTGACCTGGGCCGGGGCGGAGCCGTGGGCGAGGATGGCGGGCGCGGCCAGGAGGAGCGAACGACGATACAAGCAGGCCATCCCCTCGTCAGGCGAGCCGCGGATCACGCAAGCCGTGTGCCGTGTCGCGGCGGATCAGCGCGGCGCCATCTCCCGCAGCGACTCCCGGATGAGGATCCCGACATCCGTGTCCCCGCCGATCCGCTTGCGGACGCGCGCGACCACCGCCGCCGCTTCCGGCCGCTTCCAGCCGAGGTTGACGAGGGCCGAGACCGCCTCGCCCTCGGTGCCGAGCGGCACCGCCACGTCGGGCAGCCCGCCGACGCCGTCCGCATCCGGCGTGGCGCGGCCGACCGCCCATTTCTGCATCGCCGGCTCGTCCACGATCCGGTTGGCGGTCGCGGCGCCGACGCCCTTGGCCTCCGACAGCCGTTTCCGCTCCTTCGCCGCGATGGCCCGGGCGAGGTCGTCCGGGCCGAGGGCGGTGAGGACGAGGAGGGCCTTCTGCGGCCCGACGGTCTTCACCTCGTTCAGGGCGCGGAACGCCTCCCGCTCCGACGCGTCGGCGAAGCCGTAGAGGGTGATGGCGTCCTGGCTCACCCGGGTCTCGACCAGCACGCGCTGCACCCCCTCGCCGGCCGTCAGCCGGTCCAGCGTGCGGCGGGAGCAGGAGAGGAGGTAGCCGACGCCGTTCACGTCGAGGACGCAGCCGCCCTCGTGCACGGTGTCCACGCGCCCCGCGAGCGCCGCGATCATCGGGCGTCCGCCAGCGCCACGGCGCGCGCGAGGATGTTGCGGGTGGCCCGGTGGTGCGCGTGGCAGATCGCGACCGCCAGGGCGTCCGACGCGTCCGCCCGGCGCAGGGTCGCGCCCGGCAGCAGCCGCCGCACCATGTCGGCCACCTGGATCTTGTCGGCGTGGCCGGTGCCGACGACGGCGCGCTTCACCTCCATCGCCTGATACTCCGCGACGATCACGCCGGCCAGGGCGGGCGCCAGCAGCACCACGCCCCGCGCCTGGCCCAGCTTCAGCGCGGCGCCGGGGTTCTTGTTGACGTAGGTGTGCTCCACCGCCGCCTCCGCGGGCCGGTGCGTCTCCATCAGCAGGACGAGGGCGTGGTGGATCTGCAACAGCCGTTCCGCCAGCGGCAGGTCGGCGGTGGTGCTGACCACCCCGTCCCCGAGGTGCCGCAGCCGCGACCCCGAGACCTCGATCAGCCCCCAGCCCGTGTGCTGGAGCCCGGGATCGAGACCGAGGATGCGGACGGCGTTCATCGGCCGGACCCTACCGCGTCCCGCCGCCGGCCCGATAGGCGCTGGCCCACGGCTTGCGACGCGTCGCGCCGATCACGGGCGGAGCCCTTTCGATGACGATGCGCAGAACCGCCCTCCTCGCGATCCTCGCCGCCCTCCTCGCCGCCCCTGCCGCCGCGCAGCCGGCGCCGCGCGACACCCTCCGCGTCGTTCTCGTGAACGACCTCGCGAGCATCGACCCCGTCGCCTCCACCGCCGCCTTCGCCCGCAACCACGGCTTCATGGTCTACGACCAGTTGATGGCGCTGGATTCCGCCGGCGCCGCCCGTCCGCAGATGGTGGATCGGCACGACACCTCCATCGACGGCACCACCCACCGCTTCACCCTGCGCGAAGGCCTCGCCTTCCACGACGGCACCCCGGTCCGCGCCGCCGACGCCGTCGCCTCCATCCACCGCTGGGCCGCGCGAGACGTGGTGGGCCGGGCGCTGACCGCCGCGACCGCCGCGATGGAGGTGGTGGACGACCGGACCTTCGAGATCCGCCTCTCCCGCTCCTTCGCCCTCGTCGCGGAGGCGCTGGCGCGCCCGACCGCCTCCGCGCTGTTCGTCATGCCCGAACGCATCGCGGCGACGCCGGCGACGACCCAGATCACCGACGCCACCGGCTCCGGCCCCTTCGTGTTCGACCGCGCGGCGTGGCGCCCCGGCGACCGCGCGACCTACCGCCGCAACGCCGCCTACCGCCCGCGCGCCGAGGCGCCGGACGGGCTGGCGGGCGGCAAGGTGGTGCGGTTCGAGCGGCTGGAATGGCTCTCCCTTCCGGACCCCGCGACCGCCGCCGCCGCCCTGGCGCGCGGCGAGATCGACTTCTGGGAACAGCCGGCCGGCGACGTGCTGCCGCTGCTGGCGCGCGACCGCAACATCCGCCTCATGCCGATCAACGCCGCGGGGTCGGTCGTGTGGCTGCGGATCAACCACCTGCACCCGCCGTTCAACGACCCCCGCGCCCGGCAGGCGGTGCTGCGCGCCATCTCCCAGCCCGACAACCTCGCCGCCGCCGGGGTGCGCGCCGAGGACCGCGTGGCCTTCTGCGCCGCCTACTTCCTCTGCGGCACGCCGCTGGAGAGCCGCGCGGGCGCGGAGGGCCTCGACCGCCCCGACCCGGAACGCGCCCGCGCCCTGCTGCGGGAGGCGGGCTACGACGGCCGCCCCGTCGTCTTCCTCAACGCCGCGGACAGCGTCATCAACAACGCCGTCACCCTCGTCATGTCGGATGCCCTGCGCCGCGTCGGCCTGAACATGGACACGCCGTCCATGGACTGGGCCACCGTCACCCAGCGCCGCGGCCGGCGGGAGGCGCCGTCGGCGGGCGGCTGGGACATGTTCGTCACCGTCGCCAACGTGCTGGACGCGCAGAACCCGCTGACCAACCTCTACCTCGCCTCTCCCTGCGAGGGCGGCCTCCCCGGCTGGCCCTGCGACGCCCGGCTGGAGGAACTCCGCCGGTCCTGGTGGGAGGAGCCCG
>CAXVWQ010000497.1:0-4335 GCA_964263755.1 Roseomonas sp. | reverse complement strand
CACGATCACGCACGGGGGGGACGGTCTCCTCGTGCCGGTGGATGACGCCCCGGCCCTCGCCGCCGCGCTGTCGGACATCCTGTCGGACCTTCGGTCGTTCCCCACGCGCATCGCGCGTCTCACCGCGACGGCCGCCAGGCGCCTGCGCGAGCGCTATTCGCGCGAGGCCGTCGTCGCGTCCTACCTCGACCTCTTCGCGCGGCTCGGCCGGCGGTGACCCCGCCCGCGCGGATCGTCGGTCCGCGCCCGCCTACCCCCGCGCCGCGATCTCCGGCACCGAGACCCCCGCCTCCCGCAGCGCCCGCGCCGCGCCGGGATGGAACGGGAGCACCCGGTTCGCCGCGACGTTGGCGGCCCGCGTCCCCGCCGCCATCGGCGCGATCTCCCGGCCCGGATCGCTCGCCGAGAGCACGGCCCTCGTGATCGCGTAGACCGTCGCCTCCGGCATCGCCGCATTCGCCACGACGAAGTTCCACGCCGCGAAGGTCGCCACCGCTTCCGCCTGCCCGCGATAGGTCCCCGCCGGTACCGTCAGCGGCGCGAGGTGCGGCAGCCGCGCCACCACCCCGCGCGACACCGCCTCCCCCGGCCCGAACACCACGGCATCCGTCCCGTCCGTCACCTGCACGAGCGCCGGGATCGGCACGATCGCGCCCTGCCACAGCGCGTCGATCTCCCCCCGCAGCGCCGCCTCCGCGGACGGTCCGGAATCCCCCGGCACGATCTCGGCCGTGATCCCCGCGACCTCGGCGGCGGCCCGAAAGAAGATCTCCGCCGGCCCCCGCGCCGGCCCGCAGCCCACGCGCTTGCCCGCCAGGTCCGCGAACCGCGTCAGCCCCCGCGCCCGGAGCGCCGCGGCCATGAACCCCGTCTCATACATCGGGAACAGCGCGCGCACCGCGACGTGCCGCCGCCCGCCCGCCGCCGGCGTGCCCTGCAACGCGTCCACCACGGAGCCGAGGAACGCCGTCCCGATCGCCCCCGGCTCGTCCTCCACGCGCCGCAGGTTCTCCAGGCTCCCCGCGGAGCGCCGCACCTCCACCGCCACGCCCCGCGTCCCGAGGAACCGCACCACCGCCTCCCCGTAGGGCAGGAAGGCGCTGCCCGGCCCCGCGGTGTAGAACGGCACCGCCGCCCCCTGGGCGCGCGCGGCCCCACCGCTCATCGACGCGGCCGCGAGCACCGCGGGCGCGGCGAGGATCATGGGGCGTCGGCGCATCGTCGGTGTCTCCGGTCTCACGCCCAGGCTGCCCGTGTCGGCAGGTCCGCGCAACGCGCGGCCCGGCGCCTGCGCAACGTCACCACCCCGCCCCTGTCCCCCACCCGCGCGGCGCGTATCCTCCCCCGCGGAGGAACCGCCCATGCCCACCCGACGCACCCTGCTCCGCGCCTTCGCCGCCACCCTCGCCGCGCCGACCATCCTCCGCGCCCAGACCCCCGCCACGCCCGTCCTCTTCGTCCACGGCAACGGCGACCACGCCGCCCTCTGGATGACCACCCTCTGGCGCTGGGACGCCAACGGGTGGCCCGCGGACCGCCTCCGCGCCCTCGACTTCACCGACCCCCTCGCCCGCGCCGACGACGCCACCCCCCAGCCCGCCCGCTCCGGCACGGAGGACGCGCTGCGCGAACTCCGCGCCGAGGTCGCCGCCCTTCGCGCCCGCACCGGCGCGCCGCGCGTCGCCCTCGTCGCCTCCTCGCGCGGCGGCTACGCCGTGCGGAACCTGCTGGCGACCGACGGCGGCGCGGCGGTCTCGCACGCCGTCCTCTGCGGCACCCCCAACCGCGGCGTGTACGACTGGGAGTTCTCGCCCGGCGGCGAGTTCAACGGTCGCGGCCCCTTCCTCCGCCGCCTCAACGGCGGGGAGACGGACGTGGTCCCCGGCACCGCCACCCTCACCATCCGCTCCGTCGCCGACGACCTGTTCGCCCAGCCCGACGGCCGTTACGTCGGCCGCCCGGGCGTGCCCACGGGCATCACCGCGGAGGGCCCCGAACTCCGCGGCGCCACGAACGTCGCCATCCCCGGACTGGACCACCGGGAGGTCGCCTTCTCCGCGCGCGCCTTCCGCGAGGTTTTCCGGTTCGTCGCGGGACGCGAGCCCGACCGCCTCGACGTGCCGGCCGAGGCGCAGGTCACCCTGAACGGCCGCGTCACCGGCACGAGCGGCGGCATCCAGACGAATCGCTCCGTGGAAGGCGCCACCGTCGAGGTCTTCCGGGTGGACCCCACGAACGCCGCCCGCCAGGGCGAAGCGATTCACCGCCGCACCACCGCCGCCGACGGCGCCTGGGGCCCCGCGACGGTCGCCCCGACCGACCACCTGGAGATCGTCGTCGCCGCGCCCGACCACCCGACGACCCATCTCTACCGCACGCCCTTCCCGCGCTCCTCGTCGGTCGTGAACCTCCGCCCCGCCAACCCCCTGAACGAGGCCGACCGCACCGCGGCGGGGCAGGGCGGCGGCATCATCCGCCTCACCCGTCCCCGCGGCTATTTCTCCCTCCCCCGCGACGCCGTCCTCCTCGACGGCCGCGAACCCACCGACATCCCCCGCGGCGTCCCCACCGCCGCCACGACCACCCTCCGCCTCCCCGCCGCCGACCTCGCCCGCCCGGTGGTCGGCGTCTTCAACACGGAACGCCTCGTCTCCCGCGCGTGGCCGGCGGGCGAGGGCCGGATCACCGTGGCCGAACTCACCTGGTGATCGCCTCCCCGGCCGCGGCGGGGGCGCGCGGGACGCGGGGGCCGTCATCCGCCCCGGCGCGCGCGTCGAGGCCATCGAGCCCGGCCCCGCCGCGCTGCGGCTCCGGATCGGGGACGACGTGGTGGAGGCAGGCGCCGTCGTCGTCGCGGCGGGCTCCTGGGCCAGCGACCTCGTGCCCCTCCTCCGGCCGCGCCTTGCCCTCACGGAGCAGGTGCTCGCCTGGTTCGCCCCGCTCCGGCCCGACCTCTTCACGCCGGCGCGCTTTCCCGTCTTCCTCTTCGACGGCGAGGACGATTGCTACGGCTTCCCGGACTTCGCGGGCACGGGTTTCAAGGTCGCCTCGCACGGCGCGGGGCGCCCCCTCGCCTCGCCCGGGGCGCTGCGGCGGGAGACGGGGCCGGAGGACGAGGCGCGGCTCCGCCGCTTCCTCGCCGCCCACGTCCCGGAGGGCGCGGGCGACCTCCTCCGCACGAAGACCTGGATCTACACGAACACGGCAGACGAGCACTTCGTCCTCGACCTGCACCCGGAGGACCCGCGGATCGTCCTCGCCTCGCCCTGCTCGGGCCACGGCTTCAAGTTCGGCCCGGCCGTCGGCGAGGTCCTCGCCGACCTCGCGACGACGGGCCGCACGGCCCACGACATCGGGCTGTTCCGCCTCGCCCGCTGACCGCGTGCGGCCCCCGGCCGTCAGGCCGTGTCCACCGTCAGACTTCGACAACCCTTCCGCGGACCCGGGAGGGCCGCTTCATCCAGGGCCGCCACCCTCACCGCCGGCCCGCCACCTCCCCCAGCGCCGGCACGGTGTCGAGCGCCCGCCGCGCGATCTCCGCCCCCAGCCGCGCCCCTTCCTCGTTCGCGTGGCGGAAGTGCACCCCGCCCCAGGCCCGGCTGGCGGCGCACTCCGCCGCCGCCTGCGACACCCGCGCGTAGGACCGCACGGGCGTGTTCCGCGCCCCGATCGCCGCGTAGGGCACCGGCCCGACGTCGCGCCCGAACACCGCGGCGAGCACCGTCGCCGCCGCCGAGCAGTCGGTCGCGTGGCCGGAGGGATGGTCGGGGTGCGGCGGAGTCTCGATGAGGGGCGTCCAGCCCGGCTGCACCGGCATCCCGGGCGACCCCTCGTTCAGCGCCGTCACCGGCCGCCAGAACCCGTGCGCCCGCTTGTTCTGCCACGCGAGGATCGCGCTGTCCGCGAGCGAGACGGTGAGCGCGGCCATCGCCAACGCCTCCTCCCAGGGGCCGCCCGGCGGCGGCTCCGCCGCCAGCAGCGTGACGCCGAGGTGCACCCAGCCCCGCTGCGGCGCGTGGTCCGCCCAGAAGCGCACGGCGGTCGCCTGCTCCAGCGAGCGCGTCGTCGAATCCGTGCCACCGATCGCGCGCACCTCCTCCAGTTCCGCGCGGTAGGACGCGCCGCCGAGCGGGTGGGGCGGGCGCCCGCCCACCGCCTCCGGGGGCACGGGCATGAAGGGCGCCTCCCGCGTGATCACCGGGTTGAGGAAGCGGACCGGGGTGGGCCGCCACGCGCCGGCGGCCGTGCCGACCGGGAAGGCCGCGGCCGGCGCGGCGTCCACCGCGTGGAGCGCGAGCTTCGCCGCCGCCACCGCCTCGCCGAGCCGGACGGCCG
>CAXVWQ010000496.1:0-2690 GCA_964263755.1 Roseomonas sp. | reverse complement strand
GAGGATGCCGGCGAAGGCGCGGTTGGCGTGGTCCTCCGCGTGGACCCGGACCTCGTGGCCCTCCCGCATGAGGGAGGTCCAGATGTCGCCGAGGTAGAGGCGCGGGCCGATCGCCAGGAACCGCATCGCCCGTCACTCCCCACCCGGCACGGGCCGGCGGCGAACGCGGGGCGGGACCGCGGGGTTTCCGCCTACCGCGCCAGCGCGTCCTCGACGGCCTTCGGGTTGCGCTCGATGACGCGGAGAAGGACGCGCGCGGCGCCGTCGGGCACGACGCGCCCCTGCTCCCAGTCCCGCACGCTCCCGACCGGGAGGCCGAAGCGCGCGGCGAAGGCGGGCTGGGTGAGGCCCAGGTTCGTGCGGATCGCCTTCACGTCGGGGAAGGTGTGGGGGACGCAGCCGTTCTCCTCGCCGTTGGCGAAGGCGATGGCCTGCTCGACGGAGTGCAGCATCCGCTGACCCAGCTTGCTCATGTCTCGTTCCTCGACCGGTAGGCGGCGACCAGCACGGGCAGCCGCGTCCGGAGCATGTTGCGTTCGGCCTGGGACAGGTTCGCCCGGTCCCCCTTGGTGAAGACGTTAAGGAGGAACACCGGCACCTCCGTCCCAGCGAAGTACGTGATGATGCGGTAGCCTCCCGATTTGCCGGTGCCGGGCCGTCGCCACCGGAGCTTCCGCGCCCCCCCCCGTGCCGACCATCACGTCGCCCGCCATCGGGTTCGCCGCGAGATGGGTGACAAGGTCGAAACGCTCGAATTCGGTCATCCCCGCATCCCTTGCGTCGGCGAGGAAGCCGGGCGTCTCGACGACCGATTGCATCGCGGCGTACATACGGTTTTTCCGTAGACCCGCCAAGCCGTGGTCCTGAAGTCCCCGCCTTGACCCCCCGCCCCCACGCCGGGACAAGCGGCGGCGCGATGACCCATCCCGAACTCCGCGTGACGCGCGCCCCCGGCCCCGCGGGGGGCGAGATCGCCACCCTGACGATCGCGCGGCCCGCCAAGCGCAACGCGCTGACCCTGCCGATGTGGCGCGGCGTCGCGGCGGCCTTCGACGCGCTCTCCGCCGACCCCGACCTGCGCTGCGTCATCCTGCGCGGGGAAGGCGACGAGGCCTTCTCCGCCGGCGCCGACGTCGCGGCCTTCGCGACGGAGCGCGGCACGCCGGAGCGGGAGCGGGCCTACAACGACGCCCTCGTCGCCGCCTTCCTCTCCATCGAGCGCTGCGCCCATCCCGTCGTCGCGGCCGTGCGCGGCTGGGCGATGGGCGGGGGCTGCGGGCTGGCGCTGATGTGCGACTTCCGGGTGGGCGGCCCGGGCACGCGGATGGGGATCCCGGCGCGCAACCTCTCGCTCTACTACCCGCACGAGGGATTGGACGCCCTGCTGCGGGTCGCCGGCCACGCGGTGGCGATGGAGATGATGGTGGAGGGCCGCACCTACGACGGGGAGGCGGCGCGGGAACGGGGATTGCTGACGCGGCTCGTCCCGGACGAACGGGTGTTCGCGGAGGCGGCGACGCTGGCGGCGACGGTCGCGTCGGGCGCCCCGCTGGCGAACCGCTTCCACAAGCGGGCCCTGCGCGCGTTGCGCGGGCCGCTGCCGCTGACGGAGGCCGACCGCGCGGCGCTCGACGAGTTCCCGACGACGGAGGACTTCTCGGAGGCGGTGAAGGCGTTCGTGGCGAAGCGCAAGCCGGTGTTCCGGGGGCGGTAGGCCGCGGTCGAGCACGCCGATATCCGCCGGCGCGTCCGGCCCCGGCGACGGCCTGCCCGTGTTCAGGGCGGGACCGTCATCACCCCGGCAGCGCCACCTCTGCGATCACCGGCAGGTGGTCGGACGCCTCCCGCGCCGCGCGGTCGGTCCAGGCGCGCAGCAGGGCGGTGCGGGGGCGGACGTAGATGCGGTCCAGCGCCAGCAGCGGCCGGCGGGAGGGAAAGGTGCGCTGCCCCGTCCGGGCGGGAAGCGTGGCGGACAGCGCCCGGTCCACCGCCCCGCGCGGCGTCCAGTCGTTGAAGTCGCCGAGCGCGACCATCGGACCCTCGGGCATCCCCCGCACCAACGCCCCGAGGCGCGCCGCCTGCCCCCGCCGCTCCCCCCAGCCCAATCCGAGATGCGTCGCGAGGACGCGCAACGTCCCCCCCGGGGCCGCGATGCGCGCGGTGATCGCCGTCCGCGTCTCCCGGCCGGCGACGGAGAGATCGTGCAGCGCCACCTCCTCCAGCGGCCAGCGGGCGAAGAGGGCGTGACCGTAGGCGCCCGCCTCCCCCCGCCCCTCGTCGCCGCGGATCGTCACCGCGTCCGCTGCGTGGCCGCCGAGGGCATCGCACAGCGCGGCGAACGGGTCGGGCCCCGCCCGGCGCCGCCCCTCGATCTCCTGGATCGCGAGGACGTCCGGATCATGCCGCCGGATGAGCGCCACGCAGCGGTCGAGGTCGTGCGAGCCACGCGGGCAGACGCCGCCATGGATGTTCCAGGTCATGACGCGGAGAACGGAGTGCGCGGTCACGCCCGACCGACGACGCGCCCGGCGCCGGCATGCGGCCGGCCCTTCTCCCGATCCCTTCGGGGGTTGCGCTTGTGGCCCTGGAGGAAGGCTCTGCCTTCCTCCAGACCTCCATCCGCCAGGAGCCAGGGGCCCCTGGACCCCCTTCGTAAAACGTCCCCGGTCGAGGGAGGGTTCGCACGCGGC
>CAXVWQ010000495.1:0-6450 GCA_964263755.1 Roseomonas sp. | reverse complement strand
CAGCCCCTTGCGGTCGCCATCGACGATGCGGTCCTTCAGCCGCCCCTCCGCCGTCTCCGCCCGCTTCCGCGCGACGTTGTCCGCGGCCTTCCGGCCGGAGAAGATCTCCAGGACCTTCTGCAAGGGATCGTAGCCCTCGCGGCGACGGTCGAAGATCAGGTCCTCCACCACCTGCACCTCCTCCGGCGGGATGAGGTGCAGCGGCTTGATCTTGGACACGTGCACGATGGCCCCCGTCATCCCCGCCTTCACCGCGTGGTCGAGGAAGACGGAGTTCAGCACGTGCCGCGCCGCCGGGTTGAGCCCGAACGAGATGTTCGACAGCCCGAGCATGATCTGGATGTCCGGGAAGCGCTCCCGGATCATGCGGATGCCGTCGAGCGTCCACACGCCGAGCTTGCGGTCGTCCTCGTTGCCCGTGGCGATCGTGAAGGTCAGCGGATCGATCATCAGGTCGGATTGCGGCAGCCCGTGCCTGTCGCAGGCGAACTCGACGAGCCGCGTCGCGATCCGAAGCTTGTCCTCCGCCGTCTTCGCCATGCCCACCTCGTCGATCGTCAGCGCGATCACCGCCGCCCCGAACTTCTTCGCGAGGACGAGCCGATCCGTCGCGGCCCCCTCCCCGTCCTCGAAGTTGATCGAGTTGATGATCGGCTTGCCGCCGTGCAGCTTCAGCGCCGCCTCGATCACCGGCGTCTCGGTGCTGTCTATGACGAGCGGCGCGTTCACGGAGGAGGTGAACCGCGTGATCACCTCGTTCATCTCCGCCATCTCGTCGCGCCCGACGAAGGCGGTGCAGACGTCGAGCGAGTTGGACCCCTCCCCCACCTGCTCCCGCCCGATGGCGACGCAGCCGTCCCAGTCATGCGCCTCCTGCCGCTGGCGCCACACCTTCGACCCGTTGGCGTTGCAGCGCTCCCCGATGGAGAAGTAGGAGTTCTCCTGCCGCAGCGAGGTCGCGCCGTAGAGCGAGGCGACGGACGGAACCCAGACCGGCTTGCGCGGCGCCGGCGCCGGACGGGCCTTCGCCCCGCCCATCCGCCGCAGCATGGCGTCCAGCGCGCCGATATGCGGGATGGAGGTGCCGCAGCACCCGCCGATGAGGTTCAGCCCGTCCTCCAGGACGAAGCGCTCCATCCACGTCGCGAGGTCCGGCGCGGTCAGCGGGTAATGCGTCTTGCCGTCCACGAGTTCCGGCAACCCCGCGTTCGGCTGCACCGACACCAGCCCCGGCCAGTTGCGCGACAACCAGCGCACGTGCTCCGCCATCTCCTGCGGCCCCGTCGCGCAGTTCAGCCCCATGAGCGGCACGTCGAGCGCGTGCACCACCGTCGCCGCCGCCGCGATGTCCGGCCCGACGAGGAGCGTCCCCGTCGTCTCGACCGTCACCTGCACGAAGATCGGGATGTCCGCGCCCGCTTCCTTGATCGCCCGCTTCGCCGCGTTCACGGCGGCCTTGATGAACAGCGTGTCCTGGTTCGTCTCCGTCAGGATCGCGTCGCAGCCGCCGGCGATCAGCCCCTGGCACTGGAGGAACAGCGCGTCCTCCAGCGTGTCGTAGGGGATGTGCCCGAGCGACGGTAGCCGCGTCCCCGGCCCGATGTCGCCGATCACCCAGCGCGGCCGCCCGTCCGAGAACCCTTCGGACGCCTCGCGCGCCAGTTCCACCGCCACCTTGTTGATCTCGAAGGTGCGGTTCGTCAGGTCGAACTCGCCGAGGGTGACGGGCGACCCGCCGAAGGTGTTCGTCAGCACCATGTCCGCGCCCGCCTCGTAATACCCGCGGTGGATCTCGCGGACGAGGTCGGGGCGCGAGAGGTTCAGCACCTCCGTGCAGTTCTCCTGGTTCCAGTAATCCTTCTCGATATCCAGGGTGAGCATCTGCACGCGCGAGCCCATCGCGCCGTCGCAGAGCAGCACGCGGTCACGGAGCGCTTCGAGAAGATGCGGTCGGGCCATGCTCGGCCTCCTCAGGCGGGTTGCGCCGCGGTCGCGCGCCGCGCGGACCACAGGCGGACGTTCAGGGGGCCCGCGATCTCGCAGGAGGGCGTGACGGCGCAGCCCGCCGCACCGAGCCAGCCGGCGACGACGGCGTCGTCGAAGCCGGGATGACGATGCGCCGCGCGGTCCAGCAGGTCGGCGCGCGCGTGCGGCGCGAGGTCGGCGATCACCAGCACGCCGTCGGGCGACAGCACCCGCGCCGCCTCGGCCAGGGCGGCGGCCGGATCCTCGGCGAAGTGCAGCACCATCTGCAGGATCACCGCGTCGAACGACCGGTCCGCGAAGGGCAGCCGATACAGGTCGGCCTGCCGCACGGTGCAACGGTCCGCCAGCCCGCGTTCCGCCAGCCGCCCGCGCGCCAGCGCCAGCATGTCGCGGGACGCATCCACCCCGACCGCCGCGGCGCAGCGGTCCGCCACCCGCTCCAGCAGCCCCCCCGTCCCGGAGCCGATATCCAGCAACCGGTCGACGCGCGGCGGCAGCAGACCGAGCAACGCGGCCTCGATGGCCTCGGCGGGAAGGCCGAGCGCGTGCGTCTCGTCCCACTCCGCGCCGGCGCTGCGGAACGCCTCGGACGCAGCCCGCACCCGCTCCGCCACGAGCCGCGCCGCGGCGCGCCGGTCGGCGGAGAGCAGGGGGTCGTCCTCCGGCAGCCGCGCCAGGATCGCCCGGGCCAGATCGGCGCGCGACGCGAGGGAGAAGTAGACGTTCGACCCCTCGGGCATCCGGTCCAGCAGCCCGGCCTCCACCAGCAGCTTCAGGTGCCGCGACAGCCGGGGCTGCGACTGCCCGAGCGCCGCGCAGAGATCGGAGACGCAGAGCGCGCCACGCGCGCAGAGCGCGAGGAGCCGTAGCCGGGTCGGCTCGGCCGCCGCACGAAGCTGGGAGAGGGTGTCCTCCATACCCCTGTAAATGACATAACCATATCTTTATGTCTAGTGGATCAAGGAGGTCCCGCCTTGCCCATCTTCGCCGACGCCTGCATCCCCGTCCTCGTCGTCACGCAGGAGTCGGACCTGCCCGTCGCCCTGGCCGGCACCCCGGCCGCGATCCTCGCCGAGGCCCCGCCGCCGGCCCTGCCGGACGGCGCGGCCGTCCTCGCGTCGTTCGACCTGCACCTGTCCTCCCACCCCACAGCCTGCACCTGCTGCGGCGGGCGCTCGGCGGTGGCGGTCGCGCTGGACCGGCTGTTCCTCGCCCGGGTGAAGGGCGAGGCGCCCTGGTTCGACCGGGTGGTGGCGCTCGTGCCGGGGAAGGAGGCACGGGCGGCGCTGGCGACGGCGCTGCGGGACGATCCGGTGTCGTCCTCACGCTTCCGGGCGGGTCAACGCGGCTCCACGTCGTAGGCGAAGAGGCGGGTGCGGTCGTCCTCCGGCGCGAACCAGAAGCGGAGGCCGCGGCCCTGCGGGGCCACGAAGAAGGGGTTCTGCGTCATCGGCAGGCCGGATTCCGTCCAGAGTTCGACGGGAAGCTGGAACACCGCGCGGCCCGCGGCGAGGTCCACGAGTTCGACGCCGCCGAGGGCGAGGACCGGGCCGGAGGGGCCGGCGGGGCGGTAGGCGTTGAGGCCGGAGCAGAGGGCGAGGCCGGGGCCGACGGAATGGCAGTCCTGGTAGTCGATGTAGTGGGAGGGGTTGGGGCGGCGCATGGCCTCCGGCGTGACGGCGGCGTTGCTCGGGCGGCCGTCGGGGCCGAGGGGCCAGGCGTAGAAGCGGCGCGATCCCCAGGACACGCCGTGCAGCGTGTTGGAGGCGCGGTCCATCACGAGGCCGCCGACGTGGTCGGCGAACCGGAAGACCTCCTCCGCCCGCATCGTCGCGGGGTCCACGCGGTAGAGGATGGAGCGGGAGTTCGGGCGGTATTCCGCGACCGGCACCCAGAGGTGGGTGCCGTCGAAGTCGAGGCCGCCGGGGTGGTAGATGTCGCCCTCCCCCAGCGTGACGGAGCGGAGGAGGCGGCCCTCGGCGTCGATCTCGTAGAGGTGGCCGCGGCCGATCCCGGGCGTGCGATCCATCCCGTCCCGCGGGGCGTCGTAGCGCTGCGTGCGCTCGGTGATCTCGACGGAGGAGAGGTAGGTGCGGTCGCCGATGCGGATCATCCCCTGTGGGTGGTGCGCCGGGAACTGGAGCTGCGTGACGGAGACGGGGCGCCAGGTCAGGCCGCGGGTGAGGGCGCGGAGGCGGTCGGGTATGCCGTCCTGCGCCGCGGCGGGGAGGGGCGCGAGGAGGGCGAGGAGGAGCAGGAGGGGGCGCATGCGGGAGACGCTAGCACCGGGGCGGGCGGCGGTGCGTGACGGAACGGGGATCATGCGGGGACGCTCCGGTCGCCCTCGCCGAGGGGCTTCTGCATCGTGACGACGTCCACCCAGCGGCCGAACTTCAGGCCGACGGCGCGGGCGACCCCGACCTGCCGGAAGCCGAGGGAGAGGTGGAGGCCGATGGAGCCGACGTTGTCGCTGTCGCCGATGACGGCGAGCATCTGGCGGTAGCCGGCCGCCTCCGCGCGGATCAGGAGTTCGGCGACGAGGGCTTTTCCGACGCCCTGACCGCGGACGTCGTCGCGGACGTAGATCGAGTCCTCCGCGGTGAAGCGGTAGGCGGAACGGACGTGGTAGGGGGCGAAGTAGGCGTAGCCCACCACCTCGATCCCGTTCTCCGTGGCCTCCTCCGCGACGAGCCAGGCGTTGCCGGCGGCGGTGACCTTGGCGATGCGGGCGGCAACCTCTTCCGGCGTCGGGGGGACTTCCTCGAAGGTGCCGGTGCCCTGGAGGACGTGGTGGGCGTAGATCGCGGCGATGGCGGGGGCGTCGTCGGGGCGGGCGTCGCGGAGGGGCATCAGGGGAGTCCGAGGCGGGCGGCGACGCGCTCGGCGAGCGCGAGGAGGGCGCGGTCGCGGCCGGGGGCGGCGACGAGGGAGAGGCCGACGGGGGCGCCCTCCGCGCGGGCAGCGGGGAGGGTGACCTCCGGCAGGCCGGCGAGACCGGCGATGGCGGTGACGGCGATGGTGCGTTCCCGCGCGGATTGCTGGACGGGCATGGGGGAGTCCACCCGGGGGGCGGGGATGGGGGAGGTGGGGTAGGCCATCACGGCGCCGCCCGAGAGGAGGGCGCGGAGGCGGGCGGCGAAGGCCTTGCGGAAGGCGCGGGAGGCCGCGGCCTCCTCCGGGTCCATGGCGCGGGCCATGGCGAAGCGCTCGCCGACGCCGGGGCCGAAGGTGGGGTTGGTGGTCGCGATCCAGGTGCCGAGGGTGGCCCAGGCTTCCTCGGCCTGGGCGCGGCGGTGGGGGTCGTAGAGGGTGGGCAGGCCCTCCGGGGCGAGGGTGAGGGAGAGGGCTCGGCCGAGTTCGGCCTCGACGGCGGCGAGGGCGGGACGGAGGGCCTCGGCGACCCCGGGGTCGGCGTTGGCCCAGGGGTCGGCGGGGGCGAGGAGGGGGCCGGGGAGGTCGGCGCCGCCGTGGGGGAGGAGGACCTCGCCGGCGCGGCGGAGGAGGGTGGCGGTGCGGGCGAACCAGCCGGCGGTGTCGAAGGAGGGGGCGAGGCCGCAGGCGCCCGCCAGGGGGGACGTGCCCCAGGTGGGGCGGATGCCGTGGGTGCCGCAGTAGGAGGCGGGGATGCGGACGGAGCCGCCGGTGTCGGAGCCGAGGGCGATGTCGGCCTCGCCGGCCGAGACCACCGCGGCGCTGCCGCAGGAGGAGCCGCCGGGGAAGCGGTCCGGGGCGGCGGGGTTGAGGGGGGTGCCGTAGTGGACGTTCTCGCCCGTCAGGCCGAAGGCGAGTTCCATCGTCTTCGTCTTGCCCAGCAGGCGGGCGCCGGCCTGGGCGAGGTCGAGGACCGCGATGGCGGTGGCGGCGGCGGGGGGGTGGGTGCGGGCCCAATCGGGGTTGCCGTAGCCGGTCACGGTCCCCGCCACGTCGTAGAGGTCCTTCACGGCGAAGGTCAGGCCGGAGAGGGGGCCGTTGCCGGTGGGGAGGGTGGCGCGGGGGCCGGGCATGAAGCCGGAGTCGCGCTCCGCGCGGGTGTACTCGTCGGCCATGCCGGTCCCGTCATCCCGTGGTTCGCCGGGATGGTGCGGCAGGGGGGATGACCTGTCCACGGGCGGGGGCCGTGGTCACGGCCAGATCAGCCGGGCGATGCGGGGGATGCGGACGCGGCCGCCGGCCATGCGGTGGAGGCGCTTGAGGTTGGCGATCCAGCGCAGGGCGCGGGCCTTCGTGCCGCGGCGCCAGGGGAGGCGGGGGTCGGCCTCGGCGGGCAGCATCGGCAGGCGGCGGACGAGTTCGGACAAATGCTCGTCCGGAAGATACCAGGAGGGGGCGTTCAGGGCGGAGACGAGGCCGACCTTCTTGATGAGGAAGATGAGGCGGAGGCCGCCGAGGCGGGCGGCGCGGCGGCAGGCGCGGACGACGTAGTGCTCCAGGCGGCGGATCGGGTGGGCCTCGTGCAGGTTCGGG
>CAXVWQ010000494.1:0-39150 GCA_964263755.1 Roseomonas sp. | reverse complement strand
GTCCTGGTAGGCACCCAGGGCGGCTTCCGGGTTTCCGCGGTGAGCGGACATCTCCTCGGCAAGGCAGACCGCGTCCTCCATCGCCATGCAGGCGCCCTGCGCGAGGTATTGCAGCGTCGGGTGGGCGGCGTCGCCCAGCAGGGCCACGCGGCCGTCGATCCAGTTCTCCACGGGGTCGCGGTCGCAGAGGACCCACATCTTCCAGTCGTTGCCGTGCAGGATGATCTCCTGGGCCTTCGGGTGGATGTGCGCGAAGCCCTTGAGCACGTCCTCCTTCGCGACGGACTTGCCCGCCACGGGCTCCGGCGCGTCGTTGTGGAAGGTGACGACGAGGTTGAACTGCTTCCAGCCGGAGAGCGGGTAGTGGACGAGGTGGCACTTCGGGCCGGCCCAGAGCGTCGCGGCGTTCCAGCGCAAGTCCTCAGGCATCTGCTCCGTCGGGATGACGGAGCGGTATGAGGTGTGGCCGGAGACGCGCGGCGGGCCCTCCGTCAGCATCTGGCCGCGGATGCGGGACCACAGGCCGTCGGCGCCGATGAGGATGGAGCCGGTGACGCGCTCGCCGCTCTCCAGCAGGGCGGTGGCGGTGGTGCCGTCCTGTTCGTAGCCCGTTACCCCGCAGCCGGTGCGGAGGGTGATGCGGGGGTTGTCCTGGCACGCGCGCACGAAGATGCCGTGGAGTTCGCCGCGGTGGACGACGGCGTAGGGGTTGCCGAAGCGCTCGCGGAAGGGGCCCATAACGTTAATGACGGCGATGTCCTCGGCGGTCATCGCGTCCATGAGGCGGAGGTGGTCCACGTAGATCGCCATGGCCCGCGTCCGGTCGCCGACGCCGAGCCGGTCGAAGGCGCGGAAGGCGTTGGGGCCGAGCTGGATGCCGGCGCCGAGTTCGGAGAGGACGGCGGCGCGTTCCAGCACCGTCACGTCGAAGCCTTCCTGGGCGAGGCCAAGGGCGGTGGTGAGGCCGCCGATGCCGCCGCCGGCGACGAGGATGGGCTGTTGCGCCATGGCGTGGTCCTCCGGTTGGGCTCCGGATAGCCGGATATTCAGTATGCTGTCAATCTCGGGCCCACCCTACCCGATGCGACGGCCGCCGGAGGGCCAGTGGCGGGCGCGGAGGGCCTTCTTGTCCACCTTGCCGTGCGGCAGCCGCGGGAGTTCGGGGACGAAGGCGACGGCCCGCGGCTTCTTGTAGGAGGCGATGCGGGCGCGGACGTGTTCGATGATCGTCGGCTCGTCCAAGGCCTGACCGGCCCGCGTGACGACGTAGGCCATCACGCCCTCTCCCCAGCGCGCGTCGGGGATGCCGATGACGGCGCATTCGGCGACGGCGGGGTGGGAGAGGACGGCTTCCTCGACCTCGCGGGAATGCACGTTCTCGCCGCCGGACACGATCACGTCCTTCTTGCGGTCGAGGAGGTGGAGGTAGCCGTCCTCGTCCACCCGGCCGACGTCGCCGGTGCGGAGCCAGCCGTCGGGGGTGAAGGAGGCGGCGGTCCCTTCGGGGTTGCGCCAGTAGCCCGCCATGCGGCCGGGGGAGCGGACGAGGACCTCGCCCTCGGCGGCGGCGTCGCCCGCGTCGTCCTCGATGCGGAGTTCGGTGCCGTGGTAGGGCTGGCCGGCGGAGGCAAGGCGCGCGGCCTCGGCGCTGCCGTCGGCGGCGTCGGGGTTCGCCTGGAACGGGAGGAGGATGCTCGTCGCGACGTGCTCCGTCATGCCGTAGATCTGGTGGAAGATCGGGCCGAAGGCGGCGACGGCGCGGCGCAGTTCCGGGACGGGGACGGGGGCGGAGCCGTAGTGGACGCGGGACAGCGTCGAGAGATCGTGCGACGCGCGGGACGGGTGGTCCACGAGGGTCTTCACCATCACCGGGGCGAAGTGCGCGAAGGTGACGCGTTCCGTCGTGATGGCGCGGAACACGTCGTCCGGGTCGAAGCGGGGGAGGAGGACGCAGGAGCCGCCCATGTACTGCAGCGACAGCCACTCGATCTTCGCGCCGACGTGGAACAGCGGCATCGTGACGAGGAGGCGGTCGGTGGGGCGCAGCCCCGATCCGCAGGCGATGGCGCGGGCGGCGTGCAGCATCCCGCCCTGCGTCAGCATCGCGCCCTTCGGCGTGCCGGTGGTTCCGGAGGTGTAGATGATGAAGGCGGTGTCGTCCGGGAATGGCGCGGGCGCGTTGGCGGGGTCGGCGGTCAGCAGGTCGTCGTAGGGGACCGTGCCCGCGGCGCCGTCGAAGCCGATCAGCATCGGGGGCCGTGACGGAAGCGCGGCGACGGTGCCGGCGTAGGCCGCCTCCAACATCAGCGCGGCGGGGTCGGCGTCGGCGATGATCGCCGCGAGTTCGGGAGCGGCGAGGCGCCAGTTCAGGGGGACGAGGATGAAGCCGCCGAGTTCCGCGGCGCCGTAGGCCTCCAGCATCTCCGCCCGGTTCTGCGACAGCACCGCGACGCGGTCGCCGGGGCGGATGCCGCGGGCGGCGAGGCCGGCGCGGAGGCGGTGCATCCGCGCGACGTGCTCCCCGTGTGTCCAGGCGCGGCCGGCATTCGTCAGCGCCGGGCGGCGGGCGTGGAGGGTGGCGTTGCGGGCGTGCAGGTCGGCGAGGGTTCGCATCGGGAATCCTACGGGTGCAGCCGCGCGATGGCGTCCCAATCGGCGCGGGAGGCGGCGTTGCCGGGGGGGATGGTGACGCGGCCGTCGCGGACCGTCGGCGGGTCGCGGGTCATTGGGCGGTCGTAGAAGAGGAAGGTCGCGGTCTCGGCGGGAAGCGTGCCGCCGAGGCGTCGCGCGAGGCGCCAGGTGGCGGGGGCGCCGAGGTCGTATTCACCGAACAGGCCGATGCCGACTTCCGCGCCGCGGGCGGCGATGCGCTCGGTGACGGTGGGGCCGACACGGCCGGGTTTCACGCCGAGGAGCGTGGCGCCGCGGGCGAGGAAGGCGGCGGCGTCGGGTTCGGACCAGATGGCGGCGTCCACGATGACGGGGACGGCGGAGGCGGCGCGGATGGCGTCGAAGGCGGCGTCGGGGCGGAGGGTGGTGGGGTCCTCGACGTGGGTCAGGTCGGTCAGGGCCGCGAGGTGGGCGTGCAGGGCGGGGCCGTCCTCGTGCAGGCCGTTCATGTCCATCGTCAGGGCCATGTCGGGGCCGACGGCGGCACGGATGGCGGCGATGGTTTCACGGTCGCGGGTGAAGGATCGGCCGCCCTTCATCTTGAGGTGCCGGAAGCCGTGGGCCCGGACCGCGGCCTCGGCGTCAGCGGCCATCGCGGCGGGACCCTTCAAGGTGACGGTCCAGGTGAGGGCAACGTCGCCGGTCGTCGGGGCGTCGAGCACGTCCCGCAGGGCGGCGTCGGCCATGGCCTTGGCGGCGGCGTTCTCCGGCACGCGGGACAGGGCGCGGAGGAGGGCGTCGGGGGTGAGTTCCAGGCCCATGAGCCGGGGGAGGATCACCTCCTCCAGCGCGGCGGCGAGGGTGCGGAGGGTGTGGCCGGACCAGGTGGGCTTCGCGGTGCCCTCGGCCACGCCCTCGCGGCCGTCCTCGGCACGGAGGCGGAGGACGAGGAGGTCGGCGGCGGTCTCCGCCACGTCGGACCATTCCACCGGGACGCGGTAGGGGACGCGGACGGGGTGGAGCGACCAGGACGCGAGCCGCATCAGTCCACCGTGGCGCCGGACGCGGCGACGACGGCGCGCCAGCGGTCGGAATCCTCGCGCAGGAAGGCGGCGAAGGCGTCGGGGGGCAGGTGGCGGGCCTCGGCGCCGCCGCGGGCGAGGGCGTCGCGCACGCGGGGGTCGGCGACGGCGGCGGCAACGGCGTCGGAGAGGCGGGCGGCGATGGCGGGGGATAGGGCGGCGGGGCCGAAGAGGCCATACCACGCGACGGCGCGGTAGCCGGGGAAGCCGGATTCCGCGACCGTCGGCAGGTCGGGCGCGAGGGGCGTTCGGCCAGAGCCAGTAGTGGCGAGGGCGCGCAACCGGCCGGTTTCCACGTGTTGCATCACGGCGGGGGCGGTGAAGGCGGTGACGGCGACGCGGCCGGCGAGCAGGTCGGTCACCGCGGCGGGGCCGCCGGCGTAGGGGACGTGCGTGAGGTCCACGCCGGCCGATGTCTTGAGCAGTTCCATCGCGAGGTGGCCGCTGCTGCCGTTGCCGCCGGACGCGTAGGTGATCGTGCCGGGTCGCGCCTTCGCCGCGGCGACGAGGCCGGCGAGGTCGGTCACGTTCAGCGAGGGGTGGGCGACGATGACGTTCGGGGCCTCGGCGGCGAGCGCGATCGCCAGCGTGTCGCGCAGGGGGTCATGGGGGAGGCGGCGGTAGAGGTGGGGGTTGATGGTGTGGGTGGGCGACGCGCTGGCGAGCAGCACGTGACCGTCGGGACTGGCGCGGACGACGGCGTCTGCGCCGATCGTGCCGTTGGCGCCGGGGCGATTCTCCACGACGAAGGGGCGGTTGAAGGCCCGGGCGAGTTCGGGGGCTACCAAGCGGGCGACGAGGTCGGCGGTGCCGGCCGCGGGGAAGGGCACGATGAGCGTGACGGCGCGGTCGGGCCAGGACTGAGCGTCCGCGCGGGTGGCCAGGGCCAGGAACGGCAGCGCCAGGGCGGCGCGGCGGGTGCTACGGGGCATAGCGGCCCTCCAGGATCTCGCGGGCGATGGTGTTGCGGTGGATCTCCGTCGTGCCGTAGCCGATGGACATGCCGCGGACGTCGCGGAAGTAGCGCTCGAACGGGAACTCCTCGGACAGGCCGTAGCCGCCGGCGAGCTGCATCGCGGTGTTGGTGACGCGGACCGACATCTCGTTGACGTAGGTCTTGGCGATCGAGGCATCCATCGGCGTCGCGACGCCGGCGTCGGTGCGGCCCGCGGCGCGCCAGAGGAGGGCGCGGGCGGCTTCGAGGTCCATCGCCATGTCGGCGAGCTTCCACTGCAAGCCCTGGAACTCGGACAGCGACTTCCCGAACTGTTTCCTGTCCTTCAGGTAGGTCACGGCGCCGTCCAGCGCGGCGCCGGCGACGCCGAGGCAGACGGTGGGATTGCCGGCGATGCGGTCGGCGTCCAGCACCTTGAAGAGGTGGCGCATGCCGCCGGCGGGGACGATGACGTTCTCGGCGGGGATGCGGGCCGCGTCGAAGGTCAGGCCCGCCATGCCGGTGGCGCGGAGACCCATCATGTCGAGGTGGTTGCCGACCGTGAAGCCGGGCGTGCCGCGCTCGATGAGGACGGCGCCGACGCCGCGCATGCCCGGGTCGTCGGACAGGCGGACGAGGACGAGGAACAGGTCGGCGATCTGGGCGCAGGAACACCACGTCTTCGCGCCGTCCAGCACGTAGCCCGCGCCGTCCTTGCGGGCGCGGGTGCGGACGGCGGCGACGTCGGAGCCGGCCTCCGGCTCGCTCATGCTCCAGGCGGCGAGGGATTCGCCCTTCACGAAGCGGGGGAGCCAGCGGCGCTTCTGCTCCTCCGTGCCGAGGTGGAGGATGGCGCGGGGGGTGGCGCCGTCGGTGGTGGAGGCGATGATCGCGGTGTTGGCGCAGGCGCGGGCGATCTGCTCGTTGACGATGACGCTGTCCATCAGGGACAGGGCGGCACCGCCGTATTCCTCCGGCATGGAGGCGCCGCAGAAGCCGTGGTCCGCCAGCACGCGCAGGTTCTCCAGCGGCGGGGCGTAGTCGCGGTCGGCCTTCGCGGCGCGGGGGCGGAAGTGTTCCTCCGCCATCGCGCGCGCGGTCTCCTGGATGATCCGCTGGTCCTCGGTGAGTTCGGGTTCGCGCACGCGGCTATTCCGGCTTTATGCCGGTGAGCTGGATGACGCGGGTCCACTTCGCCGTCTCCTCCGCCACGCGGCGGGCGGTGGCCTCGGCACTCTCCGGGGCGGGCTCCACGCCGACGTTGGCGAAGCGGGCACGGATCTCCTCGGAGTTGAGCGCGCGGATCGTCTCCTCGTGCAGCCGGGCGAAGGCCGGGGCGGGGACGGCGGCCTGGGTACCGAGGCCGTACCAAGTGGTGGAATCGTAGCCGGTGACGGTGGCGCCGATGGGTGGGAACTCGGAGTAGCCCGGCACGCCCTCGACGGGGGAGACCCCGATGACGCGGAGGCGGCCAGCGCGAATCTGCGGGAGGGAGGAGACGAGGCCGGCGAAGCCCATCTGCACCTCGTTCGTGCTGATGGCCTGGGTGGCGGCGGCGACGCCGCGATAGGTCACGCCGACGATCCGCGTCCCCGAGAGGTGCTTCAGCCATTCCATGGAGAGGCCATGACCGGAGCCCGGGCCGAGGGAGGCGTAGGACATCGCGTCGGGGCGCGCCTTCGCGAGTGCGATGAGTTCGGCCATGTTCGTCGCGGGGACGGAGGGGTGCACGACGAGCGCCAGCGGCACCATGCAGAGGGTGGAGAGCATCCGGATGTCGCGCGCGGCGTCGTAGGGCATGTTGGGGTAGAGGCCGGGGTTGATCGTCACGGTGTTGGTGACGAGGCCGATGGTGTGGCCGTCCGGCGCGGCGCGGACGAGGGCTTCGGTGCCGACCATCTCGGAGGCGCCGGGGCGGTTCTCGACCGCGATGGGCTGGCCGAGTTGGTCCGAGAGGGCGCGGGCCATGAGGCGCGCGACGATGTCGGTGCCGCCGCCGGGCGGGTAGGAGACCATGAGGCGCATCGGGCGGGTCGGGGCCCAGGGCGTCGTGGGCTGGGCGCGCACGGCGACCGGCGCCAGCGCCGCCGCGGTGAGAAGGGTCCTACGCAGCATCGTCCGTCTCCTTCGCGGCGTTCTCCGCCGTCTCGTGTTCGGCGCGCATCCAGATCTCACGCGCGATGGGGTTCCGCAGTTCCTCCGCGATGTGGCCGACGAGGCCGACGCAGCGGCCGATGACGGCGATGCCCCGGCACATCCGCCAGTCCAGGCCGAGGTCGGAGGCGAGGGCGCCGATGGCACCGGTGGCGTTGACCGGGAGCTGTTTTCCCGATGCGGCCTCGGCGGCGCGCGAGACCTCCCGCATGAGGGCGGCGTGGCGGGCGGCGATGCCATGTTCCTCGGCGAGGGCGAACAGCACGGGGGTGCGCGGGTCCACCGGCTTGTGCAGGGGGTGGCCGATGCCGGGGATGGTCCCCTTCTTCCCGAAACGGTCGGCGACAATGCCGCGCGCCATAGCGGGCAGGTCGGCGTCGGGCGGCGCGTCGCGCAGGGCGTCCTGCAACAGGCGGGCGGCGCCCTCCGCGGTGCCGGCGAAGGTGGTGCCCATGCCGCACAATCCCGCGGCGACCGCGGCTTGCAGGGATTCCGGTGCGCCGAGGTAGGTGAGGCGCGTGGCGATGGCCATCGGCGTCATGCCGTGCTCGACGAGCGTGACGAGGAGGGCGTCGAAGACCTTGGACTCGCCGGGCGTGGGGTCGCGGCCGGTGATCTCCAGCCACGCCATGTCGGAGAGGGAGATCTTGCCGAGCAGGTCGCGGCAGAGGTCGCGGTTCTGCACCCAGATGCGGTCGGGGGTGGAGCGCCCCATGCCGGAGCGGAGGGGGGTCATGCGCGGGCTCCGTACAGGTCGAGGACGCGGCGGGCGATGGTGTCGCGCATGACTTCGGCGGCGCCTTCCGTGATGATGAAGGATCGGGATTCGCGCCAGAAGCGCTCGATCGGCAGGGCCGTGGTGAGGCCGGAGCCGCCGTGGATCTGCATCGCGCGATCGGCGGCGCGGAAGGCGCACTCCGTTCCCTCGACCTTGCAGAGCCAGGAGGCGAGGCGGGCGTCGCGGCCCCCGTCCATCGCCGCCGCGGCGGCCTGGGTGAGGGCGCGGGCGGCGGTGAGGTCGCGGTAGGTGTCGGCGATCATGAAGCGGACCGCCTGACGTTCGGAGAGAGGAACGCCGAAGGTTTTTCGCGCCTTCGCCTGCGTCACGGACAGTTCCAGGCAGCGTTCGGCGACGCCGCAGGACCGGGCGCCGTGGCGCATGACGCGGCCGTGGGTGATCCAGGCCTGTCCCAGGCGGAAGCCGTCGCCTTCCTCGCCGACGCGGTCCTCCAAGGGGATGCGGACATCATCGAAAATCACCTCGCAGGGGGCGTCGCCGGAGACGGTGGGTTCGGCGCGGCCGACCGTCACGCCGGGGGCGTCGAGGCGGACGAGGAACAGCGACAGGCCGCGGGTGCCGTCGCCGGGGTTCGTCACCGCGACCACCTGCGCGAAGTCGGCGTGGTCGGCGTGGGAGATGAAGCGCTTCGTGCCGTTGAGGACGTAGCCCGCGCCGTCCCGCACGGCGCGGGTTCGCATGGCGCCGGGGTCGGAGCCGGCCTCGGCTTCGGTCTGGGCGAAACATGGGATCAGTTCGCCGCGCATCACGGGGCCGAGCCAGCGCTCGCGCTGGTCGCCCCTGAGGTCGGCCAGGACGCCGCCGACGAGGGGGCCGAAGACGTGGGACTCCCGCGCCGGGAGGGCGGCGGTGCGGCCGAGTTCCTCCCAGAACACGGCCTGGGCGACGTGTGAGAGGCCGGGGCCGCCGGACTCCTCCGGCACGTCGAGGTGGTGCAGGCCGAGCGCGCCGGCCTCGTCACGCAGGGCGTCCTTCACGTGCAGCGGGACGCCGCCGGGGTGGCGCGATTCCAGCGGGATCAGGCGCTCGTCGACGAAGCGGCGCATGGTGTCGCGGAGGAGGCGGATCTCGTCGGGTTCGGGCGGCGCGGCGGCGTCGAGCATCGCGGTCTCCGTCAGGTCTGGGCGAGGAGGATGGCGCGGCACAGCAGGGCCGGCTTCGGCGCGCCCTCGATCTCGACGGTCAGGTCCACCTCGATGCGCGTGCCGGTGTCGCCGGCGGGCGCGGTGGCGGCGAGGACGCCCCGGCCGCGCAGGCGGTCGCCGGGGCGGACGGGTTTCGTGAAGCGCACGCGTTCCAGGCCGTAGTTGAACCAGCGGGCGGCGCGGCGGACGCGCAGGCCGTCGCCGATCATCCGCGTGGTCATGGAAAGGGTCAGGAAGCCCTGGGCAATGACGCCGCCGAAGGGGGCCTCGCGCGCGGCACGTTCGGGATCGGTGTGGATCCAGTGGTCGTCGCCGCAGAGGGTGGCGAAGGCGAGGATGTGGGCTTCCGTCACCTCGCGCCACGCGCCGGGGCCGATGGGGGCGCCGATGTGGGCCGCGAGGTCGGCGGGGGTTTCGACGTCGAGCATCAGTCGAGGCGGAGGTTCATGGCGCGGAGGCGGGCTTCCATCCGGGCGCCGTCCTCACGCCACACGGTGGCGAAGGCTTCGCGGCCGCCGGGGAGCGGGACGAGGCCCTGCGCTTCGACGAAACGGGCGCGGTAGGCGGGGTCGGCGGCGGCGGTGGCGAAGGCGGTGGAGAGGCGGTCGAGGATCGCGTCGGGCGTCGCGGCGGGGGCGGCGATGCCGAACCAGGCGCGGGAAACGAGGTCGGGGTGGCCGGCCTCGGCGATGCTCGGCACGTCCGGCAGCGTCGGCTGGCGCCGCGTGTCCCTCACCGCGAGGGCGCGGAGGGTGCCGGCGCGGACGTGGGGCAGCGCCTGGGCTTGCGAGGCGAAGAGGATCTGGATCTGGCCCGCCAGCAGCGCCGGCACCGTTTCCGAGACGCCCCGGAAGGGGACGTGGACGATCTCGATGCCGGTGGCGGCGCGGAAGGCCTCGCCCTCGATGTGCGGGGAGGAGCCGGGGCCGAAGGAGCCGTAGTTCAGGACGCCGGGACGCGCCTTCGCGAGGGCGACGAGGTCGGCGACGCTCGCGACCGGCAACGAGGCGGGGACGATGAGTGTCTCGACCGTCGCGGCGAGGAGGGAGACGGGGGCGAGGTCGCGGACCGGGTCGTAGGGCAGGCGCGAGAAGACGTGCTGGTTGACGATGTAGGCGGCGTCCGACGCCAGCAGCAGCGTCGTGCCGTCCGGCGCGGCGCGGGCGACGGCCTGGGCGGCGATGACCTGGGAGCCGCCGGGGCGGGGCTCCACCACCACCGGCGCGCCGAGCGCGGCGGAGAGGGCGGGGACGAGGCCGCGGATGAGGCTGTCGCCGAGGCCGCCGGCGGGGAAGGAGAGGACGACGCGGACGGGGCGGTCCTGGGCGTGCGCCAGCGCGGGGGTCATCGCGAGCGCGGCGAGGGCGCGTCGGGCGAGGGGCATGCTCGTTCCTCCCGGCCCTCGGTCGGGGCCCTGGGGGGAGCCTAGCCCCGGCGACCGTTCCGCTTGCAGCCGTCGCTCGGGCATGGGCAGCATGAACGGGATGAATATCCGGGATCTCGACCTGAACCTGCTGCTGGTGTTCGAGGCGGTGGCGCGGACCCGCTCCCTCACCGCGGCCGGGCGGCGGCTGGGGCAGGCGCAGCCGACGGTGAGCCACGCGCTCAACCGGCTGCGGCGCACCTGCGGCGACCCGCTGTTCGTGCGGACCCGCGGCGGGGTGGAGCCGACGCCCTACGCGGAACGGCTCATCGGGCCGGTGGCGCAGGCGCTGGACACGGTGCGGGCAGGGTTCGCGCGGGAGGGGGCCTTCGACGCCGCGACGAGCGAGCGGAGTTTCACGGTGCTGCTGTCGGATGTGGGGCAGACGGCGTTCCTGCCGCCCCTGACGCGGCGGTTGTCGGCGGAGGCGCCGGGGGTGTGCCTCGTCGCGGGGGAGATCCCGCGGGCGGCGTATCGGGAGGCGCTGGAGAGCGGGCGGGCCGATCTGGCCCTGGGCGGGCTGGGGTTCCTGCGGGCGGGGTTCTACCGGCGCGGCCTGTTCCAGGACCGCTACGTCTGCTGCGTGTGCGCCGACAGCGCGGCGGCGCGGGAGGGACTGACGCTCGACCGATACGCCTCGGGGCGGCACGTCGGGGTCATCTCGCCCGGGCTGCCGGATGACGGGGTGGACCATGCGCTGCTCTCGGTAGGGCGGGGGCGGCAGGTGGCGGTGAAGGTGCCGCACTTCCTCGTCGCGCCCACGCTGGTTCGAGGGACGGACCTCATCGCCACGGTGCCGGCGCGGGCCATCCGGGGGGCGATGATGCCGGAGGGGATCGTGGTGCTGGACCCTCCGGTGCCGACCCGGCCGATCGAGGTCGGGCTGTATTGGCACGAACGGCTGCACGGGGATGCCGGGAGCCAGTGGCTCCGCGGCGTGGTGGCGGAACTGTTCTCGGATGGGGCGGCGTGACATTCACGGCGTAAATCCGCGGCATGGGGTCCAGGGCGGCTTTCCCGCCCGCGTCGCCCGGACGATGGTGGTGGAAAGACGGAGGCGACGATGCGGCTGCTGGCGGATTTGCGGGTCCTCGACCTCGGCAACTTCATCACCGCGCCGCTGGCGGCGATGCTGCTGGCCGAGTTCGGGGCGGACGTGATCAAGGTGGAACGCCCGGGCGGCGACCCGTTCCGCGCCTTCGGCAAGGGCACCTATTCGCCGCAGTTCCAGTCGCACAACCGGCACAAGCGGTCGGTGGTGCTGGACTACACGCAGCCGGATGGCCTCGCGGCGCTGGACGCGCTGGTGCGGACCGCGGACGTGCTGGTGATCAACGCGCGGCCGGGGGCGGCGGAGCGGGCGAACGTGGGGTGGGAGCGGCTGCGGAACGTGAACCCGCGGCTGATCTGGTGCGGGATCACGGGGTTCGGGGTGGACGGGCCTTCCGCGGGGCGGGCGGCCTTCGACAACGTGGGGCAGGCGGCGTCCGGCTGGATGTCGCGCTACCGGGCGGGGGATGAGCCGAAGGTGCTGGGACCGGCGATCTCCGATGCCGCGACGGGGCTGTATGCCGCTCTCGGCATCCTCGCCGCGCTGCACCACCGGGACCGTACGGGCGAGGGACATCGGCTCGACCTCTCGATGCTGGAGGCGACGATCGGGCTGGGGGTGGAGCCGGTCGGGCAGTATCTCGCGACCGGGAAGGCGGTGCCGGTGTACCAGCGCTCCGCCATGTCGCAGTCCTATTCCGTGACCTGCGCGGACGGGCGGCGGATCGGGCTGCACCTGTCCTCCCCCGACAAGTTCTGGGCGGAGCTGTGCCGGGCCATCGGCAAGGCGGACTGGATCGAGGCGTATCCGGGGCGGATGGACCGGGTGAACGCCTACGACACGATCGCGACGGAACTGAACGCGGTGTTCCGGACGCGCCCGCGCGCCGAATGGCTCGCGATCCTCGACGGGCACGACGTGCCCTTCGCCGCGGAGAACGCGGTGGAGGATCTGGAGCACGACCCGCAGGTCCGGCACCTCGGCGTGTTCACGGCGGTGGAGCATCCGGTGCACGGGCGCGTGCGGATGACGCGGCGGCCGGTGCGGGTGGACGGGTCGCGGGAAATGGCGGAGCGCGCGCCGCCGGACCTCGGGGAGCATACCGAGGAGGTGCTGCGGGAGATCGGTGCCGCGGGCGGGTAGGCCGTCAGCGCGTCACGGTGGCGGGGTTGCGGGGCGGCCAGCGGTCGGCCTCCACCGCGGTCAGGAAGTCCAGCACGGCGCGGTTGAAGGCGTCCGGCTCCTCCAGGTTGATCGTGTGGCCGCATTTGGGGAGGACGAGGAGGCCGGAGGCGGGGATGGCGCGCTTCAGGAAGATGCCCGGCTCCAGCGTCAGGTCGTCCTCGTCGCCGCAGATGACGAGCGTCGGCAAGGTCAGTGCGCGGAACTCCGCCTCGAGGTCGTAGAGGCTCGGGCGCCGGCGCTGCACGCCCCCCATCGTCAGGGCGCTGCCGTCGGTGCTGTGGGCCGCCAGCTGCGACAGGAACTCGGCGTGACCGCGGGGGTCCTTGTCCTCGAACTGCAGGCGGGCGGGGCCGCGGCCGTAGGTCTGCGACACGCTCCACATGCCCTCGGCGCGGAGGCGGGCGATGGTGACGTCGGTGTCGGCGTGGAAGGTGTGGCGGTCCTTCGGATCGGAGCCGTAGCCGACGCCGGCGGCGACGAGGGAGCGGGCGAGGGTCGGGTGCCTCAGGCCGAGGTGGAGGGTGGCGAAGGCGCCCATGGAGATGCCGACGACGTGGGCGGGGGCGAGGTCCAGGGCGCGGATCACGTCGGCGATGTCGTCGGCGGCGCGGTGCTGCGAATAGGCGGCGGGGTCGGTCGGCACGTCGCTCGGCGGGTAGCCGCGGGCGTTGAAGGCGACGCAGCGGTGGCGGCGGGCGAAGAAGCGGAGCTGCGGTTCCCAGGAATGCGCGGCGCCGGCGAACTCGTGGACGAAGACGATGGGCGTGCCGGTGCCGGCTTCCTCGACGTGCAGGCTCACGCCGTCGGTGGTGCGGATGATCGGCATCGTCAGGCGACCTTCGCGAGCGGCGCCGGGAGGACCGCCGCCACGAGATGCTGCAGCAGTTCCGGGAGGGCAAGGGGCGTGGCGCCGCCGCCTCCCCGTCCGTAATGACCGGCGGCGGCGCGGGGGGTGGTGCCGAGGCGGGCGGCGAGGCGCGCCAGGGCGTCGTCGCACTGGGCGCGCGTGGGAAGGGCCTCGATGCGCAGGTCGGGCGGCAGCAGGTCGTTCGCCCCGGTGAGCGGGAGGCGGTCAGCGCCCACCTGCCTCGTCGCGGCGATGCCGTGGGCCGCGCGTTCGTCGCGCGCGACCACGAAGGAACGGTGGGTCAGGCCGGGGGCGACCCAGGAGAGGCGATGGGTGTAGTGCGCGCCGAAGCGGGCCAGGGCGTCGGCGACGGCGCGCGCCATCGCGTCGTGCATCGCGACGTAGGCGCGCTTCTCCGCGGGGCCCCACTTCCAGCGGCCGTCGGCGGTGCGGGTGGCGGTGTGGTCGGGGCGCCAGGGGGAGACGGCGTTGCCGCGGTCCTCGAACAGGCCGGGGTCGTCGTAGGCGACCGCGGGGGACTGGCCGCCGGGATGGGTCAGCAGGTGTTCGTAGGGGACGAGGCCGAGGGGTTCGGAGATGACGGCGCGGTGGATCGCGACGCCGGACGGGTGGGTGAGGGTGCCGAGGGAGAACAGGGCGTTCGCTTCGTCGGCGGCGCGGTGGGGGAGAAGCGCGGGGTCGGCGGGCGCGTCGGGGCTGAGGCCAGCGGCCAGCAACGCGGCGTTGATGCGGCGGTGCTCCGTCGAGAGGGCGTAGGGCTTCGTCGCGGTGCACGGCAGCATCAGCAGGACGCGGCGGGGGGCGTTCAGCGCGGGCGGGCGGTAGCGGCGGATGACGAAGTCGAACCACTCCTTGATACGCGGGTGTTCCAGGGAATCCAGGTTGTCCTGCGGCGAGTAGAGGCACAGGGACTCGTCGAGGACCGCGGGCGCGCGGAACTTCGCGGCGGATTCGAGGACGCGGCGGGCGCGGTCGTCGGTCGTCACCATCGTCAGGTCTCCAGCAGCGAGGGCGGGAACAGGTCCTCCGGCGCGATGTCGGCGCGCAGCAGGCCCTCGTCGCGCATGTAGCGGATGAGGGTGCGGAACATCGTGCGGTTGGCACGGAAGCCGGTGGACCAGAGGTCCTTCCCCAGCAGGCGTTCGGTGTCCTCGACGTGCTGCACGAGCTAGGGGAGGCCGAAGGCCAGCGTGGCGCTGTCGTGCAGGCGGCGGCGGGACAGGCGCTGGGATTCGGCGAAGGCGTCGTGCAGGGCGCGGGGGAGCCAGGGATGCGCCTCCGCGAGAGGCGCCTTCACGGCCATGAGGTGCATCGGGGGGAAGAGGCCGGTGCGGCGGTGGAAATCGAGTTCGGCGGCCATCGGGTCGGCGAAGAGGCGGCCGACCTTGTCAGGGGCGGTGAAGAAGGAGTCGGGCGCGCGCGCGGTGTAGAGGGCATCGATCTCGCCGCTCTCCAGCATCTCCGAGAGCGAGGCGCGGGCGCCGACGTGCTCCACGCGCGCCTCGGGCGGGAAGAACTGCGGGTGATCCTCGCCGGTGCGGCGCTCGTTCAGGCCGGCGTCCACGTAGGTCGGGGCGAAGCGGGGCAGCCCGTGATGCTCCTCGAAGATACCGCGGAGCCAGACGGCGGCGGCCATGTCCCAGACCGGCGTGCCGACGCGTCGGCCGATCAGGTCCGACGGCTTCGACAGCCCCACCGCCTTGTTCACGAACACGCAGGAGAAGCGGAAGTGGCGGGACGGGAAGACGGGGATGCCGACGTAGTCCCGCCGCGGCCGGTCGAAGAGGCGGAGGTAGGTGGCGATCGGGACTCCACCGCGTCGAAGGTGTGCTTCGTCAGTTGCTCGTTGAACAGGGGTTGCAGCGGCATCACCGTGACGCGCGCGTCCACGCCGGGGATCGTCACGCCGCCCTCGGCCAGCGCGCGGAGGCGGTCGCAGTCGGACGCGCCGATGGTGAGGCGGACGGGATCGGTCATCGGGCGGGGATCTTGGACGCGACGGGGAGCGGGATACGGGCGCGGGATTCCGCGAAGGCGACGGCGTGGGGTTCCAGGGCGTCGGCCAGGGCGCGGGCGGGCGCGCCCGCCTCATGCAGGGCGGCGACGGCCTCGGCGGCGCGACCCGCGAGGCCGGTGGCGGCGGGGGCGGCGGCGCGGCCGTCCGCGACCACCTGTCGGCCGGCGACGAACACCTCCCGCACCGCGCCCGCGGTGTTCGTCGTGACGGCCTGGATCAGCGGGTCGTTCAGCGGGATGAAGGCGCGGTGGTCGAGGTCCAGCAGCGTCAGGTCGGCGGCGAAGCCGGGCGCGATGCGGCCGGTGTCCCCGGTGCGGCCGAGCGCCGTCGCGCCCCCCTCGGTCGCGAGGCGCAGGGCCTCCGCGGCCCCGATCCAATCGGCGCGCGGGCGGTCATGGGCGCGGGAGATGGCGGCGCAGAGCCGGGCGGCGTCCAGCACGTCGAGCGTGTCGGCGGAGTTGCCGCCATCCGTGCCGAGCGCGACCGGGATGCCGCGAGCCAGCATCGCGCGGACCGGCGCGACGCCGGCGCCGAGGCGGAGGTTGCTCCAGGGCAGGTGCACCACCGCCGCGCCGCGGGCCGCGATCAGGTCGAGTTCGGCGTCGTCGAGCCAGACGCCGTGGGCGAGGGTGGTGCGCGGGCCGAGGAGGCCGGCGCGATCCATCCGGGTGACCGGGCCGTGGCCCCAGAGATCTCGGGAGACGACGGCCTGGAGGCGGGATTCGGCGACGTGAACGTGGATCGGCAGGCCGTGTCGGTCGGCGAGGTCGCGGCAGCCCGCCAGGAAGGCGTCGGTGCAATGATGGGGGATGGTGGGGGCGAGGGCGAGGGTGACGCCGTCCGGCAGGTCGGGCGCGACGGCGACGACCTCGCGGAGCGCGGCGAGGACCGCATCCGTCGCGGCGGGGGCGGCCGTCGCGACGCGGGCGCGGAGGTCCGGGGGAAGGGAATCGAGGAGGCCCGGGATGGCATCGAACAACCCGCGATCCGCGACCATCGGCGCAAGGACGGCGCGCAGGCCGACCTCGGCGTAGGCGCGGGCGGCGGCCTGCAGGCCGGCCGGGGTGGGCAAGGGGGACTCGAGGAACAGGTCGTAGGCCGCCGTGATGCCGGCCTCCAGCATCTCCGTGGCGCCGAGGAGGGTGGAGAGGCGGATGGTCGCGAGGTCGCGCCGCCCGGCCATCCAGGGGCCGTAGGTCAGCGAGGATTCGAGCATCCAGCGATCCGCCACGCCCTTCATGAGGTTGGCGTGGCCGTGCGTGTGGGCGTTGACGAGACCGGGCAGGATGAGGCGCCGGGAGGCATCGAGGCGGCGGATGCCGGCCGGGCCCTCGCCCGGCGGGAGAAGGGCAGCGATGCGGTCGCCGCGCAGCAGCAGGTCGCGGGGGGTGACGGCGTCCCCGGCGAGGACGAGGCCGCCGGTGATCAGCAGGTCCGTCATGGCGGCGCGGCGGCGATCCAGTGGCGCGCGGCGTCCAGGCGGGTGGACTGCCAGATCGCGGGATCATCCGCCGTGATGTCGAGGAAGCGTCGCAGCGCGTCAAAGCGCGCGGGGTGCCCGGTGACGCGGGCGTGCAGGCTCACGACCATCATCCGGGTCCCGGTCCGCGCCTCGTCGCGGAAGACGCGCAGCGCCGCCGAGAGCTGGGCGAGGAAGTCGTCGGCCGTGCCGATCTTCCCCGACGCGTAGCGGTTGTCGTTCAGGACGAAGGAGTGGGGCATCGTGAGGTGCGGGGCGCCGTCCACATCGGACCAGGACGGCAGTTCCTCGGCGTAGCCGTCGGCGTCGTAGAGGAAGCCGTTCTCGCGGAGGATGCGGCGGGTGTGCACCGCGGGCGAATAGCGGCTCTGCCAGCCGAGCGGGCGGCGGCCGGTGGTCGCTTCGAGGGAGGCGACGGCACGGGCCACCTCCTCCCGCTGCTCCGCCTCGGTCAGGAGCCAATGGCGGCGGAAGCCGTGGCCGTGTGCCTGGACCTCGTGCCGCGCGGCGGTGCGGATGGTCGTGGCGAGGGGTGGGTTGCGTTCGAGCGCGAGGCCGCAGCAGGAGAGGGTCAGGGCGAGGCCGCGCGCCTCCGCCTCGCGCAGGATGCGATGGGCGCCGACGCGGGCGCCGTACTCGAACAGGCCTTCCGCCACGAGGTCGCGGGTTCCCGGAGGAACCTCGCCGGGGATGGCGTCGGTCAGCGCGAGGTCGGTGGCGGGAGCGCCGTCGGGGATGGAGGGCTCGGCGCCTTCCTCGATGTTGAGGACGAGGATGAGGGAGAGGCGGGCGCCGCTCGGCCAGGCGATGTCCGGTGGATGACCGGCATGGCCGACGAAATCGCGGATCATGCGAGGGCGGGCGCCAGGGCCTCGACCGCGGCCAGCAGGGCGGCGTCGGCGTCGCGGGGGGCGATGAGGGAAAGGCCGACGGGTACGCCCTCCACCGTGCCCGCGGGGAGGCTGACCTGCGGCAGGCGGCAGAGGCTCGCGACGCAGGTGAGGGCGAGGGTGCGGTCGCGGAAACCGATCTGGGCCGCCACGGGGGCGCCGCGCATCGGGGCGATGTCGTGGGCCGTCGGGATGATCAGCAGGGCGTCGTCGGCGAGGAGGTCGCGGAGGTGGGCCGCGAGGGCCTCGCGCCGGATCCAGGCGGCGGCGATGGCGTCGGCGGTCACGTCGCGCGCGAGGAGCAGGCGGTCGGCCACGGCGGGAGAGAGGCGGCGGCCGGGCGCGGTGCCCCAGGTGCCGTGGGTGGACCAGAGTTCGCCGAGTTGCAGGGGGCGGAAGGTGTCGAGCCAGCGTTCGACGCCGCCGGCGTAGAGGGTGACGGGGGCGGCGGGGCCGAGGCGGGCGGCGGCGGTGCGGAGGGCGTGCGCGACCCCGGGCGCGGCGATGGCGAAGGCGTCCCCGGCCAGCAGCAGTCGCGGGGTGCGCGGCGCGGCCTCGCCGAAGTAGCGGGCTCCCACGCGGCGGAGCGTGGCGGCGTCGCGCGCGAGCCAGCCGACGGTGTCGAAGGACGGCGCCATCGGCATGAGGCCGGCGGTGGAGACGCGGCCGTGCGTCGTGCGGAGGCCGAAGAGGCCGCAGAAGGCGGCGGGAACGCGGACGGAGCCGCCGGTGTCGGTGCCCAGCGCGAAGTCGCAGAGGCCGGCGGCGACAGCGGAGGCGGAGCCGGAGGAGGAGCCGCCGGGGACGCGGTCCGGGGCGCGCGGGTTGATCGGGGGGCCGTAGTGCGGGTTCTCGCCGAACATGCCGGAGGCGAGTTCGTCCGTCTGGGTCTTGCCGATGAGGGTTGCGCCCGCCGCGAGCAGGGGCAGGATGGCGGAGGCGGTGGTGACGGCGACCGGGGCCTCCGCGAGGCGGTCCGGGTTGCCCCAGCCGCTGCGGGTGCCCGCCACGTCGAACAGGTCCTTCGCGGCGAAGGTCAGGCCGTGCAGGGGGCCGCTGTCGGCGCCCTGCAGCGTGGCGCCGTGCGGGACGAAGGCGGCGGCGCGGATCGCGTCGGTCATCGGGCCGGCAGGTCGTAGGTGGCCATGAAATCCTCGACCATGCCCTTCGGGCCGGACCAGTCCTGGAAGCGGTAGGCGTTGCCGCGGATGGCGAATTGCGGGCCGGAGTAGAACATCTCGTATTGCAGGTGGCGGGAACCGAACTCCGAGCCGACGGCGTCCCAGGCGAGCTTCATCAGCTTGACGCGGCCGTGGCTGTCGGTGGCGGGGGAGCGCTGGGCGGCGTTGATCATTCCCTCGATCTCGCCGCCGTCGAAATCGGCGGCGGAGGAGGGGATCATGATCAGGCCGCCGCCGGCGAGGAGGCGGATGGATTCGATGAACTCGGGGTGGGTGGTCTGGGCGATCGTCTGCGCCGCGACGAGGAGGCGGCGGTCGGGGACGAAGGTGCCGTGGAAATCCTCGCCCGCGACTTCCATCGCGATCACCAACGCCTCGATGTTCGCGGACTTCGCGGCGAGGAGGCCGAGGGTCTCGCGGGTCTGCGGGAAGCCGAGGATGCCGTTGGTCTCCGCGACCTTGTGCGCGAGGCCGAGGAGGAAGCGGAGTTTGACGTTCAGGCGGACGATGCACTGGTAGTTCTGCAGGACGTGGGCGCGGGTCTCGTGCCATTGCGCCCCCATCATGCGGATGTCGCGGTGCACGAAGACGCGGTCCCAGGGGATCTTCACGTCGTCGAAGAAGACGACCGCGTCGTTCTCGTCGAAGCGGGAGGACAGGGGCGCGTCGAAGGTGGTGCCCGCGGCGGCTTCGTGGGACCGGCGGGAGTGGAACTTCAGGCCGGGGGTGGCGACGGGGATGGCGGCGGTGAAGGCGTAGGACTCGTCGCCGGGGAACAGCGCGACGATGCCGGAGATCATCATCTCGTTCGCCATCACGCCGGCCGTCGCGAGCATCTTGGCGCCGCGCACGGTGATGCCGCCGGCATCCTCATCCACGACGCGGGCGACGAGGTCGCCGCCGGGCTGGTCGCGGGCGGCGCGCGACTTGTCGGCCTGCGGGTTGATGATGACGTAGGACAGCCAGTGGTCGGCGTCCCGGGCGTGGCGGAAGTAGTCGGCCAGCGCGCCGGCGCGCTTCGGGTCATCGTAGACATGCAGCCCCGCCATGAAGCCGGCGAAGGTGGAGGCGACGTGGTCGGGGGAGCGGCCCATCATGCCGCAGGACAGCGCTGCCCACTCCTCCATCGCGCGGCGGCGGTGGACGAGTTCGGCGTGGGTCTTCGGCAGTTGCCAGGCGAGGTTGACGCGGCGGCCGGGCGCGGTGGGGGATTCGAAGGTCATCGTCGCGGGGTTCGCGGCGGCGTGGTCGTACAGCACGGCGGCGGAGGCGACGGCGCCGCGGAAGGATGGGTCGGTCGTCACGTCGGCGACGCGGCGCCCCTCGATGAAGATCGTGCGGCCGTCGCGCAGGGACCGCAGGTGGGCGGTGCCGTCCTTGCCGTCCGTGCGGATGGGCATGTCCATGGTTCGAATCCCGGCGACGAAGCGCGGCCCTGGCGGGGGTGCGGCGGTGTCGCCCAGGTCCGGCTTTCCGGCTCACCAGGGCTCTCGCCGTGTAGCGCGGGCGTGCGCGGGGGGCAGCATCCGGTCGGCCCGGGGCGGCAGGAACTCGGTCCGCATGAAGGTCTCCGCGGCCGCGGGGTCCGCCACGCCGAAGGCCTCGGCCACGACGTTGACCATCGCGGCGGCGCGCATCGGGTCCACGTGGCCGGTGCCGTTGGCGGCGACGGCGGGGGTCAGCACCACCTCGCGCAGGGTGAAGGCGAAGCGGGCGGTTTCCTCCGTCCCGTTCGTCAGCGGCTCCCGCCGCTTCACGGCGCCGACGGCGGCGGCGGGGTCGGCGACCGCGTCCTTCAGGCCGGCGATCGTCGCGCGGACGAAGGCGCGCACCATCTCCGGTTCCCGCCGCGCGAGGTCGGCGGTGGTCAGCACGCCGTTGCCGTAGATGTCCACGCCGTGGTCGTTGTAGCGGAACATGCGGATGTCCGCCTCCCGCACGCCGAGTGACTGGAGCCAGAAGAACGAGCCGGAGACGAAGGCGGAGATCGCGTCCGTCTCGCCGCGCGTCAGCATCGGCTCCCGCAGCGGCGGGGCGACGGTGATCCAGGTGACGTCGGAGGGGGACATACCGATGGCGCGGGCGAAGGCGGGGAAGAGGTTCCGCGCCGCGTCGCTCGCGGGCGCCGCGATGCGCTTGACCCGCAGGTCGGCGGGGCGCTCGATGCCGCGGCCGGCGACGGTGATGATGCCCGCCAGCGTGCGGTCGAAGTACTGGTAGACGTCGAGGACCTCGCGGCCCGGGTTGTCGGCGTTGTGCTTCACGATGGCGCCGGGATCGCCGAAGCCGAGGTCGGCCGCGCCGCCCGCGACCTTCGTCACCACGTCACCGGACCCGAAGCCGCGCGATACCTCCACGTTCAGGCCTTCGCGCGCGAAGTGGCCGCGGTCCTGCGCCAGTTACCAGGCGGCGTGGTGGCCGAGCGGCGTCCAGTCCAGCATGAAGCGGATGGCGCGGCGCTGGGCGATCGCCGGCGTGGCCAGCGCGGCGGCGCCGAGGACGAGGGCGGCGCGGCGGGAGACGAGGGGCATCGGGCGGTCCTTCGTGGCCGAAGGGTCTTCGCAATGGGTGTGCCAGGGGGCACGGTTCTTGCGACCCCGGGAGCCCAGAGATGACCCACGCCGAACCCCTCGTCGCCGGCCTGTTCCACGTCGCGGTGAAGACGAACGACCTGCCGGCCACCCTCGCCTTCTACGAGGGCGTGCTCGGGCTGAAGCAGGCGTTCCGGCCGGATTTCGGCTATCCCGGCGCGTGGCTGGCGGTGCCGTTCCCGGGAGGGCAGGCGCTGATGCACATCTACGCCGGCGGCCCCGCGCTCGGGGCCGACGGGCGGGCGCCGTCGGGCACCGCGGCGATCGATCACGTGTCGCTGTCGTGCCGCGGCTACCACGGCTTCGTCGCGCGGTTCCGCGCGGCGGGACTGGACTGGCGCGAGTTCCTCGTGCCCGGCACGTCGCTCTGGCAGATCTTCGTCTACGACCCGTCCGGCGTGCAGCTGGAACTCACCTTCGACGGCTCGGTCGAGGGCGGGGCGCCGCCGGACATGTCGGAGGGGCGACGTTACGTCGCCGGGGCCTCCTTCTTCGATCGCGTCACCTACCCGAGAATGCCGTGAACCCTCACGGGCGCCCGCCCCCTCCCTCCGCCGGGACGTCGGTGTAGAGCCGCCGCAGCGCCGCGCGGAACGCGGTTCCGTCCTTCCTGCGCGTGCCCTCCACCGGGTCGGCACCCAGTAGCGTGTCGCTCGCCTCCCTCGACAGGTCGCGGGCGAAGGTCACGCGGGGGTCGCGCAGCACCGCGACCGCCGCGGCGTCGCCGCCCGCGCGCAGGACGGCGGCGGCGATGACCCCGTCCTCGATCGCCTGAGTGGCGCCCTGGCCGAGGGTCGGAACCATCGCCTGCGCGGCGTCGCCGAGGAACAGGGCGCGGCCCCCCGCGGCGTGGCGCAGCAGCGGCGCCTCCTGGGATCGGGCCCAGTGGATGGCGTCGAAATCTCCCTCCATCCGATCCAGCATCCAGGCGACGGCGGGGGACGGCGACCCCGCCGGGGGCGTGAACAGGCCGCGTTGATGGGGGATGGTGCGGGCCTCGGCGGGGATGCCGCCCTCGCCCGGCAGGCGGAAGGTGCCGGCGACGTAGACGGCGTTCCCCGGCACGCGGAACGCGAGCAGGCGAGCGTTGCCGTTGAACCATTGCCCGTAATCGTCGAACGGGCAGTCGTCCGCGTCGGTCACCAGAAGGCGCCAGATGCAGAGGCCGAGTTGCACTGGTTCCGATTCTCCGGCCGTGAGCGCGCGGAGCCGGCTGTAGCGACCGTCGCCGCCGACCAGCAGGTCGAAGGGGCCGTGGCGGCTGAGACCGTCCGGCGTGCGGAACACGGGGAGGAGACGGCCGCCGGCATCCTCCTCCAGCGCCTCCAGCGTGTGCGCCGGGCGGGCGATGGGCGCCACGGGGGCGCGAAGCACGCGGTAGAGTTCGGACCAGCGGATGCGGACGCCCGCCTCCTCCGCCACGTCGAGCAGGTCGAGGTCGAGGAGCGGCGTGCCGTCGGTCAGTTCCACCACCCAGCGGCGCCAGGGCAGTGACGCCGCGCGGAGGGCGGCGTGGCGCGCGGGGAGGTGCAGGCGCAGCGCCTTCACCGCGTTCGGGCCGAGGTTGAGGCCGGTTCCCGCCTCCGCGTGGTCGCCCGGCGCGGCGCGCTCGAACACCTCCACGGCGATCCCGGGCGCGCCGGACAACCCTTCCGCCAGGAGGGAACCGGCGACGCCGCTGCCGATGACGCCGATCCTCATGCCCGCACCGCGAACACGGCGATGATCCCGCCGCCCGGCGGGCCCTGGTGCGCGGCGCCGCCGGAGACGAACACCCGGCCGTCCCCGGCCACGGCGGCGACCACCGCACCGAGGGCGCCGCGCAGGTGGCGCTGCGCGTCCAGGTCGGTGTCGCCGAGCATGGTGTGTCGGTGGCCGCGGATCGCGTGCGTGCGGTCCGGTTCCCCCTTGGCGAGGACGAGGCGGATGCGCGCCCGTTCGGCGGCCGGCACGTCCGGATCCGCCGTGAGTCCGGCGCCGCGGAAGGCCGATTGCACGGCGGCGAGGTCGAGGGCGTCGGCCATGGGACGGACCGCCAGGCGCAGGTGGTCCGACCATCCGGGCGCGGTGCCGAACACCACGACCTCGTCGCGCGTCACCTCCACGCCGGCGGAGGCGCTGACGCGGTCCGACCCGATCGAGAGGTCGTCTAGCGGTGTCGCGCCGGCCGGCACGTCGCCGAGAGCGAGGCCCGCGCCGAGCGCGCCCGCGGCGACGGAGCGGAGGAGCATGCCGGGACCGCCGGCCGGGGACTTCACCTGCACGAGCGCGACCTTCGCGGCATCGGTGATGCCGGCGTCCGCCATCGCCGCGCGCACGGCGTCGGCCACGCGGGCGATCTGGTCGGTACCGCCGGCCTCCCCGGGCCGGGCGAAGGCGGTGCCGATGGCGAGGCCCTCGCCCGCCGCGTCCCCGGGTTCGTCGCAGATCACCGCGTAGTGCGGGGACAGCACGCCTTCCGTGCCGCCGGACAGGATGACGGGGATACGAGCGGCGAGCGCCTCCGGCCCCTCCCCCATCACCCGCGACAGCAGGAGGAGGAGGGACTGCGTGAAGTAGCCGCGCGTGAAATCGTTCAGGCCGCCGTTCCCCTCGGTCTTGCCGATCACGGCGCGGATGTGCGGCGCGCGAAGCGTCCCGGCGTCGAGCATCGCGGCGAGGGCCGAGACGTTGGCGGGGTGCGCCATCCCCAGGCGGTGGATGGTCAGGCGCGGCACGGGCGGGTCGTTCTGGGCATCGCGAAGTCCGGGGCAAACGGCGTGCCGGAAGCCGCCGTCAGTCGTCGAGGATGGCGACGGCCCGGCACCAGCCCGCGGAGGCGCGCTCGATCTTCACGGGAAGGCAGGAGATGGTGAACCCCGTCGCGGGCAGGGCTTCGAGGTTCGACAGCTTCTCGATGTGGCAGTAGCCGATCTCCCGCCCGGCCTTGTGGCCTTCCCAGATGATCGACGGGTCGCCCGTCTCGGCGAAGCGGCGGGCGGTGGCGGAGAAGGGCGCGTCCCAGGACCAGCCATCCGTGCCGGTGACACGGACGCCGCGTTCCAGCAGGAACATCGTCGCGTCGCGGCCCATGCCGCAGCCGCGGTCGAGGTAGTCCGGCTGGCCGTAGGCGCGGCCGGCGGCGGTGTTGACGACGACGATCTCGAAGGGCTTGAGGTCGTGCCCGATGCGGTCCAGTTCGCGCCGCACGTCGTCGGCGGTGCACACGTGGCCGTCCGGCTTGTCGCGGAAGTCCAGCTTCACGCCGGGGGCGACGCACCATTCCAGCGGCACCTCGTCGATCGTGATCGCCCGGGCGCCGCCATCCATCGTGGAGGCATAGTGCCACGGCGCGTCGATGTGCGTGCCATTGTGCGTCGTCAGCCGGATGTTCTCAAGCGCCCAACCCTCTCCATCCGGCAACTGCTCCGGGCGCATGCCGGGGAAGATGGCGGCCATGGCGGCGGCGGTGTCACGGTGCGCCACGTACTCGATCTGCGGCGTCATCCCCGGTGGGTCCGAGGCGATGCCGGCCTGCAAGGCCACGGACAGGTCGATGATGCGGCGCGGCATGGACTTTTTCCCCTTCCCGATGCTGGGCACGGATATCCGCCCTTGCCAAGGGCCCGGCCGATCGGTCACGTGGCGGCCAAACACGGAGGGGGAACGAAGACCATGATCGAACGCCGGAGCATCCTGGGGGCCGCCGCCCTCGCGGGCCTCGCACGTCCCGCGCTGGCGCAGGGCGCGGGCCGCATCCGCATCGGCTACACCGCCGTGCTGGACTACACCGCCGCCTTCGTGGCGCAGGAGGAAGGCTTCTTCCGCCGCCGCGGTCTGGACACCGACTTGCAGCTCATCACCCTGAACTCCACCATCCCCGCCGCGCTGCAGGCGAACTCGCTCCAGATCGGCGGCCCCACGCCGTCCGTGATGATCTCCGCGGTGGATGGCGGCCTGGACCTCGTCGCGCTCTCCGCCTGCGCCGAGATCACGAAGGACGTCACGACATTCGGCGCCGTCGCCAGGGCCGGGTCGGGCATCACGGACGCGCCGGGCTTCGTCGGCAAGCGCGTCGGCGTGCCCGGCCTCAACGCCTTCCTCCACGTGATGTTCCGCAAGTGGCTCATGGACAAGGGCGTGGACCACCGGCGCGTCACCTTCGTCGAGGTGGCCTTCCCGACGATGGCCGACGTGCTGCGCGGCGGCACGGTGGACGCGGTGGTGACAGGCGAACCGGTGCTGAGCCGCATCACCTCCGCCGGCATCGGATCCCTCGTCTCCAACATGACGCCGGACCTGGCGGAGGCGCTGCCGACCACCTTCTGGGCCTCGACCCGCGCCTGGGCGACGCGCAACCCCGACGCGGTGCGCGGCTTCCGCGAGGCCATCGCGGAAGGCGTGGCCTGGGTGGGCGCGAACGATGCCCGGGCGCGCGAGCACATCGCGAAGTACACCCGGCTGCCGCCGGAGGTGGTCCGCACCGTGCCGCTCGCCCGCCTCCGCTCTGACGTGACGGAGCGCGAGATGGCCGCTTGGCTCCGCATGATGACGGAGCAGGACATGCTCACCACCCGCCTCGACCCCGCGCGGCTGCGGCTTGCCTGACGCCGCTCTCGTGGACGGCCTCGCCGCCTCCCCGCCGCGCGCGGCGGCGGAGGCGGCGATCGCGTTCGACCGCGTGTCGCTCGACCTCGGCGGGCGGGAGGTGCTGCGGGAGGTGTCGTTCAGCCTTCCCGTCGGCGCCTTCGGCTGCGTCATCGGGCCGTCCGGTTCGGGCAAGACCACCGTGCTGCGGCTGGCCGGCGGCTTCCTCACCGCGAAGTCCGGCGGCGTGCGCGTGAACGGGGCGCCGCGCACCGCGCCGTCCCGCGACGTGGCGGTGGTGTTCCAGGACTACGGCCGCGCGCTGCTGCCGTGGCGCGACGCCTACGGCAACGTGTCGCTGGCGCTGGAGGCGGCGGGCGTCCCGCGCGCCGAGCGGCGCGACCGCATCGAGCGGCTGCTGACGACCGTGGGACTGCGGAACCACCTGCGGAAATTTCCATCCGAGCTGTCCGGCGGCATGCAGCAGCGGTTGCAGATCGCCCGCTGCCTCGCCCAGGAACCGCGCATCCTGCTGATGGACGAACCCTTCGGCGCGCTCGACGCGATGACGCGCCAGACCTTGCAGGACGAGATCCTCCGCCTCGTCGCGGAACGCGCGATGACCGTGCTGTTCGTGACCCACGACCTGGAGGAAGCGCTCTACCTCGGCGACACGATCGTCGCGCTCGCCGCCAACCCGGGGCGGGTGGACCGGGTGGTGACGGTCCCCCTGCCCTCCCCGCGGCACCAGCTCACCACGCGGGAACACCCGGAGTTCCTGCGCCTGCGCCGCGACCTGTTCGGCCTGATGCAGGACGGCCACGTATGAGGGCGATCCCCTGGCGGGGCGCGATCCTGCCGCTCGGGTTGCTGGTCCTTTGGGAACTCGCCTTCATCGGCCGACCGCCGTCGGACTCTCTCGCGCCGCCGTCCCGCGTGCTGCGCGCCGGCGCGGTGGCCCTGGCCGACGGCACGCTGATCGGAGAGACGGCCGACACCCTCATCGTCGTCCTCCTCGGCCTCCTCATCGGCGCCGGGGCCGGGTTGCTCGCCGGTATCGCCCTCGGCCTCATCCCGTTCGCCGCCCGCCTCTGCCGCGCGCCGGTCGAAGCCCTGCGCTCCGTGCCGCCCGTCGCCCTCATCCCCTTGGCCCTGCTGATCTTCGGCTTCGGCCCGGCGATGGGCGCCTCGGTCGTGGTCTTCGCCACCTTCTGGCCGACCCTCATCCTCTCGCAATCCGCCGTCGGCGGCGTGGACCGCACGCTGCGCGACGTCTCCCGCGCCCTGCAACTCGGCCCGGTGGCGCGGGTCACGAAGGTGATCCTGCCCGCCGCACTCCCCCGCCTCGTCGTCGCGCTGCGCCTCGCGGTCGGCGTCGCCCTCGTCATCGTGGTGACCGTCGAGATCGCGGCGAACCCGCAGGGCCTGGGCTACGGCATGAGCGTGGCGCAGCAATCCCTCGCACCGGACCTCATGCTCGCGACGCTGGTCTGGGTCGGGTTGCTGGGCTGGGGCCTGAACCGGCTCCTCGTCCTGCTGGAACGGCGGCTGACGGCGCACCGGGGCGGCGCGTGATCCGCGCGGCGAAGGAGGTGGCGATCGTCCTCGCCGGCCTCGGCGCCGTGCTGCTGCTGTGGCACGGCGTCACCGTCACCGGCCTCGTCTCCCGCGTGTTCCTGCCGACGCCCGAGGCGGCGCTCGCGGCCCTGCAACGCGGGATGTCGCGCGACCTGCCGGCGCAGACGGTCTCCACCATCCTCCTCATGCTCCAGGGCTGGCTCGTCGCCTCCGGCGTCGCCATCCTCCTCGGTGCGGCGATCGGCCTCCTGCGGCCGGTGCGGGAGGCGCTGGAACCGACCCTGGAGTTCCTCCGCCCCCTCCCCGCCTCCGCCATCATCCCCGTGGCGGTGGCGGTGTTCGGGCTCACGCCGGGGATGGTGCTCGGCGTCGTCGTGTTCGGCTCGCTCTGGCCGACGCTGCTCGCCACGGTCCACGGCTTCAAGTCGGTCGAACCGCGGCTCGGCGAGGTCGCCCGCGCCCTCGGCATGTCCCGCCTCGCCTTCATCTGGAAGATGGGGCTGCCGAACGCGGTGCCCGACATCATCGCGGGGATGCGCCTCTCGCTCACCATCGCCCTCATCCTCGCGGTGGTGTGCGAGATGCTGTCGGGCGGGCAGGGCCTCGGCACCGCGATCCTGCTCGCGGGGCGGGCCTTCCGGTCGGCCGACATCTTCGCGGGGCTGATCCTCCTCGCCCTCATCGGTCTCGTCAGCAACATCGCGCTCGCCGCGGCGGAGCGCCACCTGCTCCGTTGGCGCACGACGTGAGAGTCGCGATCAGCCGGCCTCACGCGTCCGGGTCGCCGCCCACACCCGTTCGGGCGTCAGCGGCATGTCGATGTGTTCGACCCCCAGCGCGTGACACACGGCGGAAAGGATGGCCGGGAGAGCGCCCACCGTCCCCGCTTCCCCCGCGCCCTTCACGCCGAGCGGGTTGGTGCGCGTCGGGACGGGGTTGGACACCACCGTCATGGACGGCAGATCGGTGGCACGCGGCATCGCGTAATCCATGAAGGACGCCGTCAGCATCTGTCCGCTGCCCTCGTCGTAGCGGATCTCCTCCATCAGCACCTGCCCCGCACCCTGCGCGACGCCGCCATGGATCTGGCCCTTGAGGATCAGCGGGTTCACCACCGTGCCCACGTCGTCCGCCACCACGTAGCGGTCCAGGCGCACGGCACCCGTCTCCGGATCAACCTCCACCTCGCAGACGTGACAGCCGTTCGGGAAGGTGGCGTCGCTCGGGGAGATCGCCGCGTTGGCGTGCAGGCCGAGTTCGCCGCCGTCCGGACGCTTGCCGGGAAGATGCGCGGCGCGCGCCACGTCCTCGATGCCGACGAAACGGTCAGTGCCGGCGATCGCGAAGCGGCCCGCGGCGAACTCGATGTCCGCGGCATCCGCCTCCAGCATCGCGCCGGCGAGGCGTTTGCCCCGTTCGATGATGCGGTCCGCCGCCTCCACCATCGCGGTGCCGCCGGCGACCATCGTGCGCGACCCGAACGTGCCCCGGCCGTAGGCGACGGCGTCCGTGTCGCCCGCGACGATCCGCAGCCGATCGGGCTTCACGCCGAGGCGTTCGGCCATGATCTGGCGCAGTGACGTCTCGTGCCACTGGCCATGGTTGTGCGACCCGAGGAAGAGCGTGGCGCTGCCATCCGCGGCGAAGCGGATCTCCGCGCCCTCCTCCATCACCGCGCCCTGCGGCCCCGCGCTGATCTCGATGGCGTTGGCGATGCCGAGGCCGCGGAGCTTGCCCCGCGCCTCGCTCGCCCCGCGACGGGCTTCGAACCCCGCGAGGTCGGCGGCCTCGATGGCGAGGTCCATGCCGCGCTCGAAGTTGCCGCTGTCGTAGGTGAAGACGAGGCCCGTCCTGTAGGGCATCGCCTCCGGCGGGATGAGGTTGCGGCGGCGTATCGCGATCCGGTCCATCCCGAGGCGCGCGGCGGCGACGTCAATCACGCGCTCGATCGCGTAGGTCGCTTCCGGGCGGCCGGCGCCGCGGTAGGGGGCGTTGGACTGCGTGTTGGTGAAGGCGCCGCGCACCGTCACCGCGATCCGCGGCGTGCGGTAGGTGCCCGCGAGTCCGCCGAGGTTGTTCGTGGAGGAGTGCGGCGACATCATCGCGAGGTAGGCGCCGATGTTCGCGGAGGTGGTGACGCGGAGCGCGAGGAAAACTCCCTCCCCGTCCAGCGCCAGTTCCACGCGGTTGTGCGTGTCGCGCGCGTGAGGGTCGGAGAGCATCGCCTCCGTCCGGTCCGCCGTCCAGCGCAGCGTGCGGTTCAGGGCGCGGGTGGCGAAGAGCAGCGCGGCGTGCTCCTGCGTCGGGTTGCTCCGCAGCCCGAAGGCGCCGCCCATGTCCGGCGAGATCACGCGGAGCATGTGCGCGGGCACGCCGAGCACGCCGACGAGGTGGTCGCGCAGCGTGTGCGCGCCCTGGATGCCTGTCCGCAGCGTCCAGCGTTCGGCGGAGGGGTCCCATTCGGCGACGGCGGCGCGCGGCTCCATAGCGGCGCCGCAGACGCGGGAGACGCGGAAGTCGAGCGCCACGACGTGTGGCGCGGCGCGGATCGCCGCATCGGTCGCGGACTGGTCGCCCAGCTTGAACTCGAAGAGGAGGTTGCCGGGGGCGAGGCCGGGCCAAACCTCCGGTGCGCCGGGCGCCAGGGCCTCGGCGCAGTCGGTCACGGCGGGCAACGGGTCCCAATCGACGTTCACCGCCTCCGCACCGTCGCGCGCGAGGGCGGCGGTGGTCGCGACGACCATCGCCACGGGGTCGCCGACGTGGTGCACGGCGCCGGTGGTCAGCGCATGGTAGGGCGGCTGCGGCATCGGGGAGCCGTCCGGCAGGTTGCGCGCGACGACGCAGGGCAGGGAGTTGAGCGAGGCCATGTCCTCGCCGGTGAACACCGCGACGATTCCGGGCAGCGCGCGGGCCTCGGCGGCGTCCACGCCAAGGATGCGGGCCGCGGCGTGCGGCGAGCGCACGAAGACCGCGTGCAGCGCCCCCGGCGGCACGAGGTCTTCCGAGTAACGGCCGAGGCCGCGGAGGAGGCGCAGATCCTCCACGCGGCGGGCGGAGGCACCGATGCGCCAGGGGGTGTCGGTGACGGCGTTCATCGGGGGATGCGGCTCCCATCCTGCGGTTCGTCGGTGCGGCCAGGGTGTGCGGACGCCGTCACGCCGGGCCCCGGGTCATCGCGTCGTGCAACGGACCCTCCGCCATGGCGTAGGGGGCGGCGAAGTGGCTGGCGCCCGGCAGCGCGAAGCGTTCGGCCCCCGTGGCGTCGGCCATGGCCTCGGACTGGCGGATGAACTCGGGGCTCTCGGCCGTCCCCCAGGCGATCCGGACCGGCGCGGCGATGCGCGCGGCGTGGCGGATCGGGCTGAGGTCCTCCGCCTCTTCCGGCGACAGGATGACGTAGGCGCCGCGCGCCGAGAGCAGGACGGGTTCGAGGTCGTAGAGTCCGGAGACGAGCGTGACCGACGCGAAGGCCTCGCGCGTGGCGAGGACCGCGGCGAGATGGGCGCCGGAGGAATGGCCGGACAGGTGCAGGGCCCCCCGCCCCCGCAGGAACGCGACGCAGGCCAGGAGTTCCGCCACGACGTCCGGCAGACGACGCGTCGGGAGGAGGGAGAAGTCCGGCACGGCCACGTCGAAGCCGGCCGCGGTGAGCGCCGGGGCGATGAACCCCGCATCCCCGCGCGTGTTGGCGCGCCACGCGCCGCCGTGGATGTGCAGGTGCGTGCCGCGCGACGGGCCGCGGGCGGGATACAGGTCCAGATCGTGCGGGCCGTAGGACAGGACCCGCGGGTGCAGCACGGCCCGCGCCGTGGCCGTGTCGGCGGCGTAGCGGTCCCGCCACGCCGCGATGTCCCCGCACCACGCCGCCTGATCGTAATGGCGATCGAGTGACTCCTGGTCGTGGTGCAGCCAGACCGGCACGTCAGGGCTCCGGCGCGAGGCGCGAGAGGAGGCGGGACAGCACCGTCCGCTCGGCGCGCGACAGGGGCGCGAAGCCGGCTTCCGCCTCCTCCAGCGCCAGGGGCAGCACCTCCCGGTAGCGGGCGCGGCCGTGCGGCGTGAGGACGACGCGGACGGCGCGCGCGTCGTCCTCCGCCGGCTCCCGCCGGACGAGGCCGAGGCGCTCCATGGCCGCGACCTGTCGCGAGAGCGTGGAGTGCGGGACGAGCGTGCGGTCCGCGAGTTCGGCGATGGTCAGCACCCCGGCGGTGCGGGCCGCGACCATCAGCACGCGCCACTGCGCGAAGGACACCCCGCGTTCGTCCAGTCGCGCGGCGAGGCGGGCGTTCCAGGCGGCCATCATCCGGTTGAGCGCGAAGGGCAGGAGTTCGGGATCAGCCTCGACGGAGGCGAAGTCTAGCGCAGCCATGCGGGCAACCCTGTGGCGAGGGGCGGGACGAGGAAGACGAGCAGCAGGACGACGAGAGAGAACGCGACGTAGGGCGCGGCGGCCGCATACACCTCCCGCATCGGCGTGCCGGCTGGGGCCGCGGACTTCATCACGAACAGCAGCAGCCCGAAGGGCGGCGTCAGCAGTCCGACCTGCATGCAGATGAGGAAGAGCACGCCGAACCAGATCATGTCGAGGTTCAGCGCCGTGGCGAGCGGCACGAAGAAGGGCAGCGTCATCATCACGATGCTGACCTGGTCGAGGAAGCAGCCGAGGAGGAGGAGGACCGCCATCATCAGCAGCACCATCTGCCACGGCGCGAGGTCGGCGGCGCGGAGGATGTCGGTGATGCCGTTCCCCGCGCCGGAGAAGGTCAGCACCTGGGAGAAGGTGATGGCGCCGAGGAGGATGAACAGCACCGACCCGGAGACGGCGACGGTGCCGCCGAGGGCCCCGACGAGCGCGCGCCACGTCAGCCCGCGGTAGAGGAGCGCGACGAGGAGGGTGGCCGCGGCGCCGACCGCGCCCGCTTCCGTCGGCGTCGCGATGCCGCCGACCATCGCGCCGACCACCGCGGCGAAGATCGCGACGAGCGGGAGGACGTGGATGATCAGGGGCGCGATGGCGAAGGCCTCGCGCGGCCCGTCGTCCGGCGGCGCGAGGGACGGGTTCATCGTGGCGCGCAGGATGATCCAGCCGATGAACAGCACGGCCATCAGCAACCCCGGCACGACCCCGCCGACCAGCAGGCCGGAGATCGAGATGCCAGCGAGGGAGCCGAGCAGCACGGCAAGCGCGGAGGGCGGCACGAGCATGTCGATCCCGCCCACCGCCATGATCGGCCCCATCGCCATGCGCGGATGGTAGCCGCGCGCGAGCATCTGCGGCAGCAGCAGCCCGCCGAGCATCGCCGTGGTGGCGATGGTGGAGCCGGAGATGGCGGAGAAGATCGTCCCCGCCACCACCGCGACCACCGCCAACCGTCCAGGCACGGCGCGGATGACGCGGTCCACCGCCTCGATCGCGCGACCCGCGACGCCCGAGCGGAACAGGACCTCGCCCATGAGGATGAAGAAGGGCACGGGGGTAAGGGAGAAGTTGGTGAGCGAGGAGACGCCGTTGCGGACGAGCTGCTGCAGCCCGAACTCGCCGCCGAGGAACAGCCACGCGCCCAGGAGGTTGATCGCGAGGAAGCAGAACGCGACGGGGGGGCCGATGAGGATCAGCGCCGTCACGCCGCCGAGCATCAGGAACGCGGCCTCCTGCCACTCCATGACGCGGCGCTACCCGACGGACCGCGCCTCGTCCCGCGTCCCCGCGGACGGGTCGCGGAGGAGGCGGGCGATACGCGCGGCGAATTCGCCGCCGAGGAGGAGGAAGGCAGGGGGCAGCGGCGCCGAGAGCCACCATTCCGGGTAGGTGATCGTGCGCCGGATGACCGAGCCGAGCGCCGCGCTCTCCGCGACGATGCCCCAGGCGGCGTAGGCGAGGATGAGGCAGACGACGAGGCCGAGGACGTCGGACGCCATCTCCAGCGCGCGCGCCGCGCCAAGCGGCAGCGCGCTCCCCAGAAGGTCCGCGCGGATGTGCTGCCCCTGGTGCAGCAGCCACGGCGCGGCGAGGATCGCGGAGAGGTAGAGTCCGATCTCCGTCAGTTCCACCGCGCCCGGGATCTCCGCGCCCGTTATCGCGCGCAGCCCGACCGAGGCGGTCACCCCGAGCACCATCGCCAGCACGATCGCGCCGGCGACCGCGGCGGGCGCGGCCAGCAGCGCGGACCAGGCGCGCGCCACGCTCCTCAGCCGCCGGACAGCAGGCGCCGCAGTTCGGCGGCGTGGGTGGGGGCGTTGCGCGCCAACTCCTCCCACCCCGCGTCCTGCGCGGTGCGGAGCCAGCGGTCGCGCGCCTCGCCGGTGAACTCGATGACACGGATGTTGGCGTCGCGCATCCGCGCGTAGTCGGCCTCGATGGCGGTGCGGGCGCGTTCGGCCTCCCCGGCCTCCATCCACTCCGCCGCCTTCGTCAGCACGTCCCGCTGCTCGGCGTTCAGGCGTCCCCAGCGCGCGTTGTTCACCAGCACGTTGACCTCGACCTTGTAGAAGGGCGGGTCCACGCGGAAACGCGTGCGCTCGTGCCAGCCGAGGTCGAAGATGCCCTGGGCCGGCCAGCCATAGCCTTGCACGACGCCGCGTTCGAGGGCGGTGAAGACCTCGCCCGGCGCGGTGTTGACGAGGTTGGCGCCGAGGGCGGTGAAGAAGGCGCGATAGACGGGCGAGGTCCGGATCGTCAGCCCACGCAGGTCCGGCCCCGCGATCTCGCGGTTGAGGTAGAGGTGGAACGGCATCTCGAAGCCGTGCCGCCCGAGGTAGTGGGCGTTCACCTTCTCCGCATGCAGGCGCGACAGCAGCGCGAAGCCGCCGTTGCGGCGCACCTCCGCCCAGTCCGTCGTCGCCAGCTTGATCGCGGCGCCCTCGGGCATGAGGTTCTCGTAGAAGGCGGCGGTGGAGTTCACCACGTCCACCACGCCGTTGCGCACGGCGTTCCCCACCTCGAAGGGCGGCATGGCGCGCGGTCCACCGATGAAGTTGATGCGGACCTTGCCGCGCCCCTCCTCGTTCACGCGGGCGATCCAGGCCTCGAAGGGCCGTGCGAAGGCGGTGCCTTCCTGGAAGGCGGAGACGGCGCGGAGCGTGACCTCCTGTGCCTCCGCACGGATCGCGGGCGCGGCGAGCGCGGCGCCGAGGACCAGCCTGCGTCGGATCATCGTGGATTCCCCCTGGGCCAAGCCTGTCCTACTCCGCCGCCATCGCCAAGTCGCGCGGGGCCTCGGCGGCGATCGCGTCGAGCGTGGCGTCGAGCGTCGTGTGTTCGGGATCGGCCAGCGCGGCTTCACGCGCCCGCGCCACGCGGCCCGCCGCGGCCGGGTCGCCGGGTCGCGCGGTGCGCACGGCGCGGCTCATCACGGCGGCGAAGCCGGCGCGCCCGCGCCGCTGCGTTTCGCCGTAGCCCTTCAGCAACCGCGGCAGGGTCGCGATCTCCAGCGCCAGCGCGTGGTCGCCCGCGGCGGCGGCCGCGTGCACCTGGCCGAGCCAGTCCTCGATTCCCGCCTGCTCCTCCGCGTAGCGCAGCCCCATCGGCCGGAACCGCCGCATTCGCGCGAGGAAGAACATCGCCAGGAAGCCGCTCACCGACGTGCTCGGCAGCCGCAGCGACGCGTTCTCCCGCCCCGCCGCCTCCCGCCGTTCGCCCCAGGCGCGCAGGCGCCGACCGATCCCGGGCGGGAGGAGCGCCGCGATCTCGTCCGCGCCGGGCTTGAGGAACTCCGTCACGCGAACCGGCTCGCCCGGCTTCGCGCGGACCTCCGCCCGCACCTCCGCGAAGCGCGCGCGGCTCGACTTGATCTGCGCCACCCGCACCACGTCCTCGTACGCCATCCAGAGCGCGAGGTGCCGCGCGACCTCCGCGGAGAGGCGGCGCATCCCCCCGGGGGCCGGGTCCACGGCCAGCACGGCCCGCAGCCGGTCGAGGTAGAGGCGCGCGTAGGCGTCCGACTGGAAGTCGGCCATCCGCGGCAGCGCGACTTCCACCACCGCCAGCACGTCGGGCGGCAGGGTCAGGGCGCTGTCCCGCAACATCCCCGACAGGTCACGCGCCGCCGTCGCCCCGATCTCCGGCAAAATCGGCGGGGCGGCGGCGAGAAGGAGGCCGGCCTCGAAGCCCCGCAGGTTCGCCTCCGGTGCCACGCCCGCACGGATCGCGTCGCGGAACGCGTCCGCCGGGATCGGCACCGCCCCGCTGCCCGCGAGCATGCCGAGGGACAGCGCGTTGAGCGACACTCCGCGCGCCGCGGCGGGGAGACGATCCGGGTCGAACAGCATCGCGCGGCGCGGCATCTCGCCGATGGCGCGCATCACGCGCTCCGACTCGAACCGCCCGTCGCCCATCGCGGACTTCTCCGAGGTGGCGAAGACGCGGCGGATCGCGGCGATGAGGGTGGTGCGGTCGGGCGAGACGTAGCCCCGCTCGCAGCACCGTCCGGCCTCCACGAGTTCCGTCGCGATGACGACGTCCACGTCGCCCGGCCCGGGTCCCAGGCCGAACACCGGCTGGCGCCCGCCCGTCGCCGCGTAGGTCTCCGGCCACATCTCCACGTAGTAGTTCGTCGCCCCCGTGCGCTGCGCCACGCCGGGAATGGACGTCCCCTGCACCGGCAGGTCCGCCCGCTGGGCGGCGGCGACGATCCAGTCCGTCATCACGCCGCCCCCCTCCCCGCCCATCGCGGCGATGAGGATGCCGATGGGCCGGGTCATTCGGCGGCCGCCATCGCCACCGCGGCGGGGCGGCGGCGTTCCGCCCAATCCTGCAGCCGCCCGATGACCGCGCCGCGCACGCGCATCATCCAGCGGTCCCAGCGCGTCGGGTTGGACACGATGTCGGCGCGGTAGAAGGAGGGGCAGAGCTGCGCCGCATCCGCCACCTCCCCGCACAATCCGCACCCCACGCAGTCGTTGTTCACGTAGGCCACGGGGTCGCGCCGCAACGGGTCAGGATTCTCGCGCAAGGTCAGCGACGGGCAGCCGGAGAGGCGGATGCAGGAATGGTCCCCCGTGCAGGTCGCCGCGTCCACGCCGTAGCGGGTGCGGACCACCCGCTCCCCCGCGTCCAGAGCGCGCTTCATCGCGGGCTTCACGCGGCGTTGGCGGGCCAACTGGCATTCCTGCTGCGCGACGATCACCTTCAGCCCGCCCTGCCGCGTCGTCATCGCGTCGCGCAGCGTCCGCACCATGTCCTTCACCCGGTAGGTGCCCTGGGTGCGTATCCAGGTCACGCCGAGGGCGCGCAGCGTGTCCTCGATGGACAGGCGCGGGCGGTCGCGGTCGCCGACCCGGCTCGACAGCACGTGCTGCTGGCCAGTGGCGGAGGTGTAGCCGTTGTCCATCACCAGCAGCACGCCGTCCGTCTTGTTCTGGAGCGCCGCCGTCACGCCGGTGGACAGCCCGTTGTGCCAGAAGCCGCCGTCGCCCATCACCGTGATCGTGCGCTTGCCGCCGAACAGCCCACCGACCGCCGCGGCCGACGACAGCCCGAGGCCGTAGCCGAGGATGGAGGAGCCCATGTTGAAGGGCGGCAGCGTCGCGAAGGAATGGCAGCCGATGTCCGCGGCCACGTGGAACTGGCCCACGCGCTTCTGCACGAGCTTCATCGCGGCGAAGACCGGCCGCTCCGGGCACCCGGTGCAGAACCCCGGCGGGCGCTGCGGCAGCGACGCGCCGATCAGTTGCCGGGACCGCTCGCCCGGCGCGACCGCGTCGGCGACCACGCGGGACACGGCCTCCAGGTCCACGCCGCGCGGCACCGCGCCATCGAGGAACTTCGCGAGGCCGCGCAGGATGACGTCAGCGGTGTATTCCCCCGCGAGGGGCAGGACCTTCTTGCCGATCACCTTCGTCTGCACGTCGCCCTCGCGCAGCGCCGCGGCGATGGCTTCCTCCAGGTAGGCTGGGTTGCCCTCCTCCACGATCAGCACGGCGCGCTTGCCAGCACAGAACGCCGTCACCTCCTCCGGCACGAGCGGGTAGGTGACGTTGAGCACGAGGACCGGCACCCGGCTGTTCCCGAAGGGATCGGCCAGCCCCAGGCGCGACAGCGCGCGCAGCAGCGTGTTGGTGTGCCCGCCCTGCACGATGATCCCGATCTCGTCGAGGTCGCCCGGCAGCACCTCGTTCAGCCCGTGCTCGCGGATGAAGGCGCGCGCCGCGGGAAAGCGGCGGTTCACCTTGTCCGCCTCCTGGATGTAGGTGGAGGGCGGGAGGCAGATGCGCGCGTAGTCGAACACCGGCGTCACGAGCGGGTCGTGGCGCGACACCACCGGCCGCACGTTGTCCTTCGCGACGAACCGCCCGCGCAGGTGGCACGCGCGGATGCGGACCTCCGCCATCACCGGCGTCGACGATGCCTCGGACAACTCGAACGCCTTGCCGATCAGCTCCACCAGCCGCGGATGATCCGGCCGCGGGTCCATGAGCCACATGGAGGACTTCATGGCGAAGGCGTGCGTGCGCTCCTGGATGATGGAGGCGCCCTCGCCGTAATCCTCCCCCACCACCATCACCACGCCGCCCCGCACGCCGGCGGAGGCGAGGTTGGACAGCGCGTCGGAGGCCACGTTCGTTCCGACGGTCGATTTCCACACCGCCGCCCCACGCACGGGATAGTTGATGGAGGCCGCGAGCATGGACGCCGCCCCCGCCTCGTTCGCCGCGGGTTCGTAGAACACGCCGAGTTCGTCCAGCACCGGCTTGGCGTCCGCGAACACGTCCATCAGGTGCGACACCGGCGCGCCCTGGTAGCCCGTGACGTAGGACACGCCGGATTGCAGCAGCGCCTTGGCGATGGCGAGGATGCCCTCGGTCTCCACCACCTCCCCCGCACCCTTGCGGAGCAGCGCGACCTCCTTGGCGAAGGATCGTTCCATCGTCCCCTCCCGATCCATTGACCGGATGACGATGTAACCATTTGCATGCTTCGCGCGGGACCGCAACGGCCCTCGCGCCCGCCTCAACTCCCGATGACGCGCACCGGATGGGTGAACACCTCGAAGCACCCGCCGCGCGCCACGGCGACGAGCGTGATGCCGGCCGCCTCGGCGGTGCGGACGGCGAGGGCGGTCGGCGCCGACACCGCCGCGATGACCGGCGCGCCGAGACGCGCCGCTTTCTGCACCATCTCCACCGACACGCGGCTCGTCAGCGCCACGATCCCGCCCCCGCCCGCCACGCCCGCCCGCGCCAGCGCCCCCGCCAGCTTGTCCAGCGCGTTGTGCCGGCCGACGTCCTCGCGCACCGCCACGCACCCGGCCTCCGGGGTCCAGAAGGCGGCGGCGTGCAGGGCGCGGGCCTCCCGGTTCATCGCCTGCGCCGCTTCCAGCGCGGCCACCGCCGCCGTCACGGCGCCGGGCCAGAAACGCAACGGCGAGGTGACCCGTTCGGCGCGCCGCGCGGCCTCCTGCAAGGACTCGATGCCACACAGGCCGCAGCCGACCGGCCCCGCCATCGCGCGCCGGCGCCGCAGGTGACGCGTGCCGGCCGTCTCGGCCAGCCGCATCCGCACCTCCACGCCGAGGTCGCCGCGCGACAGCACCTCCATCTCCTCGATCGCGGCGGCGGAGGCCACGATGCCTTCCGACAGCGAGAACCCGATCGC